>CANPXZ010000201.1 GCA_947587485.1 uncultured Oscillospiraceae bacterium | reverse complement strand
GCTACGATGTGCTCTACGCCTATGTCCTGGCCCGGCTCCAGGAATGGTCCGCGCTGGCGCAGATGGATGAAAGCCGCCTGCTGCAAAGGATGCTGAACGCCAGCGACCGGGAGCGGTCCGCGACCGCCCGGAAGCAAGGAACGGAACTGGCGAAAGCGGAAAAGCGCCAGGGAGAGCTGGACCGGCTTTTCACCAAGCTGTACGAGGATTGGGCGGCTGGGAAGATCACGGAGCGGAACTTTGACCTTCTCTCCGAGAAGTACCAGACGGAGCAGGCCCAGGTGGAGGAGCAGATCGGGCGGCTGCAAGCGGAAGCGAACGAGGAGCGGGAGACGGTGGACAACGCGAAGAAATGGATCACGCTTATCAAGCGGTACGCAAACCCCACTGCCCTGACCGCCGAGATGCTGAACGCGCTTATCGAAAAGATCGTCGTCCATGAGGCGGTGAAAGCGCCAGACGGCAGCCGGGAGCAGGAGATCGAGATCTATTACCGCTTTGCGGGAAAACTGGATGAATACAGACCGCCAAAGAATGGATGAGTGGGAGCGAAGCCCGGTCAGGGCGAGCCGCGCGGCATTCCCGCGCGTGAAGTCAAAAGCCGTAGTACGTCAGGCTTTTGACTTCCTGCCGGCGGGATTCACTTCCGCCGAGCAGTTTCAATCGGGCTTGCCAAAAACTCGTTTTTGACAAGCCCATAAAAATGTATCTTTAAGTATGCGTCACGGAGCTGGCGGTGGGGTAGACCCGCAGGTCCTCCACGCAGTCCTTATCGCGGCAGCTGTCGTATATTTTCCTTGTATGGATGCACACGGCTTCGGTGCAATCCTGGCTGTCCGCCATGCTGATACCTCCTGTCTTGGTGGCCGGGCATGCCCGGCTGTTTCAGTACAGTCTATGCCGCGGGGCGCAAAATGTGAAATATCCTTGTGCGGACAGGGCTGGATGTGCTAAAATGGAGGCGGAAAGGGAGGCGTACGCATATGGAGCATCTGGGATTCATCCGGGATAAGCTGGATATCAAGATATTGATCCTGTTCATACTGGAGAAGCTGCCCAAGCCCGTGGAGCCGGTGACGCTGTCGGACCTGGCCCTGTTCGACGGGGGCTTCACCTGGTTCGACTACACCGACTGCCTGGCGGAGCTGATCCAGAGCGAGCACATTGTGGAGAAAAACGGCAAATACGCCATCACGGAGAAGGGCCGCCGGAACGTGAACACCGTGTCCTCCAGCCTGCCCTACACCGTCCGGGCCAAGGCCGAGCGGCTCACCGCCCCGGTGGCGGCGGCCATGCGCCGGTCCAGCATGATCGAGACGGACGTGGAGCCGGGCCAGAAGGGCGGCCGGACCGTGAGCATGCGCCTGTCCGACGGGGTGGGCGAGATCATGTCCCTTCGTCTGGCGGTGCCGGACGAGGAGCAGGCAAAGGCCGTCGAAAAGCGCTTTCGCGCCGACGCGGAGGACATCTGTAATCAGATCGTGGAGATGCTGACAAAAAGGGATTGATACTGCTTGGAAAGCCTCCCCTGTGCAAGGGGAGGTGCCGAGCGACAGCGAGGCGGAGGGGTTGTTACCAGTGCCGAGGTAACTTACAAGACTGGTAACAATCCCTCAGTCAGCGCCTTTGGCGCTGACAGCTCCCTTTGCACAAGGGAGCCATATATGGTGCGGCTTCGCCGCTGTTTTATAGCCCCCTTTGCATAAGGAAAGAAACCACAAAATATCCAGCGCGGTGCGTGAGCACCGCGCCGTTTCTTTTTCACCCGACGACGACCCGGATGTCCGTCTGCATTTCGTTCACCTTCACATGCAGCACCGTCTCCGCGCCGGTCCGGCCCGCCATCTGGCACAGGCAGTGGATGCCGGTCTCGTCGGGCTGAACGGTCACGACGGACCTGTCGTCCACGGTCCATTCCGGCGTGGCGGCTGCCGGGGGATACCAGCTGGCGCACAGGTCGATGGCGCTGCCGGTGGGAAAGCTGAGGTATCCGGTCTGCGCATAGTCGACGGGGCCGTTCATGCCCCAGCGGACTTCTATATCCGCCACCTGAGGCGCCGGGGCGGGGGAGGACGGAGCGTCCGTCGGGCGCGTACCGGCGATCAGTGCCCCGTCCGCCGCGCCGACGATCACCTCGTCGGTCCCGTCCCCGTGCCGGTAGGCCGGGACCAGCAGGAGCGTGCCGTTCCCGGCGGGGATATATACATAGCCGAACTGCCAGTCGAGCTCCGCCGGAGCATCCTCCAGCCCCGCCGCGGCCAGCGCGGCCCGCAGGCTCATGAGCTCCGCCAACGAGTAGGAGGAGAGTATCTCCGTGGGCGCGCTGAAGCGGACGCTGATCAGCGTGTCGTGGTCAAAGTAGAAATACAGCTCCTCCACGGACGGCGGTTCCTGGCCGTCGGCCAGCCGACCTTCGCATGGCAGCGGGGCCACGCCCTCATACAGGGGCCGGACGGTGATGCGGAAGCAGCCGTCCGCTTTCCCGGCGGATACGACGGCATAGTTC
>CANPXZ010000200.1 GCA_947587485.1 uncultured Oscillospiraceae bacterium | reverse complement strand
CGAAATCCGCTGTGCGACAGGATTTCGACTTTCTGCGAGGGGGGATTCACTTTCCCCTCGCAGTTTCAATTATGAAATACAGATACGATGGCTTTCATTGAGTTCTCCTTGCGGTCTTGCCAAGATTGGATAAACAGGAGCGAAGCCCGGTCAGGGCGAGCCGCGCGGCATTCCCGCGCGTCAAAGTCGAAATCCGCTGTGCGACAGGATTTCGACTTTCTGCGAGGGGGGATTCACTTTCCCCTCGCAGTTTCAATTATGAAAAACAGATACGATGGCTTTCATAATTTGTCCTCTCTTATAGATCCACAACCTCCACCACAGTCAGCTTATTGCCGTCCACGGTAAAGCGCACGTCGAAGGCGAGGTAATTGAACCCGTACCGGCGGGCCGGGTCGTCGATGTAGGCCGGGCGGGGGTCCTGGGCCAGCAGACCCAGCAGGGCGTCCCGCTTATCAGCCGGGATGCGCGAGAGCAGCGCCGGTGGAAAGTCCACCTCCAGGGCGTAGTCCAGCACGTCCTGGGCAAAGCCTCCCAGCGCCTCCGGCCGGCTGTCGGTATAAGCAAGATAGGGCTTCACGTCGTAGATGGGCGTGCCGTCCATCAGGTCCGCCCCGGCCACGTACAGCACCGGCCCCAGCTTCTCGTCCTGCTCCAGACGCTCAAGCGCCACGCAGGACAGCCCCAATGCGTTGGGCCGGTAGGGAGACCGGGTGGCGAACACCCCCATCCGCTTGTTGCCGCCCAGCCTTGGCGGCTTCACCGTGGCGGCCCAGGCGTCCCGCCCGTTTTCCGAAAAGCCCCAGAGAAGCCAGATGTGGCTAAAGCCCTCCAGGCCCCGGAAGGCCGCCGGGTCCCGGTATTTTGGCTCGAACACCACCCGTCCCCTCAGGCCGGGAACAAGGCCGCTCTGCCGGGGAAGGCCGAATTTCGTGGGCAGGTCCGCCTCGATGTGGGCGATGGGCTCGATGAGCCGCCGCTCCGGCAGGGAGCCCTTCACAGGTCCGTGGCCGACGCGGCCGTCGCGGGCTGGTATACCACATAGCCGCTGCTCTTATAGGCGCTGACGGAGCCGCCGTCGACGGCCCGGACCGTGAAGGCATAGGACATGCCCAGCACGGCGTCGCTCCAGTCGAAGCTGAGAGCCGTGGTCCTGCCGAGGGAATTCCAGCCGCCGCTGCCCTTTGCCTTGAAATACACCTCGTATTCGCTGGCCCCGGCCGCCTTTTTCCACGTGGCCCTCATGCCGTTGGGCTGATTGGACACATTCACCGTGGGCGGGACGAGGCGGGTGAGGGTCAGGCCGGCGCTGTCATAGCCGCTGACGTATTTTTTCCCGGACTTGTCCAGGCACCGGACCGTGAAGGCGTATGCCGTCCCGGCCTTGGCCTTGGTCCAGGTATAGCTGGTCTTGGTCGTGTCGGCCAGCCTTTTCCAGCCGCCGGTGGTCTTGTAGAACACCCGGTATTTGCCCGCGCCCTTTGCCGCGCTCCAGGTGATCTTCACGCCGTCGGCCGTGTTCTCCGCCGTGCCCAGCTTGGGCGCGGCCACATAGGTGACGGACAGGCCGGTATCGTCATAGCCGCTGGCGAAGCTCTTCCCGGCGCTGTCCATACACCGGACCGTGAAGGCGTATTTCGTCCCGCTCTTGGCCTTGGTCCAGGTGTAGCTTGTCTTGGTCGTGTCGGCCAGCTTTGTCCATTTGCCGGTGGTCTTATAGTACACCCGGTATTTGGCCGCGCCCTTTACCGCGCCCCAGGTGATCTTCACGCCGGTGGCGGCGTTCGAGACCGCGCTGAGCTTGGGCGCGGCGAGATACGTGACGGACACGCCGGTCTTATCGTAGCCGCTGGCGTATTTTTTCCCGGACTTGTCCAGGCAGCGGACCGTGAAGGTATATTTTGTCCCGTTCTTGGCCTTGGTCCAGGTATAGCTGGTCTTGGCCGTGTCGGCCAGTTTTTTCCAGCTGCCGGTGGTCTTGTAGAACACCCGGTATTTTGCCGCGCCCTTCACCGCGCTCCAGGTGATCTTCACGCCCGACGCCACGCTCACGGCGCTGCCCAGCTTAGGCGTGCCCAGCGCGTCGCGGGTCTCCGCCGGACCGGACGAGGCGGCGAGGGCCCCGCCGCTGTCCCCGGTCTCAGGGGGCGCGGATACGGAAGCCGCCGTCCCGGCGTCCGCCCCCTCCGGCGCTCCCTCCGCCAGGGAGGGCGCGCCCAGGCCCGTCAGGGCCAGCGCCGCCAGCAGCAGGCATATCGTTCGTTTGATCATATGACGTCTCCTTATCGAAAAGCCGGAACACATATAAAGTGATTATACGGTGTTCCCGGGGAAGATGCAAGCTTTTTCCGGCCCCGGGCACGCGAAAGCCCGGAACAGACGTGCGTTCCGGGCTTTTGCCGACAGTATTGCAGGTCAGGCCTGCTTATCCGTCGTCTCCTCGTCCTTCTCCTTGGAGAGCATCACGTTGGCCAGGATGCCCAGGATCAGGGAGCAGGCCACCGTGCGGATCTCCACCGCGCCGAAGCTGACGGACAGGCCGCCCACGCCGGTGATGAAGATGATGGAGGCCACGAACAG
>CANPXZ010000199.1 GCA_947587485.1 uncultured Oscillospiraceae bacterium | reverse complement strand
GTCATGGACCACGAGGTGGACCGGGTGGCGGCGGCCCAGGCGGCGGACGAGATGCTGAACATCTCCGACGTGGAGGCGTCGGTGGTGCTCTATCCCACGGCGGACGGCGGCGTGATCCTCTCCGCCCGGAGCATCGGCGCGACGAACGTGCAGGTGATCTTGGAAAAGCTGGGCGGCGGCGGCAATCAGTCCGCTGCGGGCGCTCAGATGAAGGATATCTCCATCGGCGAGGCGGAGGCAAAGCTGAAGGCCGCCATCGACGAATACATCGACGAATAAAAGGGGAGGCAGACACACATGAAAGTGATCTTGCAGCAGGATATCAAGGGCCAGGGGAAGAAGGGCCAGCTGAAGGAGGTCTCCGACGGCTATGCCCGCAACTACCTCCTGCCCCGGAATCTGGCCGTGGAGGCCACGGCGGACAATCTCAACGCCATGCGCCTGAAGGATAAGGCCCGCCAGGCCCAGATCGCCCGGGAGCGGGCCCAGGCCATAGAATACGCGGAGAAGCTGGGGGCCGTGGTGGTCCATGTGAAGGCCAAGGCCGGCGCCGGCGGGAAGCTGTTCGGCTCCGTCACCTCCAGCCAGATCGCCGAGGCCCTGAACGCCCAGCACGGCATCGCCATCGAGAAAAACCAGATCGTCCTGACCGAGCCCATCAAGCAGTTCGGCGCCTTCCAGGTGAAGGCCAAGCTGGGCTATGAGATCGCCGGCACCATCCATGTGATGGTCACGGAGGAGAAGTAAGAAACCCTTAGGAGGCGTCATGGACGAGATCCTCGGCCGCAGGGTCCCCTATTCCCAGGAGGCGGAACAGGCGATCCTGGGCTCCATGCTCATCGACCCCGCCTGTATCCCCGACGTGGTGAACAATGTGCGGGGGTCGGAATTTTATATCGACGTCAACCGGGACATCTTCGAGACCATCTACGCCATGTTCGCCATGGGCTCCAAGGTCGACCCGGTCACCGTGCTGGACGAGATGCGTACCCGCAAGTGCTGGAAGGAGAACTCTCAGCAGTATCTGCTGGAGCTGATGGACGTGACGCCCACGGCCGCCAACGTGCTGCGGTACTGCGCCATCGTCCGGGACCGGGCGCTGCTGCGGGAGCTGGGCTCCGCCGCGTCGGAGATCTCCGAGCAGGTCTATCAGGACGCCAGCCAGGGCCAGCAGGTGCTGGAGCTGGCGGAGCGGAAGGTCTATGCCCTGCGGAAGGAGAGCACAACCGGCGGGCTGGTGTCCATGACCCATGTGCTCCAGGACGTGCTCAGCCAGATCTCCCAGGCGGCGGCTGGCGGCAGCCAGCTTCCCGGCATCTCCACGGGCCTGGCGGACATCGACGAGTGCCTGCAGGGCCTGGGGGATGGGGATTTCGTGCTGATCGCCTCCCGGCCCGGCATGGGCAAGACCAGCATCGCCCTGAACATCGCCGTGAACGCCGCCAAGAGCTCCGGCAAGACCGTGGCCATCTTTTCCCTGGAAATGAGCCGGCAGCAGCTGGTGATGCGGATGCTGTCCGCAGAGAGCCATATCGACCTGTACCAGCTCAACCAGGGCCGGTTGAACACCGAGGAGTGGAGCCGTCTGGCCGAGGCGGCGGGCGCCCTGTCCAAGGTGGACATCCGCATGGACGACAACCCCACCATGACCGTGGCGGACATGGCCGCCCAGTGCCGCCGGATCGAGGATCTGGGGCTGGTGGTGGTGGACTATTTGCAGCTGATGCAGAGCGCGGGCTCCGGCAATTCCTGGGCCAACGAGAGCCGTACCCAGGCTGTCAGCGACATCAGCCGTATGATGAAGGTCACCGCCAAGGAGCTTGGCGTGCCCATCGTATGCATGAGCCAGCTGAGCCGCGCCAACGAGGCCCGGCAGAACAAGCGGCCCATGCTCTCGGACCTGCGGGAATCCGGTTCCATCGAGCAGGACGCGGACGCGGTCATCGGCCTGTATCGGGAGGGGTACTACGACCGGGAGTGCGAGGATCCCAACTCCGCCGAGGCCATCATCCTGAAAAACCGGCACGGCCGGGTGGGGACGGTGTATCTGCGGTGGATACCGGAGTACACCACCTATGTGAACGACGAGCGCCGCCGGGATGAAGATGGATACTGACCTGCTGCCAAAGGAGGGACTTATCCTGTGCGCCGTGTCCGGCGGGGCGGATTCCATGTATCTGCTGTGCCGGCTGCGGGAGCTGGGATATCCCGTGGCGGCGGGACACTATAACCACGGCCTCCGGGGCGCGGAGGCGGACCGGGACGAGGCCTTCGTGCGGGACTTCTGCACCGAAAGGGATATCCCGTTCCGCGCGGAAAAGGGCGACGTGCGGGCCTATGCGGCCCGGGAGCGCCTGGGCATGGAGGAGGCCGGAAGACAGCTCCGGTACGAATTTCTGGAGCGGGCGGCGGACGCGCTGGGCGCGCCGGCCATCGCCACGGCCCACACCGCCGACGACAATGCCGAGACGCTGCTGCTGCGCCTGGCCCGGGGAACGGGTCTGCGGGGCCTGGGGGGCATCCCGCCCCGGCGGGGCCGGGTGGTCCGGCCCATGCTGGCCGTGACCCGGCGGGAGGTGGAGGCGTACCTG
>CANPXZ010000198.1 GCA_947587485.1 uncultured Oscillospiraceae bacterium | reverse complement strand
TTCATGGTCACCCACAACATGAAGGACGCCATCGCCCACGGCAACCGGCTCATCATGATGAACGAGGGCAGGATCATCTTCGACGTGGCCGGGGAGGAAAAGCAGCGCCTGACCATGAAGGACCTGCTGGACAAATTCGCGGAGATCTCCGGCAGCAGCATCCAGAGCGACAAGGTGCTCCTGGCCTGAGCAAAAACCGCATAAAAATGGCGCACGGGAACTCCGTGCGCCATTGATTGCAAATATATACTTTACAGCATTTTATAGAGCGTTCCGCAGGCCCGGATCAGCCCCTGGCACAGCCCGTCCGCGTCCGCCCGGGTGTTGAACCTGCCGAAGGATACGCGTATGGCCCCGTCGATGACCCTGGCGGGCAGGCCCATGGCCTCCAGCACGTGGCTCCTTGCGCCCCGCTTGCAGGCCGAGCCCTTGGACACGCAGACGCCCATGCCGTCCAGGTAGTTCAAAAGCACCTCGCTCCGGTACCCCGGCAGGGACAGGCACAGGATGTGGGGCGCACCCCCGCCGATCAGGCGCATGTCCGGCAGAGCGGGGGACAGGGTATCGATGATCTGCTGCCGGAGCGCCCCCATCCGGGCGGGCGCGTCCGCGTCGGCCCGGTAGGCCCTCACCGCCGCCGCCAGGGCCAGGATGCCCGGCATGTTCTCCGTGCCGGAGCGGCGGGCGTTCTCCTGCCCGCCCCCCAGGATCAGGGGCGGCAGCCGCAGGCCGGCGCGGACATACTGGGCCCCTATGCCCTTGGGAGCGTGTATTTTATGGCCGGAGACGGTCACGATGTCGGCCCCCAGGGCCTTGACATCCAGCGGCACCTTCATGTATCCTTGTATGGCGTCTGTGTGCAGCAGAGCGGGACACCCGGCCGCTTTGATAGCCTTGACTATGGCGGGGATATCGGTGAGCGCGCCGGTCTCGTTGTTGACCAGCATCAGGCTCACCAGCGCCGTATCCGGCCGCAGAGCGCCGGCCACCGCCTCCGGGGACACCGCCCCGTCGGGACCGGGGGCCAGGCGGGTCACCTCCCAGCCCCGGGACTCCAGTTGGTCCAGAGTCTTTCGGACCGCGTCGTGCTCCGTCAGGCCGCTGACGATGTGCCGGCCCTTGTGACGCATGAGCCGGCAGGCCCCTTCAATGGCCCAGTTGTCCCCCTCGGAGCCGCCGGAGGTGAAGAATACTTCCTCCGGTTTTGCACCCAGGCTTTCCGCCACCGTCTCCCGGGCCGCTTTCAGCCCCTCCCGGGCCTCCCGGCCGGGACCGTGGGTGGAGCTGGGGTTGCCGAAGCGCTCGGTCATGGCCTCCAGCGCCGCCTGGGCCGCCTGGGGGCAGACCTGGGTGGTGGCCGCGTTGTCAAGATAGATCATTCGTAAATCACCCAGGGAATTATAAACCGGAAGAGAAGAAAAGGCAAGATTTATGACGTATGCCGTATACACCTTGGGCTGCAAGGTGAATCAATATGAGACCCAGGCCCTGGAGACCATGCTCCGGGAGCGGGGGTTGGAGCCGACGGACCGGGACGCGGACGTGGTGATCGTGAACACCTGCGCCGTCACGGCGGAGAGCGGCCGAAAATCCCGCCAGGCAGTCCGGCGGCTGCAAGGGCGCAATCCAGGGGCGCTGACGGTGGTCTGCGGATGCTTTTCCCAGCTGGAGCCGGGGGAGGTATCCGCCCTGGGGGCGGACATCGTGTTTGGCAGCGGGGACAAGCACGCCCTGGCGGACGCCATCGTGAAGGCCCTGCCGGTGACGAACGTGGACGATCCCTTCCGGCGGCGGGTGTTCGAGCCCCTGCCGGCGGGGGCCGTGTCGGGCCGGACCCGGGCCATGCTGAAGATCCAGGACGGGTGCGACAACTTCTGCACCTACTGCGTCATACCCTATACCAGAGGCCGGGTCCGGTCCCTGCCCCCGGAGGATTGCGCCGCCCAGGCGGCGAAGCTGGCGGCGGAGGGCTTTGCCGAGATCGTAGTCACGGGCATCGAGATCGCCTCCTACGGCAAGGACCTGCCGGGAAAGCCCGGCCTGGCCGACGCGGCGGAGAGCATATCCCGGGCCGCGCCCGGCGTCCGCATCCGGTTGGGGTCATTGGAGCCCACCGTGGTCACGGACCGGTTTTGCGCCCGTCTCGCGGCCCTGGGGAACGTGTGTCCCCATTTTCATCTGTCCCTCCAGTCCGGCTGCGACGACACCCTCCGGCGGATGAACCGCAAGTACGACACGGCGGCGTTTCTGGCCGTATGCCAGCGGCTTCGGGCGAACTTTCCCGGCTGCGCGCTGACGGCGGACCTGATCTGCGGCTTTCCGGGGGAGACCGAGGCGGACTTTCAAACTACGCTGGCCTTTTTGGAGCGCTGCGGCTTTTTCTTCGTCCACGCCTTTCCCTACTCCCAGCGCCCCGGCACCAAGGCGGCGGATATGCCGGACCAGCTGTCCAAAGCGGAGAAGGAGGACCGGGTCCGCCGGGCGGGACAGGTCATCGCCCGTTTGCAGAGAGCCTATCTGGAAGGCTGCGTGGGCAGGACGCTGGAGGTGCTCTTTGAAAACGCCCACGGGGGCCACAGCGGCAACTACTGCCCCGTGCGC
>CANPXZ010000197.1 GCA_947587485.1 uncultured Oscillospiraceae bacterium | reverse complement strand
CAAAAGCATTCGCATTCATAGCATCGCACCTCCTTGTGTATGGAAAGTAGGGAATTTCCTACTCTTATTATACGCAGCGGTAAGGCGATATGCAACAGCAATTTTCGGAAGATCCCTTTTAAGGGCTCCCATGGGACAGAGGGCACGTCTTTGGAAAAAACCGCTTGCATTGGATATATCGACGCGCTATAATGATAGAAACGGAATAACAAAGGCGGGACGTGAGGCGCGCCAACACCCCACGCCCCTATGCAGGAGAATCCCACTCTCCCACACAGCAGAAACCTGCGCCAGCCTCATTATACCCGGTTGTTTCCCCATTTACAAGGGGGACCGGGCCAATGAGAACTGTGTTGTAGTATGGCGGTGTAGGGAAAAGATGCCCTGCGCCGCTTTTGTTGTTCCGGCAGGAAAGCCCGGGGGCGCGCAAGCGTCCTCAGGGCCGGTACTGTCGTGATGACATATAAAATCAGAGGAAGGAAAGGTGAGATCACATGGCAAAGCGCAGTCTATGTCTGCTCCTGGCGCTGACGACGCTCTTCTCCCTGGCGGTCCCGGCGTTCGCCGAGGAAGCCCCCGTCGAGGAGCCCATTGTCACGGAGGAGCCCGTCGTGGAAGTTACGGAGGAGCCCGTTGTCGAGGCGGAAGTCCCCGCTGAGGAAGCCGCCCCCGTTGAGGAGCCCGTTCCCGTCGAGGCGGCAGAAGAACCCGCCGAAGCGGCGGAGGAGCCCATTGACGCAGCAACAGAAGAGCCTGTTGCAGCGGAGGAGCCTGTCGTCGAGGTGACAGAGGAGCCTGCCGAGGCCCCGGAGGAAGCGCCGGCGGCGGCCCCGGCGGACGAGCCGGAAACTGTGGCGGTGATCGCCTCCGGCACTTGCGGGACCAATGTTCAGTGGGTCCTGGACGGCACCACTCTCACCATCTCTGGTGCGGGTGCGATGAAAAATTACTGGTCGTCTCCGTGGAGCGACTATTATGTCGAAAACGTGGTGATCGGCCCCGGTGTGACCACCATCGGAAATTATGTGTTTTGTGCGTGCACGCAGCTGACGAGCGTGACGATCCCGGACAGCGTGACCAGCATCGGCAACAATGCGTTTTCCGGCTGCTCTTCGTTGCCGGGCGTGACGATCCCAGGCAGCGTTACCAGCATCGGCAACAATGCGTTCCAGGACTGCTCACTTCTGGCGAGCCTGATAATTGGAAGTGGCGTGAAAACCATAGGGGCGACTGCGTTTTTCGGCTGCAAGGCGCTGGCGAGCGTGACGATCCCGGACAGCGTGACCAGCATCGGCAGCAATGCGTTCTATGCCTGCTCGGCCATGGCCAGCCTGACGATCGGAAACGGCGTGACCAGCATCGGCAACTATGCGTTCCAGGACTGCTCGTCGCTGACAGGCGTGACGATCCCGGACAGCGTGACCAGCATCGGCGGCTATGCGTTTTCCTACTGCAAGTCTCTGGCAAGCCTGACGATCGGAAACAGCGTGACCAGCATCGGGCAATGTGCGTTTGAAGGCTGCTCGCTGCTGACCAGCGTGACGATCCCGGACTGCGTGACCACTATCGGTGCCTATGCGTTCAGTACCTGCTCGTCCCTGGCCGATCTGACGATCGGAAACGGCGTGACCCGCATCGAGTCCAATGCGTTCCAGAAGTGCACGTCGCTGTGGCTCGTGACGATCCCGGACTGCGTGACCGACATCGGGTACCGTACGTTTTACAATTGCAGCAACTTGGCGGGCGTGGTCATCAAGAACCCCAACTGCGATATCAACAGCAACTTGTATACGCTGGGCAAGTCAGGTCTAACGGTGATCTACGCCGACGCTGGCTCCAAGGCCCAGGCGTATGCCGCTAAATATGATTACACCTTTAAATCTATTGAAGAAGTGCCGTCCCCCACGCCCGTCCCCACGGCTACGCCTACTCCCAAGCCCACCGCGACCCCTACGCCCGCGCCGGCCAAGCTGGCCACGCCCAAGATCACCAAGATGGAGAACACGGCCAGCGGTTTGAAGGTGACCTGGGGCAAGGTAGACGGCGCGGTCCGGTATACGGTGTTCTATAAGCTCAAAGGTGCCTCGAAGTGGACCAAGATCGGCACCACCACCGCCACCAGCTATACCCGCAAGGCCAAGGACCTGAAAAGCGGCAAGACCTATGTCTTCACCATCCGCTGCGTGAAAAACGACAAAAAGACCTACACCAGCGACTACGACAAGGCCGGCAAGAGCCTGACCTACTACGCGGCCCCCACGGTGAAGATCGCCAAGGCGTCCAACGGCGGGATCAAGGTGACCTGGAACAAGGTGGCGGGAGCCAGCCGGTACATGGTGTACTACAAAGAAAACGGTGGAAGCTGGAAGAAGATCGGTACCACCACTGCCACCAGCTACACCCGCGCGGCGTCCAAGCTGAAAAACGGCAAGACCTATCAGTTCACGGTCCGGTGCGTGAAGAACGACAAAACGACCTTTCTCAGCGGCTACAAGGCATCCAACAGTTTGAAGTATAAGAAGTGAGATAAAATGTTATCCCCTCCGGCAAGCCGGAGGGGATTCATTATGGAAAGCCTCCCCTGTGCAAGGGGAGGGGGCAGGTTATCATCTGAAGTGCAACACCGTGGGAGGGTGAAAGAAAAAAGAGACAACATAGCCCAAATCGTGTAAAA
>CANPXZ010000196.1 GCA_947587485.1 uncultured Oscillospiraceae bacterium | reverse complement strand
GATCGCGGTGTGCATCTCCGGGGGGAAGGACTCCATGGTCCTGGCCAAGCTGATGCAGGAGCTGCACCGGCACTCGGACGTGCCCTTCGAGCTGACGTTTTTGGTGATGGACCCGGGCTACGCCCCCGCCAACCGGCGGCTGATCGAGGAAAACGCCGCGCTGATGCGCATCCCCGTCACCATCTTCTCCTCGGACATCTTCGCCGCCGCGGACAGCACCGACCGCAACCCCTGCTACCTGTGCGCCCGGATGCGCCGGGGCCACCTGTACGCCAAGGCCCGGGAGCTGGGCTGCAACAAGATCGCCCTGGGCCACCACTTCAGCGACGTGATCGAGACCACCCTCATCGCCATGTTCTGGGGCGCCCAGCTGCAGGCCATGCTGCCCAAGCTGCACAGCACCAACTTCCCCGGCATGGAGCTGATCCGCCCCCTGTACTGCGTGCACGAGGACGACATCGTCGCCTGGGCAAGGTACAATGACCTGACCTTCCTCCGCTGCGCCTGCCGCCTGACGGAGGGCACGGAGACAGGCGAGCTCACCTCCAAGCGCCAGGAGGTGAAGGAGCTTCTGCGCACGCTCCGGCAGGACAACCCC
The DNA here is from genome assembly GCA_947587485.1 of uncultured Oscillospiraceae bacterium. Lineage (GTDB taxonomy): Bacteria > Bacillota > Clostridia > Oscillospirales > Oscillospiraceae > CAJOIG01. Next base: position 2,093 of record CANPXZ010000196.1, on the reverse strand, counting down.
AACATCGAAAAGAGCATCTTCACCGCCATCCACGCGGTGTGCCTGGACACCTTCCCGGGCTATAAGTCCCAGGGGGTGGAACACTCCTTTCTAGATGGATATGACAAAGACGAATAGAGCATATAACACCCGCCGGTGGGACAGCCGTCCCACCGGCGGGCATTTTATCGCCCTTCGTCTTTAAGATATCGTGATCCCGGCCCTGGAATATTTGAGGCACTCCCTGCAATACACGCACTGGCTGACCAGCCACACCAGGCACACGGCCAGGGAGGGCAGAAAGCCGATGTCGAAAATGATGGCCCCACGGCGAAGATCACCGCCAACACTGTACAGACCGTATTCACCGCCCGGTACGCCTTGACCGCGCACTTGCCAATGAGTATTTTTTCCGCCTCGTCACAGCTGTCCATCCACTTTTTCTGGAACTTCACATCATACACGGACGCCGTCTTTTCCGGGTTCGTCTTTTTCGCCGCGTCCACGCATTTCTGCTGGATGATGACCGCCTCGGCCATAACGGCCAAAAACCCCGCGATGCCCGCCAGCAGCAGCATGGAGGCGCCGGTGTCCTCGAAGATGGCGAAGCCCCCGGAATAGCTGGCGGCGATCAGAAAAAGCTGACGATGAGCGCGGCGTTGGAGATCCATATGATCACGGAGAGTCTGGCGTCGATCTGGTCCGAGAGCGCCTCGTCCTCCCCGTCCCAGGCGGAGATCATCTCCTTTGCCCTCTTATAACGGGGCGCGGCAATGGCCGGCAGCGCCACCGCCTCCGCCAGCAGCAGCCAGGGGGCCGCCCGCCCGAAGGCCCGTCCCGCGCTCTTGATACCGTCCGACAGCTCGTTCAGACCATATTTTGCTGCGAAAAAGCCGATGCAGCCTCCGACCGCCAGGCTCACCGCCAGGATCAGCAGAAACTTGGGCAGCGCCTTGCGGTTCGCTTTTTTGATCTCATTGTTATCCATTTTCTCGTTCCTCCCCTTTTTCTTCCTGTAGGTAAAATACTTCCTCCACCGTCACGCCGCAGACCCTGGCGATCGTCAGGGCCAGGGTGACCGACGGTGAATAGTCCCCCCGCTCGATGAGGCTGATCGTCTGTCGGGACACGCCGCACAGCCGGCCCATCTCCTGCTGGTTGACGCCCAGGGCGGCTCTGCGCTCCTTCAGACGGTTGCGCAGGATCATAACGCACCTCCTTGTGACAACTATCTTTGCTAAATTGACAATTATTTTTGTCATTTTGCATTATACTCTTGTCATTCCATCCTGTCAATAGGGTCTTGCGAAAAATTTTTGCGCGGCCCCGGCGATCTCACCGGCGGCCGCGCTTACGGTCTCATATGTCCAGCTTTTTCCCCAGTTCCTCCAGCCGGTCCTTCAGCCGACGGGCCCCGTCGGCCAGGTCCTCCTTCAGGTCATCCAGCCCGTCGGTCAGGTCCTCCAGGCCCTCCTTCAGATCCTCCAGGCCGTCGGAAAGGCCCTCCCGCAGGTCGCCCAGGCCGTCCTTCAGGTCCTCCAGGCCGTCGGCCACGTCCTCCTGCATGTGGCGGTAGCGCTCCCGGCCCTTGTTGAGGCCGTCCAGGGCGGCGGCCAGGCCGTGCAGCAGCCCGTCCGACAGGCCGTCGTGCTTCGGATAGAGGCCCCGGCGGTAGTTGTCGATCACGGCGGGATACCGGTCCCAGGCGTTTTTCACCGCGTCCTCCCAGGACAGGTACAGCTGCCTCTGGGCGTTTTCGCCCACCCGGCCCAGCAGGTCCCGGTCGGAGCCGATGACCAGCAGCATGGCGGCCAGGGAGCCGGCGTTTTCCTCGATGAGAAAGCCGTTCTGCCCGCCGGTCACGTCCTCCGCCGCGCAGCTTCCCGCCACCAGCACGCTGGCCAGGCCGCAGGCCGCCGCCTCCCGGACCACCAGGCCGTTGGTGTCGAAGGTGGAGGGGAACAGGAAAAGGTCCGCCCGGCAGTACCAGGCCCGGATGAGCTCCCGGTCCCGGACGGGGCCCACGAACAGGGCTTTTCCCTCCAGGCCCAGCGAGGCGGCGTATGCCTTCACCTCGTCCAGGTCGCCGCCTCCGCCCACGAACACCATGCGGA
>CANPXZ010000195.1 GCA_947587485.1 uncultured Oscillospiraceae bacterium | reverse complement strand
GGAATACGCTCAAAAGCATTTTCAAATGGTTTGCGTATGGTGATCACCGCATAATCCGCTTCTTTTTGCTCTGCGATCTCTACTCCCGGATAGGCTGCTTCAAACCCTTGCGGTAAAATATAAGCAGCCGCATAGCCATTCAACCCAAATCTATTTCTCTGTTCTAAAGTTACAAACGGAAAATCCCAGCCTATCCTTTTTGCGTCTTTATCAAACGCCAACAAACCCGAAGCCATCGCCCAACGCTCCATATATGCGTTCACATCATTTTCCGGCTGTGGCGAGATCATTACATAACGCGCCATTTTGAATGACTTCACGGTCTGAACTCTTACTTCGGAATAAATACTTTCATTTTCCGGCAGACTTTTTCTTACGAGTTCGTCCAGATTGCATGAGAAAAAATCGCAGATTTCCAATAATGTCTCCAATTCCGGAATAGCGTCGCCCGCTTCCCATTTTGCAACCGTTTGACGCGATACTGCCATTTGTTCCGAAAATCCCTCCTGCGTGATCTTCCTCTGCTTTCTAAGATACTGGATATTTTGTCCCAGATACATATTTTCGCCTCCTGTTCATGCCCCCAATATATATCATAGTACTGAGAAAAACCACCAACCATTATCTGCTTTTTCAGCTTAAAATGCAAACCGACAGTTTACATTTTAAGCTCCACACATACATACTCTCTTTCCCCATTGTACCAAAAGTTACTAAAATGGGAAGTTTTTTGACAGACTGGATCGGCCTGCTGCGAACGCGGCAGGCCGATCTGTTTATCTTATTCTCAGTTTTTCGTCACATAGTCGCTGATGATGTAGGCGGTCTGGCCGTTGTAGGAGATCTGATACCAGTTGCCGCTGACGCCGGTGACGGTGAGGGTGGCGCCGGAGTTGACCGAGCCGATCCGGTCGTAGTTGGTGCCCGGGCCGGTGCGGATGTTCACGCCGTTGCCGGTGACCGTCAGGGTGCCGGTGGCCGCAGTGACGCCGGAGGTGGTACCGGTGGTCGTGGTCGTGCCGGTGGTCGTGCCGGTAGAGGCGCTGTCGCTCAGCAGGTTGGATGAGATGTATCCGGTCTGGCCGTTGTAGCTCACCTGGGTCCAGCCGCCGGAGGTGCCCGTGCGGGTCAGCTCCGTATTCACAGTCGCCACGCCCAGAATGCCGTAGCCAGTGCCCGGGCCGGAGCGCACGTTCGCGCCCGCCGGCTCCGTCACCTTCACGGTGCCGCTGGCGGCAGTGGCGCCAGTGGCGGCGCCGCCGGTACCCAAGCCGGGCTGGGCCGTGGTCAGCAGGGAGTCGATCACATAGGCGGTCTGGCCGTTGTAGCTGACCTGGCTCCAGCCGTTGCTGGTCCTGCCGGTCCGCTGCAGCTGCTTGCCGTTGTTCTCAGAGCCCAGGACCTGGTAATCCGTCCCCGGGCCGGAGCGCACGTTCACGCCGTTGCCGTTGATATAGACCGTGTCGTTGGCGGCGGTGACGGTGTAGTTGGCGTTGGGATCGACGGCGGCCGGGGCCGTGGGCGTGGGCACAGGCGTCTGGGTCGGGGCGGGGATCGGGGTGGCCGTGGGTATCGCCGTGGGCGTGGCGGCCGGGGTGGCCGTGGGCACCACCAGGCCCTCCGGCGTGGCGGCCGGGGCCGTGACCACCGCTTCGGGAACGTCGTTCGGATCGTCCGTGGCGCCGACGCCAAAGGGCTCGGAGGCGGTGCTCCCGGCGGGCCGGTTCAGCTGGATGACCAGCAAAATGGCCACGACGATGATGACCAGGATGATGGCCAGCACCGTGATGATCTGCCAAATGCTCTTGTCCGGGTTCTTTTTCGGCGCGGGCTGGGCCCCCGCCCCCCTGGCGGTGGACACGGGCCGGGGCGCCTCGCCGCCGCCGGAGGTCCTGCGCTCCCGGCGGACAGCGGCGCCGCCCGCAGCGGCGGCAGCGGCAGCCTTCTCCGCCGCAGGAGCGGACTGCTCCTCTACTGCCGGGGCCGGGGCCGGGGCCTGAACAGGCTCCTCCGCCGGCGCTTCCTCCACGGGGCGCACCGGCTTTGGCAGGTTCCGCAGCGCGTCCTTGTCCCTGGACTTCTTCTGGGGCCGCTGGGGCTCCTTCTCGGGGGCGGAGAGGACCTCCACCCGCCCGGTATCCATCTTCGCGTGGCACTTCCGGCAGTATTTCACATCCACCGGCATCGTCGCCCCGCAGTTGGGGCACTTATGCGTGAGCTTGCTCATATCCTGATCCCATCCTCTTTTATATTCAGTCTCTTGATCTTATTTTTATTTCCGCTCGCCGGTGACGTGCACGGCGCCGTCCTCCACCCGGAGCTGGCCCTGACAGAACATGGCCACGGCCTTGGGCAGCAGCTTCCACTCGCCCTCTTCCATGATCCGCCGCTGGAGGGTCTTGGGGGTGTCCCCCTCCCAGACCTCCACCGCCTGCTGAAGGATGATGGGCCCGGCGGGGCCGTCGGTGACGAAATACGCCGTCGCCCCGGAGAGCTTCACCCCGGCTCGGATGGCCTGTTCATAGGGCTGCATGGTGTTCATGTCGCACTGGCCGAAGGCGGGCAGCAGACTGGGGCACACGTTGATGACGCGGTTCTCGTACGCCTTCAGCACGCCCGCGCCCAAAGGATGCACATACCCGGCCAGCACCACCAGCTCCGCGTCCAGGTCCTGGAGCTTCTGCTCCACGGCGGTGTTGAAGCTCTG
>CANPXZ010000194.1 GCA_947587485.1 uncultured Oscillospiraceae bacterium | reverse complement strand
GGGCTTGCCGCCGTGGTGCATCCCACGGGGACGGGCAAGAGCTTTATCGCCTTCAAGCTGTGCGAGGACGAGCCGGACAAGACGGTCTGCTGGCTGTCTCCCAGCGAGTACATATTCAGGACCCAGCTGGAGAATCTCAAAGCGGCGGGCGGCGAAGAGCCGAAGAACATCAGGTTCTTTACATACGCCAAGCTCATGAACATGAGCGAGGCGGAGCTGGCGGAGATCAAGCCGGACATGGCCGTATATGACGAGTTCCACCGGGCGGGCGCGGAGATGTGGTCACAGGGAGTCGAGAGATTCCGCAGGATGTACCCCGCGATCCCGCTGTTGGGACTGACTGCCACCAGCGTGCGTTACCTGGACTCTCAGCGTGACATGGGGGAAGAGGTGTTCCTCGGCAATATCGCCTCGGAGATGACGCTGGGCGAGGCAATTGTCCGGGGCATTCTCCCTGCGCCCAAGTATGTGACCACGGTGTTCCGGTACCAGAACGAGCTGACGAGGCTTCAAGAGCAGGTGGAACGTGTCCGGGGAGAGGGCCTGAGGGACGCAAATGAAAGATATCTGGAGGAACTGCGCCGGGCCCTGGAAAAGGCGGACGGTCTGGACAAAGTCTTTGCCAATCATATCCCCGACCCCGGCGGCAAGTACATCCTGTTTTGCTCCAGCTACGAGCATATCCAGGAGCTGCGCGCCTACACCGACGAGTGGTTCTCCAAGGTAAACCCGGATATCCACACCTATTTGGCATACTCGGCTGACCCGGACACCAGCAAGGAATTCGCCGCCTTCAAGGCGGACGACAGCCGCGCGCTGAAGCTTCTCTACTGCATCAATATGCTCAACGAGGGGGTGCACGTGAAGGGCATCTCCGGAGTCATCCTGTTCCGGCCCACGGTAAGCCCCATTATCTATAAACAGCAGATCGGCCGTGCGCTCACGGCGGGCGACAGCGTAACGCCGCTGATCATCGACGTGGTGAACAACTTCGAGGGCCTGTGCAGCATCGATTCCATCCGGGAGGAGATGCAGCTGGTGGTACAGCAGTACCGTCTTGAGGGCCGGGGCGACGAGATCGTGACGGAGAGGTTCGAGGTCATCGAGCAGGTGCGGGACTGCCGGGAATTGTTCGAGCAGCTGGAGCGGAGCCTCGCCAGCGGCTGGGAGCAGTACTTCCAGGCGGCCAGCATCTATGCGGCCGAGAACGGCGACCTGCAGGTCCCGGCGCCCTACAGGACGGAGAGCGGCCTGCACCTGGGCGAGTGGATCGTCGCCCAACGGGCCCGGAAAAGAGAGGGGAAGTTATCGGGATCGGAGGTCATCCGGCTGGAGAGCATCGGGATGAAGTGGGAATACCGCCTGGAGGCGTCCTGGAGCCGGGGCCTGGCTCACTGTGAGGAATACGCGCGGGAGCACGGGGACCTGGAAGTGCCGGTGCGCTACGTGTCTCCGGATGGATACAAGCTGGGCGCATTCATCAACCGGATGCGGGGCTGGTATGCCAACGGGGAGAAGCAGACGGTGCTGACGCCGGAGCGGGTGGCAGAGCTGGAGGCGCTGGGTATGCACTGGAGCGCCATAAACCTGAAATGGGAGCGCAATTATCTGCGGGCGGCGGAGTATTACCGGGAGCACGGGGACCTGCTGGTGCCGGCGGGCTATAAAACACCGGACGGTCATGCCTTGGGCTCATGGATAAGCAAACTGCGGAGAGGCCGCCGCGCCGGCGAACTGTCGGAAGAGCAGATCGAGCGTCTGGATGCCATCGGGATGTTCTGGGGCAGCCGCCATGCGGAGTGCTGGGAGACCAACTACCGCGCGGCGGAGAAGTACTACCGGGCCCACGGCGATCTGGATCTGACGAGCAACTATTTTACGGAGGATGGTTTGCCACTGGGCCGGTGGATCGTGGAGCTGCGGCGGCAGCGCAAGGACAGAACGACCAGTCTGACCCCGGAGCGCATCGCCCGGCTGGACGCCATCGGGATGATCTGGGACAAGGCGTCATCCTGGGAGTATCGGTATGAACTGTGCCAAAAGTACCTGAAGGAGCACAACTGCACCGATATCCCCCGGGATTATAAGACCGAGGACGGTATCTGGCTGGGCACCTGGTTGTACCGGCAGCGGCGGCTCTTGGCGGGATATCCCGCCCGGCAGAAACTCAGCGAACGGCAGCGGCAGCAGCTGCTGCAGCTGGACATCTGGGGACCGGAAGCGAAGATCGACAGAAGGACGAAGAAATATAAACAGGCGGCCTCAGGCGACAGGGCAAGGGAAACGGTGGCCGGAGCTGTCTGAGCGCTGGGCGGACGAGACAGAAAGGAGGCGCGGCGGCGTGGGCATCGAACTGTACGCACACAATCAAAGAGCGTATGACGCCGCGGTCTCCATGCTGGCCGGGACGGGCAAGGCCGCCGTGGTGCATCCCACGGGGACGGGCAAGAGCTTTATCGCCTTCAAGCTGTGCGAGGACGAGCCGGATAAGACGGTCTGCTGGCTGTCGCCCAGCGAGTACATATTCAAGACCCAACTTGAAAACGTGAAGGCATCCAGCGGCTATGAGCCGAAGAATATCAAGTTCTTCACCTATGCCAAGCTGATGATCCTGAGCGAGCCGGAGCTGGAGGACATTCAGCCGGACATCATTGTGTTCGACGAGTTCCATCGCGCTGGGGCCGCGCAATGGTCGTTGGGGGTCAAGAGGCTGCG
>CANPXZ010000193.1 GCA_947587485.1 uncultured Oscillospiraceae bacterium | reverse complement strand
GGCATCCCCTTCGAGGTGCAGATCCGCACCTGGCAGATGCACATGACGGCGGAATACGGCGTGGCGGCCCACTGGAAGTATAAGTCCGGTCCCGCCGGCCACAAGGAGGGGGACGAGGAAAAGTTCGCCTGGATACGCCGGCTTCTGGAGACCCAGCAGGACGCGGGGGACGTGCAGGACTTTTACCACGACCTCAAAATGGACCTTTTCGACGACGAGGTATTCGTCTTCACCCCCAACGGGGACGTGAAGAGCCTGCCCGCCGGGGCCACGCCCATCGACTTTGCCTATTCCATCCACTCCGCCGTGGGCAACTCCATGACGGGGGCCAAGGTGAACGGCCGGATCGTGCCCATCGCCTATCCCCTGCAAAACGGGGACATCGTGACCATCATCACCTCCCACTCCTCCGCCGGTCCCAGCCGGGACTGGCTGAACATCGCCAAGAGCGGCGAGGCCCGCTCCAAGATCAAGCAGTGGTTCAAGCGGGAGCGCCGGGAGGAAAACATCGTCCAGGGCCGGGACATGTTCGAGTCGGAGGCCCGGCGCATCGGCCTTTCCATGGCGGACGTGACGGACCCGGAGCTGCTCCCCGCCATCTTAAAGCGCATGGCGGTCCAGGATCTGGACGACATCTACGCCTCCATCGGCTACGGGGGCATGACCGCCGCCCACGCGGTAGGCCGCATCCGGGACGAGATCATCCGCAACCGGAGCACGGTCCGCAAGACGGAGCTGGAGAAGATGCAGGAGCGGGCGGACCGCCGCCAGCAGAAGCCGCTCAAGGCGGTCCAGGGGGTGCTGGTGGAGGGGCTGGACAACTGCCTCATCAAGTTCTCCCGCTGCTGCACGCCGGTGCCCGGGGATCCCATCGTGGGCTTCATCACCCGGGGCCTGGGGGTGTCCATCCACCGGAAGGACTGCGTGAACTACCAGCGGGACCCGGACAAGGGCCGGTGGATCACGGTGTCCTGGGCGGACCGGATCACGGACAGCTACGCTGCGGACCTGTACCTGACCTCCGACGAGCGCAGCGGCCTGGTCATGGACGTGGCCACCATCCTGAACAGCCTGAACGCCAAGGTCCGGGGCCTGAACGCCCGGGACACGGGCAAGGGCACCTCCACCGTCATCATCACCCTGGAGGTATCCCACGCCTCGGAGCTGCAGACCGTCATCAACCGCCTGCAGGGCATCCGGGGCGTCCGGGACATAAACCGGGGAGGAATATGAAATGCGCGCAGTAGTCACACGGGTAAAAAACGCCTCCGTGGAGATCGACGGGGCCATCCACGGCCGGATCGGCCAGGGCTTTCTGGTCCTGCTCGGTGTCCATGTGGACGACGGCCCGGCCCAAGCGGAGAAGATCGCGGACAAGATCTGCGGCCTTCGCATTTTCGAGGACACGGCGGGCAAGATGAACGTGAATCCCACGGACGCGGGAGCCAACAATCTTCTCATCATCAGCCAGTTCACCCTGTTCGCGGACTGCCGCAGCCGCCGTCCCGGCTTCACCATGGCGGCCCGGCCGGAGCAGGCCATCCCCCTGTACGAACAGGTCATCGGCCTGTGCCGGGACCGGGGCTTCCACGTGGAGACCGGCGTATTCGGCGCGGACATGCAGGTCCGCAGCCAGAACGACGGCCCCGTCACCATATTGCTTGACACAAAGGAGCTGTGAACCATGCTCATCAAATGCCTGACCGTCGGCCAGATCGAGACCAACTGTTACATCGTCACTGACCCGGACACCCTTCAGTGCGCCGTCATCGACCCGGGCGACGAGTCCAACACCATCATGAACTACCTGGAGGACAACCGCCTCACGGCCAAGTACATCTTCCTGACCCACGGCCACTTTGACCACACCATGGCGGTGAACGCTGTCCACGACCAGACCGGCGCCACGGTCTGCATGAACCGGAAGGACGTGGGCTCCGGCGACTACCGATTCCAGCCTCCTGCGGGCGCCGTCTTTTACGGCGAGGGGGACCAGTTCCATGTAGGGAACCTGACCTTCCAAGTGATAGAGACCCCGGGCCACACCCCCGGCGGCGTGTGCCTTCTCTGCGGCGAAGCCCTCTTTTCCGGGGACACCCTGTTCCGGGACTCCTGCGGCCGGACGGACCTGCCCGGGGGCGATATGCCCACGCTGCTCAAGAGCCTAAAGCGGCTCTATGACCTGCCCGGGGACTACGAGGTCTACCCCGGCCACATGGAGACCTCCACCCTGGACCGGGAGCGCCGGTTCAACTACTACATGAAATACGCCTCGGAGGTGTCCTGACATGTCCCTGGAACCAGGCCGGACCGCCAGCTTTTCCCGGACCGTCACGGAGCGGGACATCAACGCCATGGCGGACGTGATCGGGGACTATAACCCCATCCACACGGACCCTGCGGCGGCAGCCCAGAGCCCCTTCGGCGAGCGCATCGCCCACGCCCTTCTCCCGGCGGGGTACATCTCCACGGTCCTGGGCATGATCCTCCCCGGTCCCGGCACGGTGTACCTGCACCAGGGCCTGGACTTCACCGCCCCGGTGAAGATCGGGGACACCGTCACCGCCACGGTGACCGTCACGGAGGTCCTGAACCCCGTCAAGGGCATCTACAAGCTCCGCACCACCTGCACCAACCAGCACGGCGAGACGGTGGCCGACGGCGAAGCGGTCGTCAAATACGCCCCCTAGTCAAAACCTCCGGCGAAGCCGGAGGCTTGAATAGGCCCTAGAAGGGCCTGGTACTAGCTTGCCCCTAAAGGGGCT
>CANPXZ010000192.1 GCA_947587485.1 uncultured Oscillospiraceae bacterium | reverse complement strand
CGCTCGGTGATGAGCGCGCCGGTCATGGCGAACAGCAGCGAGCCGGGGATGCCCTGGACGATGGGGATGGCGGAGACCTTCATCACGTGCTTGAAGAAGATGTTGGTCTCGCTCATGCCGGTGGACCGGGCGAACTTCACGTAATCGGAGTTCATCTGGTCGATCATGTACCGGCGCATCCACTTCATCAGGCTGGCCACGGAGGGCAGCGCCAGGGACACGATGGGCAGGATGTACATGGTCTTGCGTACATTGTCCATGTCAAAGGTCCACGGCAGACCGATGGCGCGGCCCACGCCCTTGAAGATGAAGATATAGGCCAGGCTGGGCACGGCGGAGATGAACATGATGTACACCGTGCCGATCTTGTCGATCAGGCCCTCCTTGTACCGGGCCATCAGCACGCCGATGGGCAGACCCAGGAAATAGGCCGCCAGGGTGGAGATGATGCCGATGACGAAGGAGTAGCCCATACGGGACATGTTGTTGCGGTAGGTCTGCACGTTGGTGTAGTCGTCGTTATACCGCTGCTGATACATCACGTTGGCGTCCTTGGAGCCACGGACATACACCGCCGTATGCAGGTTGTCCGCGCTGTTCTCCGTCAGGCCGGTTGGATAAGTCACCGTGCTCTGCTTATACGCGCCCTGGGCCTGGGTCATGCTGGTGAATACCTCCACGCCCCGGGACACGGAGTAGGACGTGCCAAGATGGATGTTGAGGAAATTCTGATGTATGAACGGGAACGAGCCGTCAAAATACAGCAGGTATTTGTGCGTCGTGCCGTTGCCGATGATGGCCGGAGAGAACACCTTCTTCTCCGCGCCCTCCGGATTCTTCACGGGATCGCACCAGGTGAACGTCAGGCCGCGCTTGCCGATGTCCGCATTCTCCGGCACCTTATGGATGTTGTCGATCTCAAAGATGCCCGTGAAGTAATCCCACAGCCGCTGAAGCACGGACTGATCCCTGAAGGCGAACAGCGCCTGCGCGCCGCCCGTGACCAGCCTGTTCCGCGATAAAACGGCGCCCAGGCGCGTGACCTGGTAGCCCTTGCTCTCATAGTAATCGGTGAACTTCTGCACATACTCCGCCACGACCTCGGGATCGTCGCTGCCGTCCTGGGCGCGGCCGATGTTCACCGCCTCGGCACGGGTCTCCTCGTCGATCTCGCCGGAGTCCCGCAGCGCGATGAGGTAGTCGGCGTAGGGCACGTAGTCCAGATAGCCGTACTCCTCCCACTTCTGGTGCATGTATGTGATCCGCTGGTTATTCGCCTGCTTCTGGTACTGGCCGTCCGTTTTGAAGATCTTCATGCGGTCCATCAGCCCGTAGACCAGTATCATGACGATCAGTATGACCATCACGATGGAGAACAGACCGTGCAGCAGTCTTTTTAATACGTATTTGCCCATAGATCACCCAGCTCTCTTGCATGGATTTGTTGCCGGCCCGCGTACCGCCGGCGGTGCTTTTGGGTTTTCCTGAATTAAAGTGTGCTCATTTGGAGAAGGGGGCGGGAATGGCCCCGCCCCCTTGCGAGTTTAAACTGAGATTTGCGCTAGATCTTAGAACAGGCCCCAGGCGATGCACTCGTAGCCATAGGGGATAACGGTGTCCAGATAGGTCTGAGCGTCGCCGTAGTCGGGACCCCAGCCAGTCAGGCCGCCCAGGTCATAGTTCATCATGTAGCCGTCCAGCGGGTTGTAGGAAGCGTCGTTCTCGGTGTCGCTGTCGCCGGAGGCAACCAGGTTCACGATGACCATCCCGCCCAGAGCGGCGTCATAGGACTGCTTCACAGCCTGCTGCGCGGCGGAGGTGGTGGTGTCGTAGTCGGAGTAAGGCATGTCGAGGTAGATGGGGTTCTCAGCGGAGATCTCCACGCCCTCGGCGGCCAACTCTTCAACGGCCTTGGCCAGATACTCGCCGGCGGCCTCGGGGTTGTACCAGCCGTCGAAGCCGAAGCTGGAGCCGGCGCCGTCAGCGCCCTCGGGATCCCAAACCTTCATGGGATAGCCGTCGGCGGTGATAGCGGCCTGCAGGACCTCGCCATACTGGGTGCCAGCGGGGAAGGTCTGGTCTTCACCGGCGATGTTCACGGTGAACTCGTTTGCAGCGCTGGTGAAGTTGCCGGGTACGTAGGAGTTGGTCATCTGACCATCGGGATCGGCCTCGCCGTAGACGACGGTCATGTAAGCATGACGGTCATAGGACATGGCCAGAGCCAGACGGAAGTTCTGGTTCAGCATAGCGGCCTTGGTGCGCTCGGCGTCGGACACAGTCTTGGTGGACACCATGGCGGTGGGGTCGTTATACAGGTTGGAGTGAGCGTAACGGTTGACGTTGTTCCAGTTCATGATGGCGGTGGCGCCGTCGTGGTTGGAATAGCCGTAAGCCTCCACATAGTTCTTCTCGGGATCGACCTCAGAGACCTGCTCCTCGGCGAGAGGACGGACCTGAGAGGAAACGGTCACGCTGTAGAAGGTGCCGTCCAGGAAGTTGTTCCAGGCAAACAGAGGATCGGTGCCGTCGGCATAGCGGCGGGTGATGGTCTTGTTGTGCACGTTCTCAGCATCCCAGTAGCTGGGGTTGGCGGTGTAAGCGATGGTGTTCTGATAGGTGTAGTTGCTGATCAGGTAAGCGCCGCAGTAGGCGATGTGATCAGGATCGGAGCCGTACAGATAGTCAGAAGCGGAGCTGTCGAACTCGGTGCCGAACTTGCCGCCCTGAGAGGTGTAGTAGTCACGGCTCATGGGAGCCATCACGCTGTAACCGGCCAGAGTGATGAACCAGGGGGCGTTGGCCTCCAGGGTGTACTCCAGGGTGTAGTCGTCGATAGCCTTCAC
>CANPXZ010000191.1 GCA_947587485.1 uncultured Oscillospiraceae bacterium | reverse complement strand
GGGAGTGCAAAAAGATCGTCACCTGCGAGGAGCACAACATCATCGGCGGCCTGGGCGAGGCCGTGTGCGCCGTCATCGCCGAGGCGGGCCTTGCATGCCCGGTGAAGCGGGTGGGCGTGCAGGACGTGTTCGGCCACTCCGGCCCCTTCGCGCCTCTGCTGGAGGAGTTCGGCCTGACCGCGCCCCATATCGCGGAAGCCTGCAAGTGACCGCGCAACGTATAGCAAGACGGCCCCATTTGGGGGCCGTCTTCTTATTATCGCCGGGTCTGCGTGCAATTCGAGTGCGATTTCCTGCAATTCGGGACAGCCGCCTTGCGGGTGGTGTGGTAAGGATGTTATCATACCCGTGTGATCCGATCCTAAAAAAGGAGGAACCTCTATGAAACGCATCTTTACCCTTCTTCTGGCGCTGGTCATAGTCCTGGCCCTGACCGCGCCCGCCCTGGCGGCGGAGGACACCTTTGAGGCTCCCGAGGCGGAAAAGGCCGCCGTCCCTGAGGCGCCGGAAGCCCCTGTGGAAGAGACCACCATGGAGGAGGCCGCCGGGGCGGAACTGCCCGACCTGCCCCAGGCCGCGGCGGCGGAGCCCGATACGGCCGCCGGGCCCCAGGCCGGCAAGCTCACCCTCCTGGGCGAGCTCGACAAGCTCTGGTGCGTCCGGGTGATACAGGAAGCGGGCGAGACGGACTACATGGGCCAGTTCGACGCCACCGATATCCTTCTCGAGGCAAACGAGGCGGTGGAGCTGATCATGGACTACCGCTATACCGCCCGGCTGGACCCAGAGCTGGAGTCCACGAGTATGCGTGGCGTGCTGGGGGAGGAAACGCCGGCCGCCGAACATATCGGCGACATTGTCAACGTCATCATCTTCGGCATCGGCCCGGAGGACAGCTGCGACGTGACCGTCACCATCGCGGCCGACCCGGACGCTCCCGCGCTCATCCCCCTGACCTGGACGGCCCCGGCGGGCGTCTATGTGGATACGGCCGACGTCGTCGTCTCCGGCGACTTCGGCGCGTTCACCTGTGACAAGGGCTATGTCCCCCTGTTCATCGGCGCCGAGCCCCAGAGCTCTCTTGAGACGACGGACGGCCGCATCATGACCCTGTTCGAGCCCTTTGAGGACGCCGAGAGCATCCATGTGGACGTGAAAAAGGCCACGGGCTGGCTGAACTTTACCGGCTTTGCGGACAAGGTGGTGATGGCCGTCATGGCCGACTTCACGTCCGACATCTCTTATGTCATGGCCGACGCCAACAACGGCCTGATAGGCGGCGCGCTCCTGACCGTGTGCGTGGAAGCGGGTTACGACATCACGGCGGACGTAGAGTTCCTTGATGATGCCTATGCAGAGTATGAAGGCACCAATGTCCATATCTACTACATGATCGTCCCAGCCGCCGGCGACATCCATGCGGAGGTCGTGAAGACGGACCTGCCCGTGGACCCGCCCAAGTCCGGCACCGGCTGGGCCTATGACGAGGCCACCGGCGACTATTACTACTTTGTGGACGGCGTGCAGAAGTTCAACTGCTGGACCGTCTCCCAGCGGGGCCTCTGGTACTACATAGGGCCCGACGGCAAGCTGGCCACCGGCTTCCAGTACGTTAAAAACAACAACGGCACCGGCTGGTATATGTTCCAATCCGACGATACCAACGGCTGCATCGGCCGGATGCTCACCGGCTGGCAGCAAACCTATACCAAAGCCGGCATGGGCTGGTTCAACACCGCCCACGGCGGGGTCAACGGTCAGTGCACCTACACCACCGCCTGGGGCGACTATAACGCCGCCACGAGCCTGTGGTCCGACGGCCTGCTCCACCAGTACTCGTAAGGAGCGCGCGCAAAAACGGCGAGGCAATTGCCTCGCCGTTTTCCTTTTGCTTTTTCAGCCGATGGGCTCGAAGTCCTCCGGGCCGTGCTTGCACAGCGGGCAGACAAAGTCCGCCGGCAGCTCGTCGCCCTCGTAGATATAGCCGCAAATCTTGCACACGAAGCCCTTTTTCTTCTCCAGCACCGGGGGCTTGGGCTTGATATGGTCGAAGTAGTACTGATAGGTGACGCTGGTCTCGTCGGAGAGCTTGCGCGCCTCGGTCACATCCGCGATGAACAGGGTGTGGGTGCCGCAGTCTATGGCGTTCACCACCTTGGCGGAGATGAAGGCATTGGTGCAGCCGGGGATATAGCACAGGCCGTTGGCGCTGCGGGCGCTGTCGGGCCAGTTGGCCAGCTTTTCGGCGGTGCGGCCGGACTGGAAGCCGAAGTGCTCAAAAATATCCATAGCCGCGCTAGTGCTCAGGGTGGAGACGTTGAAAAGGCCGGTCTTGGCCACCATGTCGTGGGTCAGATTCTCCTTGTTCACGGCGATGGAGATGCGCAAGGGCTTGCCGGTGACCTGCTGGACGGTGTTGATGATGCAGCCGTTGTCCTTTTCCCCGTCCCGGGCGGTCAGGACGAACAGGCCGTAGGAGAGGGACCGCACGGCGGCGGAGTCCACGGCCACGTCCTTGGGCGCCTTGGGATGGGCGGCCTCATCCTGGGCGTGGATGGAGGCGGCCACCGCGTCGGCCAGCGTCTGCAGCTGGTCCAGCTGGTCCTCCTTCAGGGCGGAGCGGACGGTGAGGGACTGGTCAAGGACCGTCATGTTCTTAAGCCCGGACAGCATCTCCTTCATCAGCTTGCCGGAGGTGGGGGCCCAGGAGCCGTTCTCCACAAAAGCGATGGTACGGTTTTGCAGATTGTGGGCGGCGATGTCGTGCAGAAGGTTCTCCATGTTCACGAACACGCCCGCGTTGTAGGTGGTGGAGGCGAAGATGATGTGGCTGCAGCGGAAGGCCTCGGCCACGATATAGCTGGG
>CANPXZ010000190.1 GCA_947587485.1 uncultured Oscillospiraceae bacterium | reverse complement strand
ATGAGCAGGGGCCCCTCCGTGGCCATGACGGCCTCTCTCTGTCTGTCGTTGAGCCGGGGGAAGCTTCTGGCGATGACCTCCCGCCTGGCGTCTATGTAGTTTTTCGTAAAAGTATCCATGAGCGCAGTATAGCATAAAACCCGGCGGGAGGAAACCCCTCCCGCCGGGCATAGTCTGTTTATCGCTTCTTTCAGCCGTGGGTGTTATAGTGCAGGGAAAGCATGTTCATAGCTTTGAAAAGCTTGTAGCAGTACACGAGCGGTCCAATAACGATAAGCGTGCCAAAAAATCCCCAGCCCCAATATGTACCGGCTCCGAAGCTGTAATAGATGCCGCGTCTTTTAAGCTCCCCGCCAATACGCGCCGATATCTTATGATACCATACGAAAAATCCGATACCTGCCGTCAGCCAGCCCACGATAAAGACAAGCAAACAGTAGTGCATCGTCTTTTTCCCGTCATACCGTCCGGCAATGATGTTGATATCGGTCGATATGGACGAGAACAACACGATCCCGTAGATGCCAAACGTAATGATGGAAAGCAATATGTACTTGATCAGCCCGCGGTTCGTCTTCAGTTGTCCCACAGGCGCCTGTGATGGCCGATAGTCCAGTTCTGCTGTCTCCATGTGAATACCTCCTTAATTTTCATCAATTGCGCAGCGCCAAGCTTTGGTATGACCAGGTCGTCTCTCAGCCCGCCACATCCAAAAGCATTTGATCGATCCGCAGTGTCGCCTGTGTAAGGTAGACCGTCTCCTCGTCGGTCAGGTCCTTATCCTCCATGTCGTCCAGCTTCTGCATGGTCTCTGTATACTGCCCTAGCATGGACAGATACTCCGCCAACGCGCTCGCATCCGTCGCGTCATAGGACGCCATAAAGTCGGCATACTCTTTGAAAAACTCCTCGTAGCTGTCGATGGCCTCCTTGATCTCTGGCCGGATGCCGTCTGCCGCCGGGGCCTGCTGTGACTCTTCCGCCGGGGTCTGCTCCGGTTCCTCTGTTGGGGCTTCTTCCGGTTCGCCTTCCGTCCCGTCCAGCTTTTCCTCCATGCTGTCAAAGCCGGCCTCTATGTTGTCTGCCACGCTGTTGATTTTCTCCTCCAGCTTGTCAGCGCTGCACCCAACCAAAACCAAGGCCAGGATCAGCGCAAGGATAATTGCTGTTGTCTTTCTCATCGTTCTTCTCCTTTTTGTTTTTTTCCGGCAGTACCGGCCCGGGGACAGGGGGACCTGCCCCGGGCTTTCCCGCCGAGATAAACAAAAGCGGTGCAGGGAATCTCTTCCCTACACCACAAGAAGCCACACAGCCCCGTATTGCCCGCTCTTGTGTTTCCAAGCAAAAGCGGATATAATACGAAACGGTGCAGTTATTCTGCTGTGTGGGAGAATGAGCCTCTCCTGCATAGGGGCGTGGGGTGGTCGCAACACCCTGCGCCCTGCCTTCATTCATCTCGCGGCTCTATTATATCGCGCACACCTCCTAAGTGCAAGCAGTTTTTACACGGTCCGGCCGCCGGCGGGCCGTGCTTTTGTGTGGTATCGCTCTTGCAATCGGTTTGAGCCTCTCCTATAATTGATATAGGATTTTTACGCGAATCGCGGCGATACGGGAGGCGGCGCTCATGTTCACGAAAAAAGAGATACGGGCGCTGCTGTGGCCGCTGATCGTGGAGCAGGTGCTCACGGGCCTGATGGGCGTGGCGGACACGTTCATGGTCTCCAACGTGGGGGAGGCGGCCATCTCCGGCGTATCCCTGGTGGACTCGCTGAACGTACTGGTGATCTACTTCTTCTCCGCCCTGGCCGCCGGGGGCACCATCGTCTGCTCCCAGTACATCGGCCAGGAGGACCGGACCCGGGCCAACCAGGCCTCCAACCAGGTCATGAGCGCGTCGCTGCTGCTGTCTCTTATCTGCTGCGTGGTGCTGACCTGCCTGCGCCGGCCCATCCTGGGGCTGATCTTCGGCCATGTGGAGGCCGCCGTCATGGACGCGGCGGAGGTGTATCTTCTGGTCACGGCCCTGAGCTATCCGGTCCTGGCGCTATATAGCGCCAGCGCGGCCCTGTTCCGGGCCACGGGGGACTCCCGCCGGCCCATGATCGTGGCTCTGATCGCGGACATCCTGAACGTGATCGGCAACGCCATATTGATCTTCGGCTTTGGCATGGGGGTGCTGGGGGCGGCCCTGGCCACCCTGGCCAGCCGGATCGTCAGCTGCGTTGTCATGCTTTGGTACCAGGCCAAGCCCGGCCAGGTCATCTCCCTGGGAGGCCCCCGGACCTACCTGCCCGACTGGACCATGCTCCGGCGGATCATGCGGGTGGGTCTGCCCTCGGCCATTGAGAACGGCATGTTCCAGTTCGGCAAGCTGGTGGTCCAGTCCACGGTCTCCATCCTGGGCACCACGGCCATCGCGGCCCAGGCCATCATCGCCATCCTGGACTCCAGCGAGGGCATGCCCGGCCAGGCCATCGGCATCGGCCTGATCACCGTGGCGGGCCAGTGCATGGGCAAGGGCCGGCCCGACGAGGCCAAGCGGTACATGCTCATGTTCACCCGCATCTCCCTGGCGGTGGCCGTTGCCGTGGGCGGGGCCATTGCCGCCGGCGCGCCCTTCATCACCCGCTTCACCGCCCTCTCCGCCGAGGGCAGCGTACTGGTCTGTCGGATCAGCTGGTTCATCGTGGTCATGCGCGTGCTGTTCTGGCCCAGCGCCTTCACCCTGCCCAACGGCCTGCGGGCGGCCGGGGACGTGGCCTACACCATGTGGGTGGGCACCATCAGCATGTGGGGTCTGCGGGTGGCCCTGAGCTGGTATCTGTGCCGGTACACGGCCGTGGGCCTGTGGGGCATCTGGATCGGCTGGTGCACGGACTGGGTGCTCCGGGCCGTCTGCTTCCGTCTCCGCCTCCGGGGCGACAAATGGCACGCCCACAACGTATTGCGATAAGGCCGTCTTACGCCACAAAAAAGCCCCTTCTGATAAGGGGGCAAAGGCGGCGAAGCCGCACCTTATGGAACGCCGGCAGAAAGTCAAGCAAGTGCAACACTAAGGACTTCAGCAGGGGTGCGCCATTTGAGGCATTTTCTGGGGCGGG
>CANPXZ010000189.1 GCA_947587485.1 uncultured Oscillospiraceae bacterium | reverse complement strand
CACGCCCATGCCGTGGTCGATGACCAGCCGGCGGCCGATGGTGGCGCCGGGGTGGATCTCGATGCCGGTCTTTTTCCTTGTCCGCTGGGAGATGGCCCGGCCCAGGAACTTGAGCCCGTGGGTCCAGCACCAGTGGGCCCGGCGGTGGCGCAGCACCGCCTTCACGCCCGGGTAGAGCAGCCAGATCTCCAGCGCGCTCCGGGCCGCCGGATCCCGTTCCTGATAGGCCCGTATGGTCTCTTTCAGATAGTCAAACATCTATGTCAAGGTCCTTATTTGCTGTTTTCTTCCACGTGGCCGGTCAGACACCCGTCCTCCAGGGCCTCTATGCGCACCGTGGCAAATTCGCCCGGGACCGCGTCGCCGGTGAAGAGCACCTGTTCGTCCACGTCCGGGGAGTCGGCAAAGCTCCGGCCGAACCAGCGGCCGTCCTCGCCCCGGCCCTCGCACAGCACCCGCAGCAAGCTGCCGATGCGGGACCGGTCGAAGTCGTCCATAATGGCGTTTTGCAGGTCCATGACGGTCCGCTGCCGGGCCTGGGCCTCCTCGGTGGTACACCGGTCCGGCATCTCCGCCGCCGGGGTGCCCTCCTGGGGCGAGAACACGAACACCCCCGCCCTTGGCAGCCGCTGCTCCCGCAGAAAGGCCAGAAGCTCCCCGAATTCCGCTTCTCCCTCGCCGGGCAGGCCCACGATCAGGCTGGTGCGCAGCACCACGCCGGGGATGTGCTCCCGGAGCCTGGCGAACAATGCCCGGATGGATGCTCCTGTCTCGGGCCGGCGCATGCGGCGCAGGATCGCGTCGTTCACGTGCTGGATGGGGATGTCCAGGTACTTCACGATCTTGGGCTCGGCGGCGATGACGTCGATGAGCTCGTCGGTGATCTCGTTGGGGTAGAGGTAGTGCAGGCGTATCCATTCTATGCCGTCCACCCGCGCCAGTTGCCGCAGCAGGGAGGCCAGGGTGGTCCCGTCCCGAAAGTCGTGGCCGTAGCGGGTCACGTCCTGGGCCACCAGGATCAGCTCCTTCACGCCACCCTCCGCCAGGGCCCGGGCCTCGGCCAGCACGGCGTCTACGGGCCGGGACCGGTACCTGCCTCGGATGGAGGGGATGACGCAGTAGGCGCAGCGGTTGTCGCACCCGTCGGCGATCTTGACGTAGGCCCAGCCCGGGCCCGTGGTCACGGCCCGGTCCAGCTCCGGCAGAGGGGCGTTCTTGTCCAGGAACCGGGCGAAGTGCCGCTCGTCCGACTCCAGCGCCGCCACGATGTCCGGAAAGCTCCCCACCCCCAGCACCGCGTCGATCTCGGGCAGCTCCTTCAGGATGTCCCCCTGGTACCGCTGGGGCAGGCAGCCGGTGACCACCAGCCGCTTCAGGGAGCCGGTCTTTTTCAGCTCCGCCAGCTCCAGGATCGCGTCGATGGCCTCCTGCTGGGCGGCCTCGATGAAGGCGCACGTATTGACCACCGCAGCGTCCGCCTGGGCGGGGTCCGCGGTGATCTCATGGCCGGCGGCCGTGATCAGCGCCAGCATCTGTTCGGAGTCGATCAGGTTCTTGGCACAGCCAAGGGAGGTAAAGTGTACTTTCATATGAATACCTTTTTGCCGGCCCCCTCTGACGAGGGGGCTGTCGCCGCCGTCAGGCGGTGACTGGGGGAGAGATACTTGCGTTTCTGGTAAATGTTCTCTCCCTCAGTCTCGCTTCGCTCGACAGCTCCCTCGTCAGAGGGAGCCTTCCAAGCGGTGTGCGACTATCGCCGCGATTCTAATTGGGCAGCCCCTTCTTACTCGTCCGTATCCGCCCCGAACCGGTTCAAAGCCGCCCGGATGTCGTCCCAGGAATAGCCCTTGCGGAAAAGGGCGGCGGCGGCTTTGTCCCGCTCCTTCCGGTCGGAGGGGTCCCGGCCCCGGAGCTTTGCCGCCAGAAGCCGGTCGATGGTGTCCGTATCCCGGGGCATCTGCGCCAGGGCGTCGTCCCACAGGTCCTTGGGGATACCGCGCCGCTGCAATTCGGTCCGGACCCGGCCGGGGCCGTAGCCCATGGCGGCGTAGTGCCGGCAGATCATTCCCGCGTACTCGGCGTCGTTGACGAAGCCGTAGTCCAGGCACAGGGCGGTCACCGTGTCGATGTCCTGCTGGGAGCAGCCCTTTTCCGCCAGCTTTTTGCGCAGCTCCTTTTCCGAGTGGGGGCGCTTAAGGTACTCCACCGCCCACTTCTTGGCCTGCTCCAGAGGGTCATCCGGCTTTTTCCGCTTTTTCTGCGGCTCCATCTCTCCCGCCGGATCGTTCATCACCGACCGGACGGTGTATTTTTTCTGCTCGTCCATAGTATTGATAATGATTCGTTATCGCCGTCAGGCGATACTCTGTTGAAAGGCTCCCTTGTGCAAAGGGAGCTGGCTCCGGCGATAGCCGGAGACTGAGGGATTGTTACCAGTCTGGAGGTAACCTCTGCACTGGTAACAACCCTTCCACCGCGCTTCGCGCGGTCCCCCTCCCCTTGCACAGGGGAGGCGTTCGATAAGGTGCGCCTTCGGCGCAATCTATCCTTCTTGCACCGGAGACTCAACGGTACTTAGTTTTCAGGCCCGTCGTCGAAGTCCTCGGCCGAAACGTCCACGGCCCGGCCGGCGGCCTTGGCGGCCTTCAATGCCTGGGGGCTCATGAGCTTGTGGGCGTTGGCGCGGATCTGCTGTTCGATCTCGTCGGCCTTGTCGGGATTCTCCAGGAGGAATTCCTTCACCCCGTCCCGGCCCTGGATGCGCTCGCCGCAGCAGGTGAACCAGGCGCCGGCCTTCTCGATGATGTCCAGCTTCACGCCCAGGTCGATGATCTCGCCGATCTTGGAGATGCCCTCGCCGTAGATGATGTCGAACTGGGCCTCCTTGAAGGGGGGAGCCACCTTGTTCTTGACGATCTTCACCCGGGTCCGGTTGCCGATCATCTCGTCCCCGGACTTGAGGGTCTCGGTGCGGCGCACGTCCAGGCGCACGCTGGCGTAATACTTCAAAGCACGGCCGCCGGGGGTGGTCTCCGGGTTGCCGTACATGACGCCGATCTTTTCCCGGAGCTGGTTGATGAAGACCACGATGCAGTTGGTCTTGGATACGATGCCCGCCAGCTTGCGCAGGGCCTGGCTCATGAGCCGGGCCAGCACGCC
>CANPXZ010000188.1 GCA_947587485.1 uncultured Oscillospiraceae bacterium | reverse complement strand
ATTCTACAGCTTCGGCTTTGAGTTGGCAAAACACGGCTGGCTGCCGTGCTACTTGCCACAATCTTTATTGTAGGAGGCACAGAGATGAGCACGAACGAGATCACGGCCAAGATCAGGGAGCTGCGCCAGCTGCAAACTCTGATCGAGGAAGCCCAAGCAGAGGCCGAGGCCATCAAGGACGCTGTGAAGGCCCAGATGGGCGACAGCGAAGAGCTGCGGGCGGGTGAGTACAAGATCACCTGGAAGCCCGTCACGAGCGCCAGGCTGGATGCTGCGGCCCTCAGAAAGGCCCTCCCGGACGTGGCCGCCCGGTTCACCCGCGAGACCACCACCCGCCGCTTCTGCGTAGCATGAGAGAGGCCCCTTGCATCACAGCCAACCGATGCCGATACAAGAGGCCCAAGCACCCCACCGGGGGCCGCGCCCATTCTACCACGGCCCCCAAAAGACAAGGAGGATTTGATATGCAAAGCATTTCCATGCAGCTGCGCGAGGCCTGCCGCCTGCGGGCCTACATGCCCCATCCCAGGGAGTTTCTGGAGGGAATGGCTGACATCTTCAGCTGCCGTCCGCTGGCCGCTGACAGAGACGACTTCTTCCACTTCCTGGAGACCATCTATAACGCCGGACGTGTATATGGCATACGCCAGGAGCGGGACAAGCGCCGCCGGCGGCCCTGACATCCCCCATAGCATCCTACACGCGCGCGCGGCCGCGCGCGTGTAGGGGTCTCCGATTTCTCCGAATACAGGCAAATTCCGCAACGTTGTGGAATATCAGCGCCGGGCAAGACTAGCCCGGCGCCTTTCATGCCTGGGCGCCGGCGCGGACGGTCAGTGCTGCCCCGTCCCGCTCTATGTTGTTCTGTCCCGCCTCCATGTACTCCGCCAGGCGCTCCGGGCGCTCCAGATCCCGCTCACGCTGCAGCACGAGCTTCTCCACCGCGGACGTGCCCGTGGATGCAAAGGCCTCTGGGCCAACGTGAAGAAACCAGGGCGTTTTCAGATCAATAGCTTGCTCGACCCAGAACTGATCCAGGTGATTTCGCCGGCGGTCATGGTGCAGACGGTACAGGGCCTTTTTCTCCCGGCCCTGTATGTCAGTTTTCTTTACCCGCATTCCCTCCGCCACCACCTGCTGGCTCTGGCCACGGTAGTATCTGCGCTCCAGTATTTCCCGCCAGTCCGCCGGCAGATCCTCCAACGCCTTGTCCAGAACGGCCCGCAGCTGTTCCCGCCAAATCTGCCGCTCTGTATCATCAAAGCAATCAGGGGCCGCCTGCAGTTCTCCCAGCGTTGCACCGCCTTCATCATCAAGCGGTCGATCCAGGCTGTCGCAGCGGTGGAGCGGATCCATCTTCTGCCTCTTGCTCCGATACCCGCCCGCTTCCGCAAATGCCGTTCTGAGCGTGAGCTTCAGCCATGTTGAGAATTTATATCCCGCTCCAGGGTCAAAGCTATCCACAGCCTCGACCATGGCAATAAACCCCGCCTGGATGAGATCATCCACTTCCACGCCGCCCAGGCCCGGCGCGGCGTTATACCGTCGCACTGCATACCAGGCTATCAGCTCTCTCACCTGCGCCCACAGCTCCAGCAGCCTGTCCCGCTCTCCAGCTTTGATCCTGGCAGCCAGCTCTTCGTTGCTCATGGGATGCCCCCCTCAGCGATATATTACTTTCAGTTTATAATAATATTCCAATTTGTCAACCATTTGTGTTGACTGCGCACAAGATTTTCAACGTTGAAAAAAAACTTCTGGATGCTGTGTCCCGCTCACTGGCCAGCACGTCCAAAAGATATACATTGCCCCAAGATTTATAATCGCGGGTGTCTGCGATCTTCACTTTTCCGGGAGCGGGACGGCGGCTCCGGCAGCAGGTACTTCAGGAAGAGGAACGATCCCCAGCAGTTCATATCCCCGTACTGTTCCAAGATGTACGCGCCCGGCGGCGCTGTGATCGTCATTGTGTCCGGCACCAGTTCCGTGGTCACTTTGGGCTTGTCAGGTTCTTTGATGGCGTCCATGCACGGGCGCCTGTCCGGCGACCGGGCGTCCCCGGCTTCCGCTCTTTCACCATGTACCGGGCCCTGGCTTCATATCCATCGTTTTGTCCTTCCAGAAGCGGCTCTATATGTACCTGTCCCGCTCTCCATAGAGCGTTTATCAGCGGCCAGACGTCAGGCCCGCCATTGGCAATGATATGATGATGCAGGCGCCCAGGCTCTCCGGGCACGTCCTCCATGCTCTCCGTCACATAGATATACCGTAGCTTCTTCCCGGCCCGCCGGAAGGCCGCCCGTAAGCGGCGGAGGAAGCGCCGCATATAGGCAGCCGCTTCCTCCACTGTCCCGGGCAGATGTTCCTCGTCATAGGTCAGTGTGCAAAACCCGTCGGAGCGAGAGAAGTTGGCCGCCAGCAACAGCTCCAGCTTCTGCCAGGCGGCCCGGTGGTTGATCTTCTGCCTGGCGGCCGTGCTGATCCTGGACTTGCCTGCCCGCTCCCTCAGCGCATCCGACGCGAAGTATAAGTTTTTACGAAAACGGTGACAGGGTTCCCGACGCTGAATTTTTGTACAACGCCGCGCAATACTTCCACGTCTCCGCCGACTGGCTCTTGGGGCTGTCCGACGTGAAGTCCACGGATGGTGATTTGCAGCAGGCATGCAATTATACGGGATTGTCGGAAAACACTATTGAACGGTTGCGATCTGACTATATACTTACTCCGTTTGTCTATGATACGCCCGTTGAGAATGCCCCGATCTCATTTCCTGCTCTAGCAGATATTCTATTTCAGTCTGTGTTTATACTTCCGGCGCTATTTAACATAAATCAAGCCGCAATTCTGGCTATGCCTGACAAATATTACCCGAAATACTCAAAAGATTTTGATTCTTCAAGTTTTTGTGAAGTTGCAGAAAAGCACGGGATGGTCTATCTCGACCCTGAACAGGCAACAGATTATTTCTGTGCGGCTGCTTCTAATTGCTTTGAAGAGATAATTAGAAAATATATTGACTCTTTGGAGGACGCAGATCATGCCCCGGAAGAGTAACACCCGCGCCGCCCAGGGGAGCGGGACGATCCGTCAGCGGCCCGACGGCCTCTGGGAGGCCCGCTTCTATGTCAACGGCCAGCGCCGGAGCGTGTACAGCTCCACCC
>CANPXZ010000187.1 GCA_947587485.1 uncultured Oscillospiraceae bacterium | reverse complement strand
GACTCGAACCCCTGGCCTACTGCTTAGAAGGCAGTTGCTCTATCCACCTGAGCTACTGGCGCATATATCTTCGGCCAGCACCCCGACGTCATGCGCGATCCCTGCCTCTATCCGGCACCCCGGCTGTGGAGCGGGCGATGGGAATCGAACCCACGTCCCCAGCTTGGAAGGCTGGTGCACTAGCCGTTGTGCTACGCCCGCAAGCCAGGAAATTTTATCATCCCGCGCCCGGATTGTCAATAGGGAACGGGCGGAAAAGTCAATTTTTTTCCTGGAGGTCCGCCGGTCCGGCGCTGACGGGCACGATCTGCTCGTCACTCTCCTTGCGGAGGATGTGGATGACGCCGGTATCGTCCAGGCTCTTCATGATGGCGCAGGCGATGGGCAGGCCCAGCAGACCGATGCCGCCGAAGAGCCTGGTGCCCACCAGCATGGCGATGAGCGTCACCAGCGGGTGCAGTCCCACCTGGTGGCCTACCACACGGGGCTCCAGAAACTGCCGGATGACGGTGATGACGATGTACAGCGCCAGCAGCCCCAGGCCCTTGGCCAGAGAACCGGACAACAGGGAGGCCAGCGCCCAGGGGATGAGGAAAAGCCCCGCGCCGATCACGGGCAGGATGTCGAAGAACGCGATGATCAGCGCCAGCAGCAGGGCCTTTTCCTGCCGGAGGATGAGAAGGCCGATGCTCAGCTCCACGAAGGTGATGGCCATGATGATGCCGTAGCTCTTGCCGTACCGGCCCAGCACGTCGAAGAACGTCTCCTTAGCCTTGACCACCACCAGGCGGGTCCTCTGGCTCAGCTGCCGCAGGATGAAGGCGGTCATCCGGTGGAAATCCACAGTCATGAAGACGGTGGCGATGATGCAGATCAGGGTGCTGAGAAGCTTTCCGGGGACCTTGGCGACCCAGCCGGTGACGGCGGCCACGGCCCGGACGGAGAAGCTGGACACAGCGGTGCCGGCGGAGGAGATGATATCGCTGAAGGTGGCGGTGACCACGTCGGCGGCCTCCGGGTCCAGCCGGGCCACGAAATCCTCTATCCAGACGGTGGCATCCTTCAGCATCGGCTCCACGGTGTCGGAGTAGAACGTGGGCAGCCAGGTCACCAGGGTCTGGGCCCAGGACACGACGTTGAATATCAGTAGCAGCAGCAGCCCGCCCACGATGCCGAAAAACAGCAGCAGGCAGATGGCGGCGGCGATGCCGTGGCGGATGTGGCATTTGACGGTCAGCCAGCGGACGATGGGCGTCAGGCACCAGGAGAAGATGAAGGCCAGGAAAAACGGCCAGATCAGCCCCAGCAAATACTTGATGACCAGAAACACGATCCCCACGACCAGCGCCCAATAGACCGTGTTCACGATGAATTTCCTTCTGCGGTCAAGATCGGCCACGACGGCGCCTCCCCTCCATACCGATACAGGCAGGATACGCCTGCCAGGTAAAGATATCGGTAAAGAAATTGGTAAACTCCCCTCCGTATGAGAATACCATCGGCGTCGGGGAATGTCAATTATAAGCAAAGGAATTTTCCCGCTAGCGGAGCCAGTCCGCCAGCCGCTCCCACCACTCCACCAGCCGGAAACGGAGTTCATAGTCCGTCCCGCTGCGGGTGATGAGCTCCTCCTGGTCCTCGTCCAGGATGCTGAAGGCGTCCGCCGCCGGCTCGGCCAGCGCCTCGGCGCACAGCGGCGGGAACACCACGCACCACCAGTTGTGACCCTGGCCGGCCCCCAGCACCACCCGCAGGGAGAGGTATTCCCCCGCAGGCAGGGAGAAGGTGTCATAGTCCCGGGTGGGGTAATATTCCGTGCCCAGCGTCACGGCCACGTCTCCCAGAGCTTCCAGGTCGGACTTATGACCAAGTATTATGTCAACTGCTTCCTCCCGGCTTTCGCACTCCGCCAGCAGGGGGGAGAGCAGGGCCAGGACCTTGTCCCGCATGGCCAGTTTTTCCGCCTGGTCCGCGTCGGAGTCGGAGTTTGCGATCACGTGCAGCCGCACCAGTCCCCCCGCCAGCTCCCGCTGGGTCCGGCCGGCCCACAGTCCCGACAGAAGGAATACGCACAGCGCCAGCAGCGCCGCCGCCTCCCAGGGACGTATTTTTTGTTTCAGCATAAAACATCACCGCCCATATTCTGGGCGGCGATGGGGATTTTTAAACGGCCGCCGCCGGACAGGGGCGGGTCAGATAGCACTCTTTATAGCGGGCGGAGAGGGCGTCAAAGGCAGTCTGCGCGGCGCTGTCGTCCAAAAACAGGCCGAACACGGCGCTGCCGCTGCCGGTCATGACCGCGCCGGCGGCGCCCATGTCCATGAGGGCGGACTTGATGGAGAGGATCTCCCCCTGCCGCCGGTCCAGCACGTCCTCGAACACGTTGTACATCCGCCGGGCCACGCCGGCCGCGTCCCCGGTCTCCAGGGAGGCCACGATGCCGGCGGTATCGGGGCGAAGGCGGCTCCTCCGGCTGTCCGAGCGGACGAAAAGCTCCGGGGTGGACATGGCGAAGGCGGGCTTGCAGATGACGATGGCGCAGCCGGTCAGGCAGGGAAGGGGCGTGAGCTTTTCGCCCCGGCCCTCCGCCAGGGCCGCGCCCTCCATGACGCAAAAGGGCACGTCGCTGCCCACCCTGAGCCCGAACTGGCACAGCTCCTCCACGGGCATGTTCCGGCCCGTGAGCCGGTTCAGGGCCCGGAGCACTGCGGCCCCGTCGGCGGAGCCGCCGCCCATCCCGGCGCAGACCGGGATGCGCTTCGTCACCCGGATGTCCGCCCCCAGGCCGGTGCCCTCCAGAAAGAGCCTGGCGGCCTTCACGGCCAGATTGCGCCCGTCCGAGGGCAGATAGCTCTGGCCCGGGTCCACGGTGAAGCGGCCGTCGGAGCGCAGCTCCACGTCCAGGTCGTCCCCGAACTCCACCGACTGCATGACCATCCGCAGGTCGTGATAGCCGTCCGGGGTCCTGCCCAGGATGTCCAGGGACAGATTCAGTTTTCCGTGGGCCCGGACGATCATTGCTCGAAGAGCCTGGACAGGAGGGCCGTGCCGTCGGGCAGCATGAGCCCTGTTTTCAGGCCGTTTTTCTCGGTGTAGGAAAGGCCCGAGCACTTCTTCTCCCGGCTGTCGTAGATCAGGAAGGGCACCGGGTCTCCGTCGTGGGCCCGGTTGGAGGTGAGGGTCTTGTGGTCGGACAGGATCAGGATGCGAAAATCCTCTCCGCAGCGGCGCAG
>CANPXZ010000186.1 GCA_947587485.1 uncultured Oscillospiraceae bacterium | reverse complement strand
AAATGACCAATTAACGCAGTCATTAAAAAAGGTGCATATCAATGCGTATGCACCTTTTTTTGAAAAATAAGAAAAACAGGAGGTAGATTCATGCAAAAAACAAGAACACGCGTGCTGGCAAGAGCGCTTGCCATCGCTCTTGCCGCGGGAACGGCCGCAACGGCGGCGCCGCCGCTTCCGGCAGGGGCAGCCGCGAAGCCGAAGCTGAGCAAGACGAAGCTGTCGCTCGAGGTCGGCAAAAAGAAAAAAATCACGATCAAGAAGGTAAAGGCGAAACAGATCAAAAAGCTGACCGTGGCCTCGAAGAAAAAGGGCATCGTGGCGGTAAAGAAAAACGGGAAGTCGGCATTTACCGTAACGGCGAAAAAAGCGGGCAGCACGAAAATCGCCGTCAGCATTAAAGTGGGAAAGAAGACGACGAAACAGACGCTGTCCGTCACGGTCAAAGCCGCGGGCGGCCAGGCTGCGCCGGACGCGACGGCTGCGCCGGGCGGGGCGGCGACGGCAGCGCCAGGGACGGCGGCAACGGCAGCGCCGGGCGGGGCGGCGACGGCAGCGCCGGGAACGGCAGCGACGGCAGAGCCGGGAACGGACGCGACGGCTGCGCCGGAGCCGACCGAGCCGGGGCCGACGCCGCTCGTTTCCTATAAGGAAGACTTCGAGAGCTTCGAAGTGAATGAGAAAGACCCGGGCGACTGGTACGGAAGGGGGAATACCGGCTGCGAGTTCAAGGTCATCGAGCCGGAAGAGGGAGGACACAACAACAGCTGGAAAGCGGGCCTGATGACAAGGCCGGACGACGGCGACTCCCATTCCTGGAACGGGCCGGCCATGGACCTCACAAAGATCCTGACGCTGGGAGCGACGTATAAGGTAAGCTTCTGGGCGAAGGTGCCGGAGTCCGAGGAGAACGAGGTCAACAGGAGCGGGCTGCAGATCATGCTTTCGGGAGCCCAGTACATCTCGGAGCTCGACAAGAATGAGGGCAACAGCCATTACGAAAACTATCCGAGGGATACATGGACCGTAATCAATGCGGACGACTGGACGAAGGTGGAGACGACGTTCACGCTGCCGGACTACTGCTACGAGTTCATCATGTACATCGAGACGACGGACCAGCGCGCGCAGTTCGGAAGGTCGAGCTTCCTGATCGACGATTTCGAGATCGAGATGGTCTCCAAGCCGGAGCCGTACGACCCGACCCTGCAGTCCATCAAGGACGCGTACGAGCCGTTCGGGCTGAAGATGGGCGTGGCGGTCCGTTATGACCAGCTCCTGAACGACAACACGTTCGGGTTCATCAAGCACCATTTCAACAGCATTTCCACGGAGGACGAGATGAAGCTCGACGAGATGCTCGGCCTCCAGGGGGACGACAAGGTGCCGTTAAAGTTCAAGGACAAGGAAGAGGCGGCCGCGGCCGGCTATGTGCTGGACGACGATTACGTGGGCTGCGACGACAATACGGATGAGGACGGGAACGTGCTCGTGCCGGAGATCAAGTTCTCGAAATTCGACCGCATCCTCAACATTGCCAAGGAAAACGGCATACAGGTGCGCATGCATTCGCCGTTCTGGCACACGCAGATGCCGCAGTTCTTCTTCACGAAAGACTACCGGCATTACGACACCACGCCGTGGTCTGCGGATGTAATGAAGACGAATGCCGACTATAAGGACCGCTACACCGACCAGGATACCATGTACACGCGAATAAGGATGTACGTGTACACGCTCCTGAAGCACGTCAAGGATAAAGGCTACGAGGACACGGTATCGGCATACGACGTAGTGAACGAGTACCTCAACAGCGACGCCTTCTTCCAGGATTCGACCCAGAAGTACGCGAACTACTGGGCGGGCATCTTCGACAAAAAGTCGACGACGAACTCGGAGTATGTAAAATACGCGTTCAAGTCGGCGAACGACGCGCTGGTGGAATACGGCATCAGGGACAAGGTCAGGCTGATGTACAACGACTTCAACACCTACAACAATACGAGCCGCATCATCGAGCTGATCGGCAACGTGAACGCATCGGCGCCGGACGGCCAGAAATACTGCGACGGCGTGGGGATGCAGTCGCACGTGGGGACCGGAAACCCGACGCCGCAGAAATTCGGGGAGACGATCAAGGCGTTCTCGGATGCGGGGCTCGAGGTGCAGATCACGGAGCTTGACATGGGAAGCCCCGCCGTGGAGGGCGAAACGCCGGAGCAGATCGAGGAGAGCACGGAGTTCTCGCGGCAGGACCAGGCGGACGCCATGGGAAGGCTGATGGCGGAAGTGATCAGGCAGAAGAAGGCGGGAGCCAACCTGACCTCCGTGACGCTGTGGGGGGTATGCGACGCCGCATCATGGACGGACGCATCGGCCCCGCTGCTGTTCGGCACGAGCGTGGCGGACAAGAAGCCGTCGTTTGACGCATTCGTCCAGGCGGCTCTGGACCAGCAGTAAGAAGCGGAAAGGGAGCGCCCGGCACGGACGGGAGAACAGGATGCGGCAGGGTTGGAGCGCCGCAAGGAATAAAGCCCCCCGGCCGGACAGCGGCAGGCTGTCCGGCCGGGGGGCGAAATATTTTTTGGCCCCGGAGCCGCAAGATGCTATAATAGGGATAAAGGAAGCCGCGCATGCCCGTTTCCCTGACGCGGCAAATATCCAGCCTTGCCAGATGCGCGAGAGCATGATATACTGTCAAGTGCAACCTGTTAAAAAGCCGCGCTCCGCCAAAAGCGGGAAAAAGGACGAAAGGAGCGCTATGGCAGAAAAAGACTTAGCCGGCAAAAAGGCAGGGGATTATAACGATGTTTTTGCCGGCATCTACAATACGCTGCTGTTTGGGAATATGACGGATAAAAAATGGAATAAGGCGAAAAGTATTCATGAGATGCTGGACATGGACGCGGAGCTGGCAAAGCACGTGCAGGATTACAAGATCCCCGTATTCGACATCGCCTATTTAGACGATGGGATCATCGAAAGCTTCAGGAGCGACTTCAGGGAGGACGCAAGGCTTTTCAAGAAAAAAAGGCTGGGAGAGGATCCGTTTGCAAGCAAAAACGCGTTAAAGCATCCGCATGCAATCATGGAGTTTATATCCGTGTTCACGCGGGACGGGAGCAATATGAACATGGAATATCTGGAAGATGTAATCAAAACGGGAGGCGACGTCACTATGTGCGCGGTAGCAGAGGCTTTAAAAACAGAGGGCCGGAAAGAGGGCCGGAAACAAGGCCGCTTGGAAGGCCGGAAAGAGGGCCGCCTGGAAGGTGGAGTTGCTGCTTGAAATGAACTTTTCTG
>CANPXZ010000185.1 GCA_947587485.1 uncultured Oscillospiraceae bacterium | reverse complement strand
AGGGCATCCAGCTCTTCACCGCCGGCCGGGCCGCCCAGCTCCGGGACGTGTGCATCGACCTGTCCGGCGCCACCCTTGGCCTGACCATGGCGCTGGTGCTGCTGGGGGTAGTGCGGGCATTTCTGCGGTCAACAGCCTCAAAAACTTGGGGAAATTTATAAAAACTATTGCTCTCCTTGGAAATTTGTGGTACAATTTTCACAAAGGAGGTCGAGTGCTATGACATTCACATTCACCGGCAAGAAATACGAGGTATCCGATGAACTGAAGGCCTACGCGGAGAAGAAGATCGGCAAGATCGACAAGCTGTTCCGCACGGAGAGCGACGCGTCCGTCACCTTCAGCGTGGAGCGCGGCCGCTGCACGGCGGAGGTCACCATCCGCAACAACGGCATGTTCTATCGGGTCACCGAGACCACCAGCGACATGTTCGCCTCCATCGACTCCGCCTGCGCCGCCCTGGTGCGGCAGGTGCGGAAGAACAAGACCCGCCTGGAGAAGCGGCTGCGGGACGGCGCCTTTGAGCGCACCTCCGCCCCGGAGGCCATCCCGGAGGACGAGGAGGAGGCGGATTACCGGATCATCCGCACCAAGCGCTTCGCCCTCAAGCCCATGAGCCCTGAGGAGGCGGTCATGCAGATGGACCTGCTGGGCCACACCTTCTTCGCCTTCCGCAATCAGGAGGCGGACGACGCCTTTTCTGTGGTGTACAAGCGGCGGGACGGCGGCTACGGCATGATCTCCGACGCAGAGGACTGAGTCTGAATATTTTATGAGGCACGCCTTTTGGCGTGCCTCTTTTTATTTTATCAGATCCTCCTCGTCCATGAGCGCGATGCCGTTGTCCGCCAGGAGGCGGGCGGTGACGCCCATGCCAGGGACCACCGTGCCGGAAAAGGTCCCGTCATAGACCGCGTGGACGCCGCAGGAAGGGCTCCGTGCCTTCAAAATGGCCTGGGTGACGCCGTGGGCGCGGCAGAAGGCCAGGGCTTTCTCCGCTCCGGACTGAAACTCCTCGGTCACGTCGTCTCCCGCCTTGCTGTATACCCTGTCGCCCCGTATCTCGCTGGGAAGCCGGGGCGCCGGCAGGCCGGAGGCCCGCTCCGGGCAGAACACCACGTACTCTTTCCCCTCCAGGAACTTATGTACGACGGCGTTGTCGTTGTTGCCGCCGTTATACTTGCAGTTGATGCCCAATAAACATCCGCTGACCAGTATCATCCTTCTGTCTCCTTTTCTCTATGTCGTTGCGGGAGGGGCCCGCCGTTTCCACTTCCCGGACAGGAAGTAGGGGAACATGACGATGAAGAACGTGAACCCCGCCAGGGCCCCGCCCAGCCAGTAGCCCATGACGCCCATATGGAACACTTCCGCTAATAGCACGCACAGGCCGATGCGCATGACCACCCCGTCCAGAATGCCCAGCACGAAGTTCATGCCGGGAAAGCCCATGCCGTTGCACAGGGCCGTGCTGGGCCCCCGTAGGGCGTAGCCGAAAAAGTTCAACGCCGCCACCAGAGCGTAGCTGTGGCTCATGGCCAGCACCGCCGGGTCGTCGTCGAACAAGGCGAACACGCTCTCCGGCGCGGCCAGCATCACCGCCGACAGCGCCGCCGAGTACCCCAGCCCCACCGCCACGGCGGTGATCAGCGTCTTTGTCACCCGGTCGAACTTCCGGGCGGCGAAATTCTGCCCCACCATGGTGGCCCCGGACTGGCTCAGGGCCAGGCAGATGATGCTGGCGACTGTGGACAGCTTGTTGCCCACGCCGGTGACGGCGGACACCGTCACGCCGTACCGGTTCAGCCGGCTGGACACGAACAGCATGGACAGATTGATGGCGCAGGATTGGATGGCCATGGGCACGCCCAGCTTCAGAAGCTTTGAAAGCTTTTCCCGGTCAGGGCGGAGGTATTTTAAATGGAACTCGAAGCCAAGGTCCCCCCGCCGGCGCCACAGATATCCCACGCACAGCAGGAAGCTGACCCCCTGGGCGATCACGGTGGCCAGGGCCGCGCCGAAGGGGCCCATGCCCCCGGACACGAACAGGATGTCCAGCACCACGTTCAGCGCCGAAGCGATGACGATGAACACCATGGGCATTTTGGACTGGCCCATGCCCCGGAGGATGGCCGCCACCATCACGTAGCCCACCAGGAAGAACAGCCCCGCCGTACAGCACACCGTGTAGGACCGGCAGTAGCCCATGGCCTCGGGCGGCACGTTCAGGATGGCCGTCACCTGGCCAGCGAAAATGAGCCCCAGGGCCGATATGGTCAGGCTCAGACCCAGGATAAACGTGAACATGGCGCCCACTGTTTTGGAAAGGCTCTCCCGGTCTTTCAGGCCCACGTACTGGCTGATGAGCACCTGCCCGGCGTTGCAGAAGCCCATACACACGAAAGTGTAAAAGTGGATCAGGTCCGCCCCCACGCCCACGGCGGACAGCCCCGCCGGGCCCACGTACCGGCCTACTACCACCATGTCCACCAGGTTGTAGGCCGTCTGCAGCAGGTTCGACAGCATGAAGGGCCAGGCGAAGGCCAGCAGCTGTCGGGCCACCGGGCCGGAGGTATAGTCTTTTATGAGGGTCTTTTTCTCCGCCATAGATGTCTCTTTTTCTCTCGTTTTTCTTTATTTTATCCCCATGGCAGGCCGAACACAAGGGAAAATTTACCGTTTGATCCGGATCGTCACCACCATCTCCTGGTCGGTCTGCTCCCGGAGCATCCCCACGTCCACGCCTCCCTGGCGCATCACGTCCACGCTGCGCTGGAGGGTGTTCAAAAACACCCGTACGTCCTTCAGGACGAACCGGGTCCGGGTGGGGGCGGGACGGACCTGGCGCTCCAGAAGGGCGTCTATGTAGCTGTCAGCGGCGGGGACGGTGAGCTGGCCGGCGATGATGTGGTCCAGGGCCTGACGGCGCAGTTCGTCGTCGGGAAGGCGCAGCAGCGCCCGTCCGTGGCGCTCTGTCAGCTCCGCTGCCCGGAGCTTCGCCAGGATGTCGTCGGGCAGCTTCAGCAGCCGCAGCTTGTTGGCCACGGCGGACTGGCTCTTGCCCAGCCGCCGGGCGCACTCCTCCTGGCTCAGGCCGAAGGTATCGATGAGCCGGGCGATGCCCCGGGCCTGCTCGATGAAGTCCAGGTCCTGCCGCTGCAGGTTCTCCACCAGGGCGATGACGCCGCTCTCGGCTTCGTCCACGTCCAATACCAGACAGGGCACCCGCTCCAGCCCTACCATCTTCGCCGCCCGCAGCCGCCGCTCCCCGGCCACCAGCTCGTACCGCCCCGCCCGGTACCGGACGGACAGGGGGCTGAGCACCCCGTAGCGCCGGATGCTGGCCGCCAGCTCCTCCAGCCGGGCCGGGTCAAAGACCTGCCGG
>CANPXZ010000184.1 GCA_947587485.1 uncultured Oscillospiraceae bacterium | reverse complement strand
TGGCGGCGGTGTAGTTCTCCAGAGCCACGCTGGCCATGTGGCCGATGAGGTGGGCGGACTGGTCCAGGGCGATGCGGGGGTTGGTGACCAGGTGACTGTCCAGCTCCCGCAGGTTGTCCACGATGTCCTGGTCCTCCTGGTCCAGGGGCTTGTCCGGCACCAGCTTTTCGGCCAGCCGGGCGAACACCCCGGACAGGGGCAGCAGCAGCACCGCCGGCACCAGCCGGAACAGGCCGTGGACGTTGGCCACGCCGCCGGAATCCAGCATGGTGTTCCAAAGCCCGTCGCCGATGACGCCAGTGGCCCGGCCCACGGCCAGGACCGCCGTCACCAGCAGCGCCGCGCAGATGTTGTAGATCACATGCACCGTCACCGTGCGCACCTGCTCCGGCTTGGCCCCGATCCGGCAGACAAGATAGGCCGAGAGGCTGTCGCCCATATTCACGCCCAATATCACCGCCACGATGCCGCACAGCCGCAGACCGAAGGAGCTGGCAAAGGACTGCAAAATACCGATGACGGCAGACGAACTTTGAATGACGCAGGTAGCGCCCGCGCCGGTGAGGAAGCCCAGTATGTAATTCCCCTCCAGCTTCATGAGAAAGCCGCCCACGGTGTCGCTCAGGCCGCTGACCGCGTCGCGCATGTAGATAAGGCCCATGAACAGGATGCCGAAGCCCACGGCGATGGACCCGGCGCTTTTGGCGGTGCTCTTTTCCACGAACATGATCAGCACGATGCCGGCGATCAGGGCCAGGGGCGCCAGATTCTCCGCGTTGAGCATGTACAAAAGCCCCGTGGCCCCGCTCTCCACATCCATGAGCCGGATGATCTGGGCGGTTATGGCCGTGCCCACGTTGGCGCCCAGGATGACGCCGATGGACTGGCGGAAGGTGAGGAACCCCGCGCCCACCAGGCCCACCGTGAGCACGATGGTGGCGTGAGAGCTCTGGATCATGCAGGTGACGAACATGCCCAGGATGAAGCCCAGAGCTGGCTTTGCCGTCACCTTGGCAAGCGCCGAGCGCATGGCGCCGCCGGAGCAGCTTTTGAGGCCGTCGCCCATGACGCGCATGCCGTACAGGAACATGGCCAGTCCGCCCAGCAGGGCGATCAGTTGATACATAAGGTCCATGGCGTCTCTCCTTGTCGCTTGTTGATTTAAATCGAAACTCCCTCAAGATACATATTACCAGAAAATACGCCCGACTGCAAGAAGATCCCATGTCCCGGCTGCGGCAAAGAATAACAAAGCCGCCTGCCGTAAAATGCGGCAGGCGGGCTCTCATACTTCCATGATGACCGGCAGGATCATGGGACTGCGGCGGGTCACCTTATACAAATATCCGCTCAGGTTGGTCTTGACCAGGCCCTTGATGTCCGCCCAGTCGGTGATCCGCTGGCGCTCGCAGGACTCGATGGACTCGTACACCACCCGGCGCATCTCCTCCATGAGCTGGGCGTTGTCCTTCACATAGACGAAGCCCCTTGTGATGATCTCCGGCTCGGAGATCATGGTCCCGTCCTGGCCGGACATGGTCATGACCACCACCAGCATGCCGTCCTGGGCCAGATGCTGCCGGTCCCGAAGGACGATGTTTTCCACGCCCTCCTCCGTTGTCCCGTCCACCAGCACCCGGCCGGAGGGGACCGTGCCGTTCTTGCCGATGCGCTTAGCGGTGAGCTCCACCACCTCGCCCACGCTGGCGATGAGGATGCTGCCCGGGTCCATGCCCATCTCCTTGGCAAGCTCGGCGTGGCGGCAGAGCATCCGGTGCTCCCCGTGGACGGGGATGAAGAACTTGGGTCTCGTCAGGGCCAGCATGGTCTTCTGCTCCTGCTGGCAGGCGTGGCCGGACACGTGGATGTCGATGCTCCGGTCGTAGATGACCTCCGCGCCCTTCCAGAACAGCTCGTCGATGACCTTCGTCACGGTCCGCTCGTTGCCGGGGATGGCGGAGGCGGAGATGATCACCCGGTCCCCCGCGCCGATCTGCACCTGCCGGTGCTCGGAAAAGGCCATGCGGTACAGGGCCGACATGCTCTCCCCCTGGCTACCGGTGGTGATGATGACCACCCTCTCCGGAGGCAGAGAGCTTATCTTGTTCATGTCCACCAGCACGCCCCTGGGGACGGTCAGGTATCCCTCCTCCACCGCCAGCTTCAGCACGTTTTCCATGCTCCGGCCCGTGACGCCCACCTTGCGCCCGTAGTGCTGGGCGCAGTTGATGATCTGCTGGATGCGGTGGACGTTGGAGGCGAAGGTGGTGACGATGATGCGCTTGTCGCAGCCCCGGAACAGCCGCTCCATGCTCTCCCCCACGTGGCGCTCGGACTCGGAATAGCCGGGCCGCTCCACGTTGGTGGAGTCGCTCAGAAGGGCCAGCACCCCCTCCTTGCCCAGCTCCGCGAACCGGTGGAAGTCGAACACGCCGCCCTCGATGGGGGTCAGGTCGATCTTGAAGTCGCCGGTGTGGATCACCGTGCCGATGGGGGTCTTCACCGCCACGGCCACGCTGTCCGCGATGGAGTGGTTCACGTGGATAAGCTCGCACTCGAAATTGGTCCCCACCTTGAACCGGTCGCCGGCGGACTTGGTGACGAGCTCCACGCTGTCCGCCAGGCCGTGCTCCTCCAGCTTCAGCCGGACCAGACCGGCCGTCAGGCGGGTGGCGTACACCGGGCAGCGGATGCGGCTCATCACATAGGGGACGGCCCCGATGTGGTCCTCGTGGCCGTGGGTCAGCACGATGCCCCGGACCCGGTCCTTGTTCTGCACAAGGTAGGTGATATCCGGGATGACCACGTCGATGCCGTACATGTCCTCGTCGGGAAAACCCATGCCGCAGTCCACCACCAGGATGTCCTTGCCGTACTCGTACACGTAAAGGTTCTTGCCGATCTCGTCCAGACCGCCAAGAGCCATGATCTTCAGTTTTTGTGCCATGAAAATAAAATACTCCTTGTTATATGTATCACGATGTCGGACAGCGTACATCCTGTCCGTAAAGATCATTATACCCGTATCGCGGGAAAATATTCCCTCGAAAACCCGCCGATCACATATCCCGGCGGCCCTCCAGGGCCCGGACCAGGGTGGCGTCGTCGGTGAATTCCAGGTTGGAGCCCACGGGGATGCCGTAGGCCAGGCGGGTCACCCGCACCTGGAAGGGCTTCAAAAGCCGGGCGATGTACATGGCCGTGGCGTCGCCCTCCGTGTCCGGGTTGGTGGCCATGATGACCTCCTTCACGTCCCCGTCAGCCACGCGCTTGACCAGCTCCGAGATGCGGATATCGTCCGGCCCCACATGGCTCATGGGAGACAGCACCCCGTGCAGCACGTGGTACACCCCGTTATACTCCCGGCTGCGCTCCAGGCGCTCGGATTGCGTGATGTCGCTGAAC
>CANPXZ010000183.1 GCA_947587485.1 uncultured Oscillospiraceae bacterium | reverse complement strand
CCAGGCCCAGGGCCATGCCGTAGGCCGTGCCGATGTTGCCCACCAGACCCGCCAGCCGCCCCTCCGCGAAGGGCTCGGCGATACAGGCCGCCGCCTTGAACATGAGGTAGTGCAGCCCCAGGCCCAGCAGCGGTCCCGCGCACACGCACACCGCCGCCGCCAGGCCGAACACACCCACCGCCCCCCGGATCACGGCCGCCCCGGCCACGTAGGTGTCCGCCGCGTCCGCCAGGATGGACCCCACCACCGGAAGGGCGGCGGAGATGGCGGACTTGGCGATCCCGCCCGCCACCTTGTCGGCATTGCCCGCCACCGCTCCCGTCACCGTGAGGGCCAGGGTGAACACGCTGGTAAGGCCCGCCAGGAGCGTATTGCTCACCCAGCCGATGAGCTTCACCGGCCCGCTCAGGGCCCCGGAGGGCAGCGCCGCGTTGGCCGCGCTGGCCGCCGCGTAGGCGTATATGACCGGCAGCACCACCTGGGTACCGGCGTTGATCAGCACGTCCATGAACAGGGCCGAAGCCGCGTACCGGGCGGCGGCGGATGCCGCGTGCCCCCCTGCGGCGGCGGATGCCGCGATGGTGGGCAGCAGTGCCCGGGAGAAGTCGGAAAGCTCCAAAAGCGCCGTCTCGGCCTGGCCCAGAAAGGACCGCATATCTCCCGCGCAGGCCCCCATGACGGCCAACGCCCCGCCCAGGAGCACGTACTCCGGCGGCTTCCCATTCTCGCTCAGTGCCCCCGCCAGGGAACAGAGCACCGTCACCGCCAGGGCCACGCAGGCGCTTCGGGCCGCAGCGTTGATCTGGCCGGAGAGAGTCCCCAGCACCCAGGACCATATCCGCTGCCACAGGCCGCCTCCGGCGGCGTCGGCCACCGTCGCGTCGCCCAAAATGCTCCGGGCCGACTCCGGCAGCGCAGCCTCCACCTGGTCCGTATCCGCCGCCAGGGCGGGCACGGGCAGCACAAAACAGAATATGAGTATCAGAGCAAGCACTTTCATGCCAGGTCTCCTATCATCTGCAAAAGCGACCGGATCAGGGGCAGGGCCGTCACGATGGCGCAGGCCGCGCCGCAAAGCTCCACCATGGACGCCGCCGCCCCCTGGCCCGCGTCCTTGCACAGGTCCGCCGCCAGCCTGGTCACCACGCCGATGCCCACGCACTTGAGCACGGGACTTACGATGGCGGGACTCAGGCCCGTCCGCTCCCGGGCCAGGTCGATCACCTCCCGCAGCTGGGCGAACAGCTCCAGCGCCAGCCCCGCGCCGATCAGGCACACCGCCAGGCTCAGCGCCAGCGCCAGCTCCGGGGCGTTCTTCTTCAAAAGCAGCGTCAGCACCGCCCCGATCAGCCCCAATGCCGCCGCCTGGACCAGCGCCGTCATCCCAGGTCGAACAGCCGGCGGATCAGGTCGAACAGCTCCGCGATCCGCTGCACCAGGATCACCAGCACCACCACCAGCCCCGCGATGGTGGTCATCAGCGCCTGTTCCTCCCGGCCGGACCGGGTCAGCAGCAGGTTCAGCACCGCCACCAGTATCCCCACCGCCGCGATCCGGAATATCAAATCAACGTCCATCGACCATCCGCCCCGTCCTTTGTTATATGAGCAGCACCGCCAGCAGCCCCGCCGCCGCGGCGGAGACGCCCACCGTCATCCGGCCCCGCTCCCGCAGGGCGTCCCTGGCCTCCGCCGCCGCCCGCTCCATGGCCTCCCGGCAGGCGGCCAGGGCCATGCGCTGCTCCTCCGCCCCGTACCGGCCCAGGACCTGTCCCAGGGGCAGAAGCAGCCGCCGCTCCGTGGCCGGGAGCGTCTCCAGCGCCTGTCCCCATATCTCCTCCATCGACCGGTCCCCCAGGGACAGCAGGCCCTCGGACACCCGGCGGCACAGCGCCCCCGCCGGGCCCGGGAATTGGCCCGCCAGCCGCCCGAACAGCTCCGGCAGAGGCGCGGAGAACCGGCCCAGCTCGAACTCCATCCGCTCCAGCAGCGCCGCCAGCTCCTCCCGCCCCTCCGCCCGCTCCCGGAGCCGCCCCACGGCCCCCAGTCCGGCCAGCGCTCCCGCCGCCGTCAGCAGCAGCGCTCCCATCAGGCGCGTCACAGCTCCTCCGCCGTATACCGCCGGACGCCCCGGCAGGATTCGATCCAGACCAGCCGCCGGAAGACCCCGGAGCGCAGAAGCTCCCGGCAGGGGCCGGCGGGAATCTCCTCCCTGCAGCCGTGGGCCGCCGCCAGCACCCGCACGCCTCCGCGGGCAGCCTCCAGCAGCGCCGCGGCCTCCCCGCTGTCCCCGACCTCGTCCACGGCGATCACCTGGGGCCCCATGGCCCGGAGCAGGAGCCCCACGGCCTGGGCCTTGGGCGCGCCGGTGAGCACGTCCGTACGGGGCCCCACGTCAAAGGCCGGCAGGCCGCTCCAGGCGTCCGCGATCTCCCCCCGCTCGTCCGCCACCGCCACCCGCCAGCCGCCGCCGGACAGCCGCCGCACCAGTTCCCGCAGCAGAGTGGTCTTGCCCCCTCCCGGCGGGGAGACGATCAGCGCGGAGGCAAAACCTCCGGCGGTGAGGGCCGGCCAGATACCGTCCGCGCAGCCGGGCACGGCCCGGGGCACCCGAAGGGCCAGAGAGGATATCTCCCGGACGTTCTCCATGCCGCTCTCGCCCCACACCGCCGTGCCGCACACCCCCACCCGGACGCCCCCGGGCGCGGACAGATATCCCCGGCGCAGCTGCTGGGCCGCCGCGTGCAGCGAAGCGCCCGTGGCCGCCTCCAGCACCGCCCGCAGGTCCCGCTCCGTCACGGGCCCGGTCCCCAGGCCGTACTCCCGGCCCGCCAGCAGAGCCGATGCCTCCCGGCCCCGGCGCAGCCGCAGCTCCTCGCACACCGCCCGCTCCGACCGTCCCAGAGCCTCCGCCGCCCGGCGAAGCTCCCCCGGCAGCAGCGCCGCCGCCGAGACGAATCCGTCCATGCCCTCACCTCCGGGACAAGTCTATGCGGCCTGTCCCCCTGTCTATGACAGCGCACTATTCACACACTGTTCACACACAACATGTTGACAGAGGCCGTTGGATTTGGTAACATACTTTGGATATATTGTATTTTTTCAACGTGAAAGGAGCGTCCCCTGTCCCATGCGTGAAATTCTCACAGGCTATTGGGGAAAGTACAAAAATTCCCTGATCCTGACCCCCATCTTCGTGCTGCTGGAGACGGTGGTCACCCTGGCTCTGCCCACGCTGATGAGCAACATCGTGGACCAGGGCGTGGCCACCGGCGACAGGCAGTACATCATCGTGTGCGGCCTGCTCATGACGGCCCTGGCCATTCTGAGCGTGGTGTCCGGCTATATCAGCACCTGGAACGCCTCCCGGGCCGCCAACGGCTTCGGCTCCAACCTGCGCCAGGCCATGTACCGGCATATCCAGGAGTTCTCCTTCGCGGACATCGACCGGTTCTCCACGGCCAGCCTCATCACCCGCACCACCAGCGACGTGCGCCAGCTGCAGATGGCGGTGCAGATGATGCTGCGCACCTTCATCCAGGCCCCCTTCCAGCTGCTGGTGGCCATGACCATCGTCATCACCTACTC
>CANPXZ010000182.1 GCA_947587485.1 uncultured Oscillospiraceae bacterium | reverse complement strand
AAGGGAGCTCTTGCCCGCGTTGGGCCGGCCCAGGATGGCGCAGGGCACGCCGTTTTTCAGCACGGTCCCCCGCCGGAAGGTGGCCAGCAGCCGGGAAAGCCTCGCCGCCGCGCCCTCCAGCACGGCCCGGTACCGCTCCA
Source organism: uncultured Oscillospiraceae bacterium (assembly GCA_947587485.1). Taxonomy (GTDB): domain Bacteria; phylum Bacillota; class Clostridia; order Oscillospirales; family Oscillospiraceae; genus CAJOIG01. Next base: position 3,449 of record CANPXZ010000182.1, on the reverse strand, counting down.
GCGCGAAGGGCTCGATGTCCTCGTCCGGGTAGTCGATGACCGCGTGGTAATGGGAGCAGATGGCGGTCAGCTCGTCGTAGACCGCGTCCGTATGCTTGCGGATGGCCCCGTCCAGCTGGGCGGCGGCGTTCTCCGCGATCTGCGGCGTCTCCGCGTCGATCAGGTCGATGACGGCCTCCGCCTGGGTCAGGTCCATGCGGCCATTCAAAAACGCCCGGCGGGTGAATTCCCCGGCCTTGGCCTGCCGGGCCCCGGCGGCGAAGAGGCTCTCCAGTGCCTGGCGCAACACGACGGGGGAGCCGTGGCACTGCAGCTCTGCGGTGTCCTCCCCCGTATAGCTGTCCGGGCCCCGGGAGACGGTGGCCAGGCATATGTCCAGCACCGCCCCGTCCGGGGCTTTCAGTTTTCCGAGAATGAGCCGCCGGTCCGGCCGCTGGCTCATGGGCGCGCCCCGCAGGGGCGTGAACACCCTGTCGGTCACGGCCAGGGCGTCGGGGCCGCTGACCCGGACGATGCCGATGGCGGAGAGCACCTGTCCGGTGGAGATGGCGGCGATGGTGTCGAAGGGCGCGTCAGGCTTCATCCTTCTCCTTGTCGTCCTGCTGGGCCAGGTGGTAGGTCAGCACCAGCAGACTGTCGGAAAAGTGGATGTTCTCCACCAAAATGCCGCTGTCGCCCACGTCCAGCTCCGTGTTGGTAAAGTTCCAGATGGCCCGGATGCCCGCCTCCGCCAGGGTCTCCGTCAGCTCCTGGGCCGCGTGGCGGGGCACGGTCAAAATGGCGATGTCCACCTTGTGCTCCCGGACGAAATCGGGAAGCTGCCGCACGTCGTAGACGGGGAAGCCGTCGATCTGGGTGCCGATGAGTTCGGGCTTCACGTCGAACGCGCCCAGGAACACATAGCCCTCGATGATGAAATCGAAGTTCTGCACCAGCGCGGTGCCCAGGTTGCCCGCGCCCACCAAAACGGCGGAGTAGCCCCGGTAGGTGCCCAGGATCTGGCCGATCTCACGGCGCAGGAAGTCCACGTTGTAGCCGTAGCCCTGCTGGCCGAACTCGCCGAAGCAGGAGAAGTCCTGCCGGATCTGGGAGGGGGTGAGCCCCATCTGGCGGCCCAGCTTGTCAGAGGAGATGCGCTCCTCGCCCTTGCTGGCGAGATCGTCCAGCTTCCGCAGATAGCGGGGCAGCCGGCGGATCACGTTATTGGAAACATTGGTACGTTTCATGGGTCGTCCTCCTTACCCGTACGTCAATGTTAAAGTTCTGGCATATTCAATTTACCATGATTTTGTGAAAGTTGCAAATGATATTGTAAGCGGCGGAGAAAATATGCTATTATCACCGAATATCGATCAAGCAATATGTACGTTTTGCCCGAAAGCAGTTAAGGTTGTCCCATAGAATCTCTGACCGCCCCGGTACGTCAGCACCAGGGCGGTCGTTGAATCATCAGCAGTAGTATTCGATCTGTCCGAAGTGGGAAAGCCATTTTTGAAGAATGTCGCCGCTGTTGGCCTCAACGATCCGGAGAAGCTCGCGCAGGACCGGGGCGGGGATCTTCGCGTTGTTGTTGCAAAGGAGAGCTTTTCCTCTGCTGGTGAGCCACACTTTGGTCCCGCTTGCCGAGGCCCGACCCTCCGCTATGTGGACGTGGACAGGCTCCAGAGGGTCGCTTTCGTTGGACCAGAAGTAGACGATATACGGACCGATCCTAAAAATTTGCGGCATGAAGCACACCGCCCTTCTGAGAAAATTCCAGGATCAGGTGGGCGTTGTTATGCACAAGCTGCTGGAAGCGCTCCATTTCCTCGGGTGAATAGCCGTGTATGTCCACCCAGCGGTAGGCGGGCAGGAAACAGGTGGCGTCGTGAAAGCCGTCCTTTTCGTCCGGCGTCTCGATATACACCCTCACGCTGCCGTCGGCCAGCATCTCGGAATGGGTTATTTCCGTGTCATCATCCAGGGTCATAAATGGGTACATCATAGAATTGCCTCCTTGAGGTCAGTATGCCCGCTTCCGACAGCGGGTCTTCCGTACATGCGCCGAGGTACTCGCCCCGGGCCCAGCCTTGCCTCTGCGCTAGTGATAAGACCATATATCCTTTAAATCAATTTTAGCATCGGCCCGGAGCGGATGCAAGGGAAAGTTCCATGGGCGGCTGATTTATCCGGGGCACGAGGGATTGAAAACCGCTGAGATCTAGGCTATAATAAATGTGTTGAGCCGGGCGGGGACAGCATAATGCCCAAAGCCCGGACGGAAAATGCGCGAAAGATGGGGCCGGCGGCGGTCCGGACGGGAGCGGTCATGGCGGAGAAGCGATTATCCCACGCGTATATGCTCCTGGCGCCCGAGGGGCCGGAGCGGGACCAGACCGCCAGGCGTCTGGCGGCAGAGCTGCTGTGCGCCCAGCCGGAGCCGCCCTGCGGCCGGTGCCGGGACTGCCGGAAGGTGCTGGAGGGCGTCCATCCGGACGTGACCGTGGTTGCCCGGGAGGCCGGGACCAAGGGCCTGCGGCAGGACATCGTGGTGGGCCAGATCCGTGCCATGACCGCAGACGCCCAGCTGGCCCCCAACGAGGCGGCCCGGAAGGTGTACATCATCGACCAGGCGGACCGGATGAACCAACAGGCGCAAAACGCCCTATTGAAGGCCCTGGAGGACCCTCCCGGCCACGCCTGCTTCATCCTGTGCGCGGCCTCGGCGGACGCGCTGCTGCCCACGGTGCGCTCCCGGTGCGTCCGGGCCGGGGAGAGCGCCGGCCGGCAGGAGCAGACAAGGGCCCTGTCGGACCTGGCCCGGGGCTATCTGGAGGCGGCCGCCTCCGGGGACCTGGCCCAGACGGTGATGTTCTGCATGAACCGGGTCAAGCTCACCCGGGAGGAGACGGAGGATTTCGCCGGCCAGGTGAAGGACGCGGTGTGCGACATCCTCTGCGGCCGGATGGCCGACCCGGGCCTGGGCCGGGAGAAGCTGCTGCGCCTGGACGCGCTCATGGACAAGACGGAGGACTATCTGCGCCACAACGTGCAGCCCAAACAGATATTTGGCCTTTTGGCCGCAGAAACACTGAGGTAACGAGAGATATGACGGAAGTAGTGAGCATCAAATATCGCAACCGGGGCAAGAGCTATTACTTTGACCCGGCGGGCCTGGAGCTGAAGGACGGCGACCAGGTGGTGGTGGAGACCTCCAAGGGCCTGGAGTTCGGCACGGTCATCAGGGGCATCCATGAGGTGGAGGACGGCCAGGTGGTGGCGCCCTTGCGGCCGGTGGTCCGGCTGGCCACCGAGGACGACAAGCGCATCGCCGAGCTGTGCCGCAAGCGGGAGAGGGAGGCCTATGTCATCGGCCGGCAGAAGATCGAGGCCCATGGCCTGGACATGAAGCTGGTGGACGTGGAGTGCTCCTTCGAGGGCAACAAGATCATCTTTTTCTTCTCCAGCGA
>CANPXZ010000181.1 GCA_947587485.1 uncultured Oscillospiraceae bacterium | reverse complement strand
GTGTGCATCGTCTCCGGCGGCAACATCGACGTGAACATCCTCTCCCGGGTCATCACCCGGGGCCTGGTCATGGGCGGGCGCAACAGCGTGCTTCAGATCGCCCTGGAGGACAAGCCCGGGCAGCTTCTGGGCGTCAGCGAGATCATCTCCCGCTGCGGCGGCAACGTGGTCTCCGTCCACCACGAGCGGTCCGACGCCAACATGGCCATCTCCAGCTGCTTCCTCAAGATCGGCATGGAGACCCGCGATTTCGAGCAGATCGCCACCATCAAGGACCAGCTGACAAAGGCCGGCTTCCACATCGTCACCGACCGCAGCCAGGAGAGCTGACGGCAAAAAGAGCATAAGCATCCCCCGGCTCCAGTGAGCCGGGGGATGTCCATAGCTGCAAAAATACACTTGCGCTTCCAAATCCGACGCGCTATAATAGACCCGTAACGGAATAGCAAAGGCGGGACTTGGAGTGGTGACGCACCCCAAGCCCCTATGCAGGAGTGCCAGCTCCCACACAGCAGTTATCTGCGCCCAGCTCATTATACCCGTTTGCCCTCCCTTTTACAAGGGAAAAGACAGCGGTCATAATGGACGCTGTGTCGTGGCCTTTCATGCGGTGTAGGGAATTCTTATCCCCTGCGCCGCTTTTGTTGTTCCGGCAGGAAAGCCCGGGGCGGCCATGCCCCCCGGGCCGGTACTGTCGCGAAGAGAACAATAAAAATGAAAGGAAGGCACATACCATGGCAAAGCGCAGTTTATGTCTGCTCCTGGCTTTGGCGACGCTCTTCTCCCTGGCCGCCCCGGCCTTCGCCGAGGAAGCCCCGGCGGAGGAGCCCATCGTCACCGAGGAGCCCCTTGTGGAGGCGGAGGTCCCCGTTGAGATGACGGAGGACCCCGTTGCGGAGGCGGAAGAACCCGCCGAAGAACCGGAGGAAGTTCCAGAGGCGGAGGCCCCGGCGGACGAGCCCATGCCCGTCGAGGCGGCAGAAGAGCCGGTCGAGGTACCGGAGATCACGGAGGCCCCGGAGCCGGCCGAAGAGCCGGAGGCCACCGTGGAGGGCGAGCCCGCGACGGTGGCGACGACCTCCGGGACGTGCGGGAAGAATCTCAAGTGGTCCCTTAGCGGCGGTACCCTTACCATCTCCGGCACAGGGGCTATGTATGATTATGAATGGGGGGACGCGCCGTGGTATAACCTGATCGACCAGATCAAGTCAGTTGTTATCCAAAACGGCGTGACCAGCATTGCGCGGTTTGCGTTTTCTGATTGCTTAAATCTTGTGAGCGTGACGTTTCCCAGCAGTGTGACCAGCGTCGGTAAAGATGCGTTCTGGAAAACGCCGTGGCTGAAAGCGCATGATTATTTTGTCGTTGTCAACGGCGTCTTGTTTGAGTGGTACAACGGGGATGAGATAAAGGGACCGAAGATCACCATTCCCGACGGTGTGACCAGGATCGCAGACTATGCGTGTGAGGGCGGCGAGTACGTTCCGAATACTTTGGCAGGCGTGACGTTTCCCGACAGTTTGGTCGAGATCGGCGCAGGCGCGTTTGGGATGCATCAGCTGACCAGCGTGACGCTCCCCGCCAGTGTCGCGTATGTGGGGGATAAGGCGTTTGCTATCACCAACTTGACCAGCGTGACGATCCTGAATCCGAACTGCAAGATCATCGAGACCTCGGAGCCCTATTATGGTTTCGGGTCGGCTTCCACATTGTCCGGCGCTACCATCCGGGGCTATGACGGGTCCACGGCGGAGACGTTTGCCAAGGAGCATGGATATGATTTTGAATCTCTTGGCCCAGCGCCCACAGCTGCACCCAAGCCCACCGCAACGCCCGCACCCGCTAAGCTGGCCACGCCCAAGATCACCAAGATGGAGAATACGGCAAGCGGTTTGAAGGTGACCTGGAGCAAGGTGAAGGGCGCGGATCGGTACACGGTGTTCTATAAGCTCAAGGGGGCCGCGAAGTGGACCAAGATCGGTACCACCACCGCCACCAGCTATACCCGGAAGGCCAAGGACCTGAAAAGCGGCAAGACCTACGTTTTCACCATCCGCTGCGTGAAAAACGACAAGAAAACCTATACCAGCGACTACGATAAGGCCGGCAAGAGCCTGACCTATTATGCGGCCCCGACGGTGAAGATCAGCAAAGCGTCCAACGGCGGCATCAAGGTGACCTGGAACAAGGTGGCGGGAGCCAGCCGGTACATGGTCTATTATAAGGAGAACGGCGGCAGCTGGAAGAGAATAGGCACCACCACCAGCACCAGCTACACCCGCGCGGCGTCCAAGCTGAAAAACGGTGCTACCTATCAGTTCACGGTCCGGTGCGTGAAGAACGACAAGAAGACCATGCTGAGCGGTTACAAGGCAAGCAACAGTTTGAAGTACAAGAAGTAAAGTGTAAAAATTCATGGGCGCGTCCGAATCCGGACGCGCCCATACTTTGTTGAAAGGCTCCCTTGTGCAAAGGGAGGGGGACCGCACGAAGTGCGGTGGAAGGGTTGTTACCAGTCTTGGAGGTCATCCCAGCTTGGTAACAATCCCTCAGTCACCGCCTTCGGCGGCGACAGCTCCCTTTGCACAAGGGAGCCTTTCCAAGCGGTGCGGCTTCGCCGCTCGCCGCAGGTCAGCCCTGGCCGTAGTAGGCGCCGGGGCCGTGCTTGCGCAGATAGTGCTTGTCCAGCAGCTCCTGCTGCATGGGCGGCAGGTCCGGCGTCAGCGCCAGGGCGTGGAAGGCCATGAAGGCCACCTCCTCCAGCACCACGGCGTTATGCACCGCGTTCATGGGGTCCGTGCCCCAGGCAAAGGGGCCGTGGCTGTGCACCAGCACGGCGGGGACCTGCTCCGGGTCGATGCGCCGGTCCCGGAAGGTCTCCACGACCACATTGCCGGTCTCCAGCTCGTACTCCCCGCCGATCTCGGCCGGGGTCATGAGCCGGGTGCAGGGGATCTCGCCGTAAAAATAGTCCCCCTGGGTGGTGCCGTAGGCGGGGATGCCCCGGCCGGCCTGGGCAAAGCTGGTGGCCCAGCGGCTGTGGGTATGGACCACGCCGCCCACGCCGGGCCAGGCTTTGTAAAAGGCCAGGTGGGTTGCCGTGTCGCTGGAGGGCTTCCACCTGCCCTCCACCCGGTTGCCGTCCATGTCCACCACCACCATGTCCTCAGGGCGCATCTCGTCATACTCCACGCCGGAGGGCTTGATCACCACCAGACCCCGCTCCCGGTCGATGCCGGACACGTTGCCCCAGGTGAAGGTGACCAGCCCGTGCTTCGGCAGGGCCAGATTGGCCTGGCAGACAGTCTCTTTCAGTGCTTCAAGCATAGTTTGTTTCCTCTTTTCAGAAAACCGCCGGGCCGTACGGTCCGGCGGTATTTTTGGTCAGATCCCTTTCAGCTTCCAGGCGATATCGTTCCAGAACAGCTCCTTTTCCAGACCCTCCACGGTGGTGTCCTTCGTGATGTGCACGAACTCGACGCCCATCATGTTGGCCCAGTCCTTCATCTGCTCGGCGGTCACGTCGTAGCTGAGCACCGTGTGGTGCGCGCCGCCCGCCGTGATCCAGCACTCCACGCCGGTCAAAAGATCCGGCATGGCCCGCCACATGACCCGGGCCACGGGCAGGTTGGGCATGGGCATGATGGGCTTGACCGCCTCGATGTCCTGCACGATCAGCCGCAACCGTCCGCCCATGTCGATGAGGCTCGCCACGATGGCGGGGCCGGCCTTGCCCTCGAACACCAGCCGGGCCGGGTCCTTCTCGTTCATGCCGATGCCCAGGTGGTGGGTCTCGATGCGGGG
>CANPXZ010000180.1 GCA_947587485.1 uncultured Oscillospiraceae bacterium | reverse complement strand
ATGACCCGGGGGGTGGAGAACATCGTCTCCGGCGCCCTGCGGGCCACATTGAAAGACCCCCGGGAGAGCGCGTTCATGGTCCGGTTCGCGGCGGCCAGCCGGAGGGCGTCCCAGCGCCGGACGGAGGCGGAGAAAGACGGCGAGCACATCCCGCCCTTCCTCATCGCCAGCATCACCAGCGCCTGCAACCTTCACTGCGCCGGGTGCTACTCCCGGTGTAACCACGCCACCGTGGACGCCACGCCTGTGCGCCAGCTCACGGATGCGGAGTGGCTTTCCATTTTCCGCCAGGCTGAGGACCTGGGCGTCAGCTTTATCCTGCTGGCCGGGGGCGAGCCCATGCTCCGCCGGGGCGTGCTGGAGGCGGCGGGGAAGCTGCCGGACATCATATTCCCCATCTTCACCAACGGTACATATATGGACGACGGCTATTTCAAGCTGTTCAATGCCTGCCGGAACCTGATACCGGTGCTGAGCATCGAGGGCGGCCGGGAGGAGACGGACGCGCGCCGGGGTGCGGGCATCTATGACAGGCAGATCGCCAACATGGACGCGCTGCACGAAAAGGGCCTGCTGTTCGGCGCGTCCGTGACGGTGACCACCCAAAATGCGGACGAGGCCGTCTCCCCCAGCTTCATCGACGCCCTGGCGGACCGGGGCTGCAAGCTGGTGATCTATGTGGAGTATGTGCCGGTGACGGATGAGAGCCGGGAGCTGGCTCCCGGTGAGCCGGAGCGGGTCCGGCTGCGGGACGGCATCGCCCGCCTGCGGGAGCAATACCCAGAGGTGGTGTTCGTGTCCTTCCCCGGAGACGAAAAGAGCTCCGGCGGCTGCATCGCGGCTGGGCGGGGATTTTTCCACATCAACTCCCACGGCAGCGCGGAGCCTTGCCCCTTCTCACCCTATTCGGACGTGAACGTGCGGGACACGTCCCTACGTCAGGCGTTGGCCTCGCCCCTGTTCACCGCCTTGCGTGAGGGGGAGCTTCTGGCGGACGACCACGCGGGCGGCTGCGTACTCTTTGAAAAGCGGGCCGCTGTGGAGGCGCTTTTGGCACGTTAGAATACTGTTAGTCATGACCACCAGTAAACTGGAGGCATGACTAGCCCCTAGAAGGGGCAAATACTATTGACGGATCCAACATTGTGATAAATCCGTTATGCTTCAGCGTTATGGTGAAGGTCACGACTCTGTCGAGCATTCTATCCGTTTCGTCGGGGAACGCATCTTCCATGATCCGCACGATGTCTGCGATCGTGTTTTCACCGTTCATATTTTTCCATACGACCGTGCCGTACTTATCGAGCGCGATATGGCTCATGCGAGGCTTTTTGAAGACCTTCTGTGCGATGCGATCATAAAAGCCATTATGTTCCATATCGACCTCCGCCATGCCGTCGTCGGTCATTCGCCACGGGTGTTTCCCGTCGCGTATGGGTATCTGATCCATGTAATTGGCCGGTATCTTTCGCTTTTTTGCCATTATTCCTTATTCTTCTTTCCGCCGAATGTGAACACCAGCATAACAGCGATCAGTACCGCGAAGAACGCAAGACCGCCCCAATTGCCCAAGATCCCGCCGAGGCTCATATGAACGCCGAATACGGTGCACACCGCCAGAATGATCCCGACGATCCCCTCTCCGGCTATCATTCCCGATGAATACAGCACGCCGTTGTCGATGACCTCTTTGCGCCTCGTCTCCGACTTGAACTTACGCTTTTCCACCCAAAGTCTGATAAGCCCGCCGACCATGATAGGCATGGATAAATGTATGGGCAGATACAGACCGAGCGCGAACGGCAGCACCGGTATTCCGACGATCTCAACGGCTATCGCGATAAACACGCCGGTGAATACGAGCCCCCACGGCAAATTGCCGCCCATAACGCCCTCGACCACCATTTTCATAAGCGTGGCCTGGGGCGCCGGAAGCTCCTGGGAACCATAGGACCATGCCGCGTTCAACAGATCCAGCACACCGGCTATGGCAAGTCCCGCCGCTATAGCGCCGATGAGCTCGCCATACTGCTGATAGATCGGCGTCGCTCCGACGATATAGCCCGTTTTCAGGTCCTGGGATGTGTCGCCCGCCATGGCGGCGACGATACATATGACCGTTCCGATGCATATAGCCGTCGTCATTCCGGCCATACCGACGCTGCCGGTGGCTTTCAGAATGACCGCGGCAACAAGAAGCGTCGCGATCGCCATACCGGATACGGGGTTGTTGGACGAACCGACGAGCCCGACCATACGCGCCGAAACAGTTGCAAAGAAGAAACCGAACACGATTATGATCAGCGCGGCAAGAAGTCCTATCGGCACGCCTGGTATGAGCCACAGCAGTATCGCCACGATAACCGCGCCTATCAGCGACACGGGCATGGAGATGCTTCTCTCCGTGCGCACAGCCGCCTCGCCTTTGTGTCCGAAGCCTCTCATCGCCTTTGAAAAAGTCTTCGCTATGAGCGGCAATGATTTGATGAGGCTCAGAATACCGCCCGCGGCAACGGCTCCGGCGCCTATGTAACGGATAAAACTGCCCCACAGATCCCATGTGCTCAGCGTGTTGAATGCCTCCGTCGCGGGGTACATCACCGCGTCGCCGCCGATCAGCACCAGCAGGGGCATGATGACGAACCAGCCCAGCACCGCGCCGCTCAGAAGATAGGAGGACACTTTTGCCCCGCATATGTAGCCGACGCCCACCAGAGACGGAAGCACGTCCATGCCTATGCCCGAGCCGGGGTACGCTTTTATCGACCAGTCTATCTCGCTGGGAAACAGGCATAATCCATCGGCAATAAACTTGTAAGCGGCCGATATGCCCAGACCTGAAAATACGAGCTTCGACTTGTCGCCGCCCTCTTCTCCCGCGAGCAGCACTTCTGAGCAGGCCTGCCCTTCCGGGAACGGCAGGACGCCGTGTTCTTCTACAATGAGCGCCGTGCGCAGAGGTATCATGAACAACACGCCCAGAATGCCGCCGCATATCGCTATGACCGTGATCATAAAAAACGACGGTGCGTCGCCCATGCCCTGCGCCGCCCACATGAACAGCACGGGAAGGGTGAATATGGCGCCTGCCGCCAGCGACTCGCCCGCCGAGCCGATCGTCTGCACCATGTTGTTTTCCAGGATCGACTTCTTGCGCATGATCACGCGTACGACGCCCATGGATATCACCGCCGCGGGTATGGACGCGGAAACGGTCATACCGACGCGCAGTCCCAGGTACGCGTTTGCCGCGCCGAACACCACGGCGAGGATCACGCCGAGGATAATAGACATGGGCGTGAACTCCGGCACGACCTTGTCCGCAGGAATGTAAGGCTTGAATTCTTCGTTTTGGTTTTTCACTTCGTTTTCCGCCTCTTCTATTTTTATTACGCTATAGTATCAAAAGCTCCAGGGGATTTGTCAACTGCTTTGTCCCGAATCGACAAAAACACGACCCGAATTGCGCCGCCGCGTCACGGCCAGCCACTGAAGCCCCCTCGCCGACAGCGAGGGGGCTTTGATCATAACGGCATCCCCGTTACCCAAGGGCTTCCGTCATGGCACGCACATATGCGCCCACGTGCTCCGGCGCGTCCTTGCCGTATTGGGCCAGCAGCTTGATGATGGCAGAACCCACGATGGCCCCGTCGGAATAAGAGGCCATCTTGGCCGCCTGTTCCGGCGTGGAGATGCCAAAGCCGATGGCGCAGGGGATGGATGTATTGGCCCGGACCACCTTCACGATGGAGGCCAGGTCCGTGGTGATCTCGCTGCGGGTGCCGGTGACGCCCAGGCTGGAGACGATGTAGAGGAA
>CANPXZ010000179.1 GCA_947587485.1 uncultured Oscillospiraceae bacterium | reverse complement strand
CTCCTTTTGGCATTATAAATCACCCCCACTTGTTAGACATTATATCACATCGTCTAACAAACGGGGTGCAGTTCACCCCCTACGGAGGCGGAAAGCCGCTGTTTTTTTGAGGAGCGGAAATTTTGAGGCTATGAGCGGGACTTTGCCAAGCACCCGGGATGTGAAGGAGTTTTTGAAAATCTCTGTGATCTGGAAGTCCATCCCCTCCCAACCGCACGGGTACGGGAGCCAGAACAACCCACCCTACGAGGTGGGTTTTCTCATCTAGTGGAAGAATGACATCTTCCCGGAGGAAGTCAAGCTCCGAATCCGCTTTTCCCTGGACAATCTGAAACTGGACGGGGACGTGCTGGATATCCCACTGTTTATGGCGGATCAGACGGAGAGGCTGGTGGGGGTGGCTTCACCATGGCCTTTTGGATCCGCATGCTGTACTCCTGCCTGGTGGACGCGGACTTTCTGGATACCGAGGAGTTTATGCGGGGCAGCCCGCCGCCCCGTGGCAGCAGCCAGACCATGGAACAGCTTCTGGACCGGCTTGAGAAATACGTCGAAAAATGGGCACACCCGGAATTGGAGCTTGACCGCGCCCGCTGGGGCATCTTACAGGCCTGCATGGATGCCGGGGAAAATCAAAAGCCGGGGCTTTTTACCCTGACGGTGCCCACCGGCGGCGGCAAAACCGTCTCGTCCCTGGCCTTTGCCCTGCGACACGCCGTAGCGCGCGGAAAGAAGCGGATCGTCTACGTCATCCCCTACACCAGCATCATCGAACAGACGGCGGACACCTTCCGGACGATCCTGGGCCCGGAGGCCGTACTGGAGCATCACGCCAACGTGGACTTTGACGACGACGAGAGCGGCCTGCCGGACCCGGAGAAGGTTCGCAAAAAACTGGCGGCAGAAAATTGGGACCTACCGGTGGTGGTGACCACGGCGGTGCAGTTTTTCGAGTCCCTGTTCGCGAATAAACCGTCCCGGTGCCGGAAGCTCCACAATCTGGCGGACAGCGTCATCATCTTCGACGAGGCCCAGGCCCTTCCCCTGCCCTATCTGCTGCCCTGCGTCCGGGCAATCGCGGAGCTGACGGTGAATTATGGGGCGAGCTGCGTTTTGTGCACCGCGACACAACCCGCCCTGGACCCTCTGTTTACCGACATCGCACCGGAGCTGACGCCCCGGGAAATCGCCCCGGAAATTCCCTCCCAGATCTTCCAGCGCGTGCAGTACAAGCGCATGGGGCAACTGTCTGATGAGGAGCTGGCACAGCGGCTGGATACCCACAAGCAGGTTCTGTGCATCGTGTCCACACGCAAACAGGCCCAGGCAGTCTACAGCCTACTGGGCAAAGAAAACAGCTTCCACCTGTCCACCCTCATGACGCCGGAACACCGCAGGGCGGTCCTAGCGGCAGTAAAGAAGCGGCTGGAAGCGGGGCTCCCCTGCCGGGTGGTGTCCACCAGCCTGATCGAAGCCGGAGTGGACATAGACTTCCCTGTAGTCTACCGAGCCGAGGCGGGGCTGGATTCCATCGTTCAGGCCGCCGGGCGGTGCAACCGAGAGGGAAAGAGACCCGCAAGTGACAGCTACGTGTACATTTTCCAACCCGACAGCACCTACTCCACCAGCCTGCCCCACGCGATGGAGCGGCCACTGGAGGTTATGCGGGCCATCCTGCGGGACGGCCGGACCCCGGCCGATCCCGGGACCACCGAGGATTATTTTACGGCGCTGCGTCAATTCACCGGGAAGGGAATCGACAAGCTGGATCTGGTGGCTCGGTTAGAGGCGGGGATCCAGGACCCGGGGCGGCCCAGCTTCCCCTTTGCCCAGGTGGCGGAGCACTTTCATCTCATCGAGCAGAATACCCGCACGGTGGTGATCCCCCGAACGAAGGAGGCGCAGGCCCTGGCCGCCCGCCTGGAACGGGGGGAGCGGAACCGAGATCTGCTGCGAAAGGCCGGGCAGTATGCGGTCAACGTCTATGCACGGCAGTTTGACGCCCTTCAGTCCCTGGGCTGTCTGACGATACTGGAGGAAGGCTTGGCCGTGCTGGCCGACGGGAGCCGGTACAGCGAGGAAAAGGGCCTGGCCGTCCCGGCGGACAGCGGCGTGGGGATCTTCCTATAAAGGAAAGGAGCGATTCAGTCATGGTGGAGGCGAGGAGCTATAACGGCGGGGCAAACCGGCCGCCGCCCCTCTTTTCATATCCCGGAAAAAAACAAAATCAGAAAGCGAGGTGGACAGACGATGAGCCAAGGTATTCAGATAGAGGTATGGGGCGATTATGCCCTCTTTACAAGGCCTGAACTGAAAGTGGAGCGGGTCAGTTATCATGTACTGGGTTCTGTTGGTCATCTCGAATCTCAGCCCGATCTGTGCGGCTTCGGCTTCGAGTTCGCGCATCCTGCGCTCTGCGCTGCTGGACAGGCAGTTCTGCTGGCATCTTGCGTATTCCTTGCACATCTCGTTCTTTCTGTTCTCGGTCATGGCGTTGTTCTCCGGGTGGAGAGGAATACCGCTTACATCTACCGGATCTCCCCGGGACAGCGCCCGGACCGCATCTTGCAGGTCCGTGTCGGTAATGGTCTCCGACGGCGTACCGTACAGAGCCCAGCTAAATAGCTCCTGGCACATGGGTTCCGCATCCTCCGCCCAGTAGGCCACGGCGGTGTCCCCAACGTACTGGAGCCTTAGATGCAGTTCTTTAGCGGCCTCAAAACACTGCTTGGACCGCTGGGGCTTTCCTTTCCCGTCGATCCCCAGAAAATATGCGCTGTTGTCACACAGGAAATTGGCCGCCACGCCGGAAGTCTTCTTCACCTGTTCTGGCACCTGCAGCAGCTGGGGAACCTCCTTTTTTCCACCCTCCGGCAGATATTTCAGGGGGATGATACCTTGCAGGGTCCCCCCTCGTCCAGATCCAGGGCGAAGGACACCTTGGCCAAACTCCATCCGGGCTGGGTGACCTCCCCCCGGCGGGCCAGGGCATCGTAGTAATTGCACAGTGCTTGTAAGATCATCGCAGCACCTCCTTCCCCGCCACTTCCAGAACGCCGTTTTCCAGCCGGGCCATAAAGAACATGGGCTGGATGTCTCTGGGGTTGGAATAGTCCATGTCGTAGAGCATCAGCCCCAGGGAGCGGCTCTCCGGAATGGCGGGTACCGGCCCGCCGGGCCAGGCCCGGAACTGAGCGGGGAATTCTCGGCAGCCGAAGCAGGGCTGATGGTAGCACTGCCCCCGTTCCACCCGGCGGCGGGCGATGTCGATAAATTTGCCCGCATTGTCCGAAGAGTTGGCCCTGTCGGTCAACGTGAAATGGGCGTCGATTACATATCGCACATGGGTCAGCACCATGGAGGCCCGCTGCTGGATGCTCTCGCCGGCATAGATGGCCAGGGGCTTGTCTCCGCCGGTCATGACGCTGCACACATTGGAGGAGCGGATCTTGTCCTTGACCTCGTTGCGCCGGATGTTGGTAAAGGCGATGGGGTTCAATACATGGATGCGGTCGATGTGCCACCGCAGTCCCGGATGCCAATAGATCGCTTCGATCAGCCCCCGGGCGGCGGAGGGCGTCATCACGTCATGCCGAATTTTCTCGGCGAACCGAAGTACGCGCTGGTAGCAGCCTAAACCGAAGGAGGACAAGACGATGAGAACGCAGAGATCGTGGAAGCCCTGATCCGGGTACGGGATCAGAACATGCTGACCAGAGAACAGGACAATGCGGTGTGTGCCGCTTGCAACATCCTCGACAAATTCCAGAACATGACCGAGGAAGAGGACGCGAAAGCGTGGCTGGATTGGCAGGAGGGACGCACAGGATGAGAAAAGAGGAATGGGTGTGCTTT
>CANPXZ010000178.1 GCA_947587485.1 uncultured Oscillospiraceae bacterium | reverse complement strand
TCGATGATCTGGTCGATGAAGGAGCCGATCATGGAGTGCTCGCTGGTGCCGATCAGATACAGGTCCTCCCCCTCGATCTTGTACATCATGGCGTCCATCTCCGCGAAGCTCATGACCCCGTTGACCACGGCGGAGCGGATCATGAAGGGCGGGATGTGGTAGACGAAGCCCTTGTCGATCATGAAGTCACGGGCGTAGGCCAGTACGGCGGAGTGGAGCCGGGCGATGTCGCCCTTCAGGTAATAGAACCCGTTGCCGGCCACCCGGCGGGCGGCGTCCAGGTCGATGCCGTTGAAGCGCTCCATGATGTCCGTGTGATAGGGCACCTCAAAATCCGGCGTCACCGGCTCCCCGAACCTGGCCAGCTCCACGTTATGGCTGTCGTCCGGGCCAATGGGCACGGATGGGTCGATGATGTTGGGGATGACCATGAGCTTTTCCGTCAGGGCCTTCTCCAGCTCCGGCTCCTGCTTTTCCAGCTCCGCCAGACGTGCTGCCTGGGCGGCCACCTGGGCCTTTACCTTTTCGGCCTCGTCCTTCTTGGACGGGTCCTTCTTGGCCTGGCCCATGAGCATGCCGATCTGCTTGGACAGGGCGTTGCGGTTGGCCCGCAGATCGTTGGCCTCGGTCTTGGCGGCCCGGAGGGCCTTGTCCAGCTCCAGGATCTCGTCCACCAGGGGCAGCTTAGCGTCCTGGAATTTCTTTTTGATGTTCTCTTTTACGGCGTCGGGGTTTTCCCGCACGAATCGGATATCCAGCATAGCTTTTTCCCGTCCTTCTATTTATTCAGCCTGAACAGCGCCTGCAGCAGGGCCTCCCTGTCGTCGGCGCCGTAGTATTCCAGCTCGATCCGGCCCTTTTT
The DNA here is from genome assembly GCA_947587485.1 of uncultured Oscillospiraceae bacterium. Classification (GTDB taxonomy): domain Bacteria; phylum Bacillota; class Clostridia; order Oscillospirales; family Oscillospiraceae; genus CAJOIG01. Next base: position 3,012 of record CANPXZ010000178.1, on the reverse strand, counting down.
CCGGCCGTCCACGATATGTACCTTCCGTCCCAGGGCCGCCCCCAACTCGGCGCTGACGGCCGCCGCGTAATCCACCGCCGGGGCCGCTTTTTTCGCCTTGGGCGTCCGCAGCAGGTTGGCGGCCAGCGCCTCCGTCTGCCGGACGGACAGGCCCTTTTCCACCACCTGTTTGGCGGCCTCCAGCTGCAAAGCGCTGTTTTCGATGGGCAGCAGCGCCCGGGCGTGCCCGGTGGTCAGCTGGCCCTTTTCCAGCATCCGCGCCACCTCCGGCTGCAAGCTCAAAAGCCGCAGAGCGTTGGCCACGGCGGGGCGGCTCTTGCCCACGCTCTGGCTCACGGCCTCCTGGGTCAGGCCGAAGTCCTCCATCAGGGCCCGGTATCCCTTGGCCTCCTCCAGGGGATTCAGGTCCTCCCGCTGGAGATTTTCCACCAATGCCAGCTCCTGAGCCTTCCGGTCGTCCGCGTCCACCACCAGCACCGGCACCTCGGTCAGGCCCGCCAGCCGGGCCGCCCGCCACCGGCGCTCCCCGGCGATGATCTGATAGTACCCGGAGTCCAGCTTCCGCACGGTGATGGGCTGCAAAAGCCCGTGCTGGGCGATGGAATCCGCCAGCTCCTGTAAGACCGTCTCGTCAAATGTGGTCCTGGGCTGTCCCGCCCTGGGCTCCACCTTGCTGACGGGCAGTACGGTTGGTACAGGTTCCCCCGCCGGCTGCTGCTCCGCCGGTGCGGAATCCCGGAACAGAGCGTCCAGTCCGGTGCCCAGCGCGGGCGTTTTCTTCTTTGCCATGGTTCCTCCTTACACGTCGATAACGTGGTCGTGTTTGAAAAACTCGATCGCCAGCCGGTCGTAGGCGTCCGCGCCTCTGGACAGGCGGCTGTAGGCGCTGACTGGTTTGCCGTGGCTGGGCGCCTCCGCGATCCGCACGTTCCGGGGGATCACCGTCTTGAACACGCCCTTGCCGAAGTGCCCCGCCACCTCCTGGGCCACCTGGCCGGAGAAGGACAGGCGCTTGTCGTACATGGTCAGCACGATCCCCTCGATCTTCAGGGCCGGATTGAGGCGGTTTTTGGTCAGCCGCATGGAGGTGATCAGGTCGGTCAGACCCTCCATGGCATAATACTCGCACTGCATCGGTATGAGCACGGTGTCCGCCGCAGCCAGGGCGTTCAGGGTCAGCAGTCCCAGAGATGGCGGGCAGTCGATGAATATGTACTCATATTCGTCCGCCAGGGGCTCCAGCTTTTTTTTCAGCACTGCCTCCCGTTCCATCATGTTCACCAGCTCCACCGCCGCGCCGGACAGGTCCAGGTTGGCCGGCAGCACGTCTCCGTATTTCGTTTGGACGATGGCGTCCCGGGCCGGCAGACCGCGGATGAGCACGTCGTACAAGGTCTTGCCGCCGTGCTTGTTGACCCCCATGCCGGTGGAGGCGTTGCCCTGTGGGTCCGCGTCGATGAGCAGGATCTTTCGGCGCTTGTCTTTGACAGCGGCGCAGAGATTGACGCATGTGGTGGTCTTGCCCACGCCGCCCTTTTGATTTGCGAAGCATACGATCCGACCCATAGCGCGCCTCCTTTTCCAGTGCCCCGCAATTATAGCAGATATTGCTGAGCTTTACAACAATGTTTCACGTGAAACGCGCGGTGTTTGTAAAACAAATTGTAGGAAGTTTCACGTGAAACATTGCCTCGCAGAGTTCGCCGCCTGAGCGGCGAATAAAGTTGGATATGATTTCCGGCGGCGTGTACGTCGGAAATCATACTTCTCGGCCCGCAAACGTGAACGACTCCGCTGCAAAGCGGAGGCGCTTTGCGATGCAGCGGGCCGCAGCTCTTTCGATTGAATGTTTGCATTCAATCGACGTGATCACCCAACAAACATATCGATATCGGATACGGTCAGTCCCCGGTGCAGGTCCATGTTGAGGGCGTAGGCGATGAGCTTGCCCGCGTCCTTCACGTACTTGTCGATATCCCTGGGGGTGACGATGAGGCCGGCACCCGCGTCCACCACCGTGGGCACCCCTACGGCCAGCACGGGCACGCCCAGATTCGCCGGGGACAGCTCCGCCCGGTCGTTGCCCACGCCAGAGCCGGGGATGATGCCGGAGTCTGTCAGCTGCACCGTCCGGCAGAGCTTTTCCGAGGACCGGGCCGCCAGGGCGTCGATGACCACGATGGCCGCCGGGGATACAGCTCCCGCGATGGCCCGGATCAGCTCCGCGCTCTCCATGCCGGTGGTGCCCAGTACACCAGTCTGACACACGCTCACAGGCCTGAACATGGAAAAATCCTCCGGCATCTGCCGCTTCAAATGCCGGGTGGCCAGGGTGACGGCGGCGGTCTCCGGCCCAACCGCGTCCGGGGTTATAGCGGGATTGCCAAGCCCCGCCACCAGCACGCTGTCCTCCGGGCCCAATGGAAGCAGCTGCCCCATGCAGGAGGCCAGCAGCGCCACCGCCTTGGGGAACGAGTCCTCCTCCCTGCGGAAGAAGCTGTCCAGGTCCACGGTCAGATACCGGCCGATTGGTTTACATAATGCAGAAGAGCCGGCCTCGTCCAGCACCTCCACGTCCGTGACGGAGAACCCGTCCCGCTCATACTGGCGGCTCACGACGCCGGAAAGCTCCCCGCCGTTTTGGGGCAGTTCCTCTGCGGCCAGATCGGTGCGGCAGCCCACCATTTCCATCCCTCCAAAGGCTTTTGTCCTTATTCTGGCCAAAAAATGAAAAAAATACTTGCAATTCCGAAAAAGTATTGATATAATCTCCATCTGCGGACATCATGTTCAGACTTTATCAGGGAGGTGCAAAACGATGCCGAACATCAAGTCCTCGGCCAAGCGGGACGCTCTGCAGAAGGCGGCCAACGCCAAAAACAAGGCTGCCAAATCCGCTCTGAAGACGGAGCTGAAGAAGTTTGACGCGGCTGTTGCGGCCGGTGACGGAAAAGCGGCTGCGGAAACCTATAAAGCTGCCGTGAAGTCCGTTGACAAGGCGGCTGCCAAGGG
>CANPXZ010000177.1 GCA_947587485.1 uncultured Oscillospiraceae bacterium | reverse complement strand
GAGATCCCCAACGGCGCCTGCCTGCAGCTGGGCATCGGCGGCATGCCCAACGCCGTGGGCGCCATGATCGCCCAGTCCGATCTGAAGGACCTGGGCGTGCACACGGAGATGTACGTGGACGGCTTCGTGGACATCGCCATGGCCGGGAAGATCAACGGCAAAAACAAGAACCTGGACTATGGCCGGCAGGTGTTCGCCTTTGCCGCGGGCACCAAGAAGCTATATGATTATGTAAACCGCAATCCGGACGTGATGGGCGCGACCGTGGACTACACCAACGACGTGCAGGTCATCGCCCAGCTGGACAAGTTCATCTCCATCAACAACGCGGTGGACCTGGACCTGTTCGGACAGGTGAACGCTGAGTCCGCCGGCATCAAGCATATCTCCGGCACCGGCGGCCAGCTGGACTTCGTCATGGGCGCGTACCTTTCCAAGGGCGGCAAGAGCTTCATCTGCCTGTCCTCCGCCATGAAGGCCAAGGACGGCACCCTCAAGAGCCGCATCGTGCCCACCCTGACCCCGGGCTCCATCGCCACGGACCCCCGCTCCTGCGTGCAGTACATCGTCACCGAGTACGGCATGGTGAATCTGAAGGGCCTGTCCACCTGGCAGCGGGCCGAGGCGCTGATCTCCATCGCCCACCCCCAGTTCCGGGACGAGCTGATCGCCGAGGCCGAGAAGATGCACATCTGGAGAAGAAGCAATAAGTGATATGACATACGAAGCCGCCCCGAACGAGCGTTCGGGGCGGCTTTTGCAAAGTCGATCGGCATTGAGGTGATAGTATGATGGTCAAGGATGCGGTGGCGGCGCGGTTCGCGGAGCTCTGCCAAGAGCGGGGCATCCGGTACAACGAATTGGCCACGCTGTCCGGCGTGACGCCGTCCACGGTGTACAGCATGATGGACCCGGCCCGTAGGGATATATCCGTTACCACGGTCAAGAAGCTGTGCGACGGCTTGGGGGTAAGCCTGGGCGCGTTTTTCTCCGCGCCGGTGTTCGACGAGCTGGAACAGGAGATACGGTAAAATTGGCTGGCAGCTGACGAGGAGCCAAATCAAGATTACGCCGTAGGCGCACATTATAAGGCTCCCTTGTGCAAAGGGAGCTGTCACGTCGGGACAAGCTCCACATCCCTCGCTCCGGCGGCAAGCGCCAGAGCTCGTCCGTTCCGCTGCCCCTCCTTTTCCCCAACAGGCAGGCGTGCCTGTTGGGGGCCCCAGAATAGCCGGAGACTGAGGGATTGTTACCGGGCTGGGATATCCTCCAAGACTGGTAACAACCCCTCCGAGTGCCGCAAGCGGCACCCACCTCCCCTTGCACAGGGGAGGCTTTCGATAATGTGCGCCTGCGGCGCGATGTATTTTATACGTCCTTTACGTACACACGGGAGGGCTCGCCGTTCATGTCCGGCAGGAGGCGGTCAAAGCGCCAGCCGTATTTTTCGTACAGGCCCGTCTCGCCGGTAGAGATGTAGACCCGCTCCGCGCCCTGGTTGGCGGCGGTTTGGAAGGCGTGGTCCAGGAGAAGGCCCACGTACCGGTGGCCCCGATATGCCGGGAAGGTGTACACAAAGCCGATCCAGGGGCCAAGGTCCGTGTCCCGCACGTCGTCCTGCTCCGCCAGGGTGCAGAAGCTGACGAGATCGTCGCCCTCCGTCAGGAGATAGACCCGGGCCGTCTTGCCGCACAGGAGCCGGAAGGCCCCGGAACACAGCAGCCAGAACAAAAGCTGCCCTGCGGCCCAGTCGCTCTCGCGGAGCTTGCCCAGCCAGCGGTCCTTGTCCGGCTGGGGCAGGGAGTAATATTCCAGAATTTCCATGTCACACCTCGAATCTCTCCGCCTCATGGGCGGTGTTGGCAAGATAGCGGATGACCTCCACGGGCCAGCGGCCCACGGCGGTCTCCCCGGTGACCATCACCGAGGACGCGCCGTCCATGACCGCGTTGAAGATGTCGCTGACCTCCGCCCGGGTGGGGACGGGGCTTTGCTCCATGGAGGCAAGCATCTGGGTCACCACCATGAAGGGCTTTCCCGCCGCCCGGCATTGGGCGGCGATGCGCTTTTGCAAGGCGGGCAGCTTCCACAGGGGCTGGGCATTGCCCAGATCACCCCGGGCGATGACGATCTCGTCCGCGGCGGGCAGAAGCTCCCGCAGCCGCGCCGCGCCGTCCAGGTTCTCGATCTTGGCGAACAGCCGGATATGGGCCCCGCCGGCGGCGTCCAGGGCTTCCCGGACTGCCTCCAGGTCCTCACGGCTTCGGACGAAGGGCTGCATGACCCCGGTGACGCCAAAGTCCGCCGCGTCCCGGATGTTGGCCCGGTCCGCCTCCGTCATGGCGGGGGGATGGACCTCCGCCCCGGGCAGGGCGATGCTCTTGCGGCTCTGGAGAAGGCCGCCCCGGATCACGAGAGCTGTGGCAGCGTCGTCCCGGTTTTCCGTTACCCGCAGCAGGAGCTTGCCGTCGTCCAGCAGCACCTCCCGGCCGGGGGTCAGGTGGGGCAGCGCCAGGGCCGGGACGGGGATGCCGCCATGGCCCAGGGTCACGGCAGAGCCGGTCTCCAGGGACAGGGGGGAGGGAAGCGCGCCCACCCGCAGCTCCGGGCCCTGCATGTCGATGAGAAGCTTGGGCTGTATGCCGCAGCACTCCGCCGCCTCACGGAGCCGGGAAAGCTGGTCGGCCGCATCCCGGAGGGCCACGTGGGACAGGTTCAGCCGCACGCCGGTCATGCCCGCGCGGAACATGGCCTCCAGGGTGTCCGTGTCCGAACAGGCCGGGCCAAGGGTGCCGTAGATGTCCATGGTATCGCCTCCCGTCCGCTCAAGGATATCATATCCCGGGCCGGGGCGCAAGGGAATTGACGGGCGGGCGGAGATGGGATATGATGTTCAGAAAAAGGACGGAGGCCGTCATGGCAAGAGAGCGGATATTTGAAGATGAAGCGCTGGAGGCGCTGCGGAGGAAGTACTTTCCCCGGGTGCCCTGGACCGAGGCGGGGCCGGTGCGCCGGCATTACTTCGCCCGGGCCGCGCGGGAGGGGCAGACTGTGGCGGGGACTCTGGAGGCGCTGGCCATGGACGAGGGGTTCATCGGGCCCGGCCTGCGGGCGGTAATAGGGGACGAGGCCGCTTGCCTGGGGGCCTTCCGGCAGCGGGGCGAGACAGACGTGATGGTGTTCGGGCTGGGGCCGGACGTGTGCTGGTGCGACATTGCGCTGGGGCCGGCGGACGGCGAGGGCTGGCAGGAGATGCTGGTCCGGTCCGAGGAGGCGGAGAATCTGGTGGCCCTGGCCCACGCCGTGGGCGCGGTGCGGTTCCGGAGGGCGTGAGCAATATATGAGTTGTCGCTGAAAGCAACACCTTTTATGGCTCCCTTGTGTAAAGGGAGCTGTCACGTCGGGACAAGCTCCACATCCCTTCGTCGCCGTTCGCTGGGCTAGGCCGGGATATGCCGCAAGCGGCATATCCCGAATAGCCCGCGACGCCTCCTCTCCCCAACAGGCAAGCTTGCCTGTTGGGGACCCCAGGCGGCAAGCGCCAGAGCTCGTCCGTTCCGCTGCCCCTCCTTTTCCCCAACAGGCAGGCGTGCCTGTTGGGGGCCCCAGAACGGCCGGAGACTGAGGGATTGTTACCAAGCTGGGATGTCCTCCAAGACTGGTAACAACCCCTCCGAGCCGCCTTACGGCGGCCCTGGGCAGAAAGTCAAGCAAGTGCAACACTAAGGACTTCAGCAGGGGTGCGCCATTTGAGGCATTTTCTGGGGCGGGAGTTGAGCAGGCGCTCCACTCTTGCGACGTCATCCTCTGTGACGGTCCTGAAATCACAGCCCTTTGGAAAGAAAAATCGTATCAGATCGTTCGTGTTCTCGTTCG
>CANPXZ010000176.1 GCA_947587485.1 uncultured Oscillospiraceae bacterium | reverse complement strand
TACTGCGCGTCCGCGTCTCAAATGTTCAAGTGCAACGTGGTGAAGGGCGGGGAAAACGGGCACCTGCGGCAAAAGGGCAAGGTGGCCGAGCTGGCCCTGGGGTATCAGGGAAGCACCGGCGCGCTTATCACCATGGGCGCCCTGGATATGGGCATCCCGGAGGACGACCTGCTGGACATCGTGAACCGGTGGCGGAAGGCGAACCCCAAGATCGTGAACCTGTGGGGGGACTTTGAGGCCGCCGCCCTGGATGTGATCGAGTTTGGCGGTGGAAAGGCGGTCCACGGCTGCGAGGTGCGCCGGGAATACGACGGCAACAACGGCGTCACCTGTCTGACCATCACCCTGCCGTCCCGGCGGAGGTTGTTCTATATTGACCCGGCGCTGGGCGTGAACCGGTGGGGTATGCCGTCCATATCCTACATGGGCATGGATCAGACCACGAAGAAGTGGAAGCGCATTGAGACCTACGGCGGCAAGCTGGTGGAGAACTGCGTGCAGGCCATAGCCCGCGACTGTCTGGCCCAAGCAATCGAACACCTGGAGGCGGAGGGCCTGCCGGTGGTGTTTCACGTCCACGATGAAGTGGTCATAGATGTAAAACCCTTTGCGGACGAGGGCGCCATGCTGGGCAAGGTGGTGCGGATTATGTCAACGCCTATCCCCTGGGCCGCGGACCTGCCGTTGGCAGCGGACGGCTGGGTGGGGTCTTTTTTCCGCAAAGATTGACGAGGGGAGGACCCGACATGATAAAGATAAACCACGTGGCCGGACAGCGGAGGTACACCCCTACCTGCGAGTTTTGCGGCGAGAAGCTGGGCACGGAGGACACCTGGTACGACGCCGTGGGCGCGGTAAAAAAAGCGGGCTGGGCATCCGAGAAGGGCACGACCGGACAATGGCTGCATTTTTGCCCCGACTGCGCGCGACACCTGGGAATGGGTGGGCAGAAATGAGGCAAGCGGCTACACAACGCAAGCAGTGAGCGAAAAATGACGTGCTGGGTCGGATCCATGTGGGCGGTCTACGTCAAGATGAAGCGCAGTTCGATTCTGCAAACTGCATAGGGTTCGACTCCCGCAGTGCTGGTGCAATATGACTTGACTCCGGCCCCTGCACGTTTTTCTGGAGGCGTGAGAGCGTGGCAAAGAAAAAACAAGCTGCCCCGCAGACGTGTGCATCCTGCATCCATGAGCACGCCTGCGCGGCCTGGAATGTGGGGTCAATCCATAACGCTGACGCAACGAGCTGCGTAAACTATGAGACTGTGCGGGACCGCGCCGCCTTCCAGATCGGGTATCGAGAGGGCGTGAAGCTACACAGTGAGCGTGGATAGTTGACTACGAAATGGAGGCAACCGATGGAAAACACGGCATATTACCGGGAGATGATCGACCGGCTGCGGACTGACGCCAACGAGCAAGTCCAGCTTTACCACGTCTGCGCCAGCACCAAAAACGCCCTGGAGGCCGCCGCCGTGCTGGAGCAGTTGACCGCAGAACTGGAGCACCGAGAAAACCTGATCCGTCAGAACAAGAACGGTACATTGAAGCCATGCCCACTTTGTGGTGCGCGGGCGGAACGAACCGTGACAGAGCATAAGCTCAATATTTCCTGGAGGGATTACAAGGTGTACACAGTCCGTGTGCAGTGCGTGAACTGCGGCTGCGAGATACATCTTGACTATCACCCGCCCACGTGGGTGAAGCGCCCCGCGAGCGAGGCGGGTCGACAAGGCGCGCTACGGTGGAACAGGAGGATATGAAAATGGCTGATACGACACGCCCACGGTATAACCTGTTCCCACCCTGCCGGGCGGAGGATAAGGGCCGGTGCGCGGCCCTGCGGGATAACAACTTCAAGGGCAAGACCTGCCCGTTTTACAAAAAGCGGATCAACAAAAGCGGAAAGGAGACCTTCACCGATGGCTGGTAAAACGATTTCCCGCGGCGAGGCCATATCCGCGCTGTGCAAGGCGCGGGACGACCTGACCACGGCGGTACATAACCTGTATGACGGCAAATCCGTGCTGCGATCCTGGGACACCTACTGCATGGACGTGGACGACGTTTCAAAGACCGCGGCCCGGCTGCGAGAAGGGAACGCGGGCGCGTCCCGTGGCCTGCAGCCAGAACAGGTTCTTGCCCCGGCAGAACAGAATGCCGGTGCATACGCCGACAACCCGGTACTGGCCCAGACAACTGAAAATGCGATCAGGGTTTTATCCAATGAGCTGGCCTGCGTAATGCGGCAGACCGGCCCAGGCTGTGATAAAAACTGTGCTGTCTGTGACCTCGTTCTGCCGGACAAGCTGGTAATATCCGCTTATAGGACAGCAATCGATATTTTCCGCGCCCAGCAGGAGGCGGAGAGAGCGGAACGGCTGAAATATCCGTGTGACGGTTGTGACGCGGGATGGGGTGCTATCAACGGCAACGGGGAATCTCACTCATGCCACGAAACCTGCGAGAAACGCCGCCGGTGGGAGATAGATAAAGCCGCCGGCGAAAACGGGGATATGCAACAGTGTGACACGGTATAAGAGATAAAGGAGGGGAAGATTTTGGACACCGACGAGGCAAAGGTCAGCGACCGGTTGGCCTACTTTATGGATTTCCTGCGCGGGGCAGAGCAGCAGTATAACATCGCCGTGCAGGACGCGCAGCAGACGTATTCCGAGACAAGCGACATCCTGCATGAGGTCGAACTGGCCGACCACACGCCGGAGGAATATATCGCCCTGTGCCACACGCTGCGCGAGGTGCGTCAGCGGCGTCGCCGCGCCAAGGATATGAGCAGCGCACTGCTGCCGGTAGTCACATGGATAAACGCGAACCGAAAGACCATGCAGGGGCTGGAGCAACTGCTGGGTGACGTGCGAAAGGCCGAACGCACACAGGAAAACCGGTTTTATATCCCGCGGACAAACATCCTGACGGACGAGGAGGGGACATCGTGAACATACCGAAAAGTATAAAGATCGGCGGGGCGGTCTACACCGTGGAGATCACCGACCGATTGGATTTAGGCAAGGTCAACTACTCCGGGGAGATAGATTATGTCAACCTTGTTATTCGGGTATGCCCCAACGCCGAGGGCAAGATGGAGGTCGATCTGCTCCATGAACTGCTCCACGGCATCGCCGACTTTATGGGGTACGCGAACCATGACGAAAAACGGATAGATGAGCTTGCTCACGCGCTCCATATGGTGATAACCGACAACCCGGAGCTATTCGCGGCGAAGCGGGAGACAGCAGGGCAAGAGTGGGTGAAAGAGGAGACCGGGGCATGATCGAGTTTGACGAGTATTACGCTATCGCGGCGGATGAAGTGGCGATGATCGGAACGTCCGAGACTGCCGGTGCGACCCACCCCTATACGCTGTCGGTTACACTCAAAAACGGCAAGACTGTGAGCGTCAATTTTGAGAACAAGCAGGCGAGAGACATCGAGCGGAGAAAGCTGCTGACCCAGATCAGCCGTGAGCAGCGACAGGACTATGAGCGGATATATAACAAGCTCTATTTGGTGGAGGACGCGGTGCGGCGTATCGACAAGAGGCAGCTTCGGATTTGGCGCATCCTCTCCAAGCTCCTGCCGGTGAAAGAGGAATCTTGATGGAACCGACGAAGCTGTATATTGCCGAGCCGATCACCGGGCACCCGAACTACCGGGAGAAAATCCGCGAGCTGGCGGCCCACCTGGGTGAATGGGGCTACACGGTGCTGAACCATGCCATGCTGCCTGCGGGCATGACCCGCACCGATTATATGCGTATCTGCCTTTCGATGGTGGACACCGCGGACGCCGTGGTGGCGCTGCACGGCTGGAGAGACAGCGGCGGCGCGCGGGTAGAGGTGGCCTATGCAAAGTACGTGGGCAAGC
>CANPXZ010000175.1 GCA_947587485.1 uncultured Oscillospiraceae bacterium | reverse complement strand
CGACCTGACCGGGCTGGACGGCACCCGCACCACCTTCACCATCAACCCCATGGGCGTGGTGCTGCGCCGGGAGGGGAGCCTGAACTCCGAGATGGTGTTCCGGGAGGGACAGAAGGACTTCTTCCTGTACGAGACCCCCTTCGGCAGCGCCACCATGGGGGTGGATACCCGCCGCATCGACGCGAAGCTGGACGAGCATGGGGGCACCATGGAGCTGGACTACGACATCGACTTCAACCACACCCCCATGGGCCGCAACCAATTCAAGATCAATGTGAAAGAGAAGAGAAATGGCTGACCTGATCGAACGGGCAAAGTCGGACATCGACGCGCTCATCAAAAAGGCGGTCCCGGCGCTGGAGGGCGCTTCCGGGTCCGTCAGCATCCCCAAGAACACCCAGAACGGCGACTTTGCCGCCAACCACGCCATGGCCGGGGCCAAGGCTCTGCACGCCGCCCCCCGGACCATCGCGGAGGACATCCTGCAAAACATCGCGCTGGACGGGTCCTTCTTCACCGCCGCCGAGGCCGCCGGCCCCGGCTTTTTGAACTTCCGGCTCTCGGACAGCTGGTATGCCGCCGTGCTGGACGCGGTGAGGGCCGAGGGCGCCGCCTACGGCCGCAGCGAGACGCGAAACGGCAAGCGGGTCATGGTGGAATTCGTCTCCGCCAACCCCACGGGCCCCATGACCATCGGCAACGCCCGGGGCGGCGTGCTGGGGGACACCACCGCCGCCGTGCTGGACTGGGCCGGCTGGGACGTGTGGCGGGAGTTCTACGTGAACAACGCCGGCCACCAGGTGGAGCTGTTCGGCCGCTCCCTGGAGGCCCGGTATCTGCAGCTTCTCCACGGGGAGGACGCGGTGGAATTTCCCGACAACGGCTACCACGGGGACGACATCCGGGCCCTGGCGCAGGAGATCTACGACGCCGACGGGGACAAGTATGACGCCATGTCCTCCCAAGAGCGGCAGAAAGCCTTCATCGCCTACGGCATCCCCCGGAACATCCGGCGGATGAAAGAGGACCTGGAGCGCTACGGCATAGAGTTCGACCGGTGGTTTTTGGAGACGGACCTGCACGAGTCCGGCTATGTGGCCGAGACGGTGGACATCCTCACCAAAAGCGGCCACACCTATGAGAAGGACGGCCAGCTCTGGCTTCGCAACACCGACTTCGGCGCGGACAAGGACGAGTGCATGCGCCGGGCCGACGGCACCTGGACCTACTACGCCGTGGACATCGCCTACCACCGGAACAAGTTCGTGGAGCGTGGCTTCGACCGGGTCATCGACGTGTGGGGCGCGGACCACCACGGCCACGCCATCCGCTTCGGCCAGACCATGAAGTGCCCGGAGCTGGGCCTTGAGGGCCGGGCGCTGGAATTTCTTATCATGCAGATGGTCCGCCTGACGAGAAACGGCGAGACCGTGAAGGTCTCCAAGCGCACGGGCAAGGCCCTGACCCTGGCAGACCTGATGGACGAGATCGGCCGGGATTCCTGCCGGTATTTCTTCAACGCCAGCCCCGGCAGCCACCTGGAGTTCGACCTGGACCTGGCCGTGCGCCAGGACAGCGAGAACCCGGTCTATTACGTCCAGTACGCCCACGCCCGCATCTGCTCCCTGCTGGCCGCGCTGGCCGCCGACGGGCTGGTCCTGCCGGACCGGGCGGACGCCGCGCTGCTGTCCACCGCCCAGGAACGGGAGCTCATCAAATCCATCGCCGCCTTCCCCGGCGAGATCCAGGCCGCCGCCGCAGAGCTGGACCCCTCCCGCATCAACCGCTACGCCACGGAGCTCGCCTCCCGGTTCCACAAATTCTACAACGCCTGCCGCATCCGTGGCGAGGAAACGGCCCTGGCCCAGGCCCGTCTGGCCCTGGCCGCCGCCGTCAAGCAGGTGCTGGAGAACGCTCTGGACATCCTGGGCGTCACCGCCCCGGAATCCATGTGACGCGGACGCTCCAGGCGTTTTGAAGGCCCCGGCCGGCTGTTTTGGTAAGTCCTGGAATTTCGTGGTAAAAGCTGGAATTAACATATAGTGAATATTCACTAAACTTGCTTCCCGTTCCCTTTTGCCCCGTTGACTTTACTAATTTTATATGATAGGTTTTTTATAGGCAATTTTAGGGAACAGGGGGATGCCTATGAAATCGACCGGTATCGTACGCAAGGTGGATGAGCTGGGGCGCATCGTGCTGCCCATCGAGCTGCGCCGGACGCTGGACATCGCGGAGCGGGACGCGCTGGAGATCTTCGTGTCTGAGGACACGATCATGCTGAAGAAGTACCAGCCGGCCTGCGTGTTCTGCGACAGCTCTGTGGGTATCGTCAGCTACAAAGGCAAGAACATCTGCACGAAGTGCATCAACGCCCTGGCGGATCGGTCCTGACCCTCTCTTCATCCTTCAAAAAGTTCCGGGTTCCTCAAAAAGGGGCCCGGAACTTTTACATCTCTTTATATCTTTTTCGACGCAGCATCCGCCAGCGCCAGCAGCTCCCGCTCCCCGGCGATCTCCGCCGGATAGGGGTAGGTCCCGGCCGCCTTCTCAAAACCGGCCCGGGCCTTATCGGCGGCGGCCTCATCCCCGTCCAGCAGAAGGGCCAGGGCGTATTCCGTCCGCAGGACGGAAGGGTTGCTCTTCATGGCCTTCATGAACCGCTTCTGCTCCTTTGTGCGCAGCGCTGCCGCCTTCTCCCGCCGGCCCATGACCAGGCAGCAGAAGATCAGGTCGCCGGTGAGAAAGCTCCGGTAAAGGCCCAGCGCCGCCGCGCCGGAGGAAAGCAGCGCCTCGATCATGGCAGCCGCCCCCTCCGCATCCCCTGCGTCCAGGGCCCGGCTGCAGGCCGCCGCCGCCACGGCGGAGGTGAGACTGCCCCGCAGCCGGTCCGCAGGCAGAGCCTCGAACAGCTCCTCCGGCATGTCCCTCAGCCGCAGGCCCCGGGCCTGGAGCTCCGCCATCTTCATCTGCTGCCAAAAGGCCCGCCGGGCGTCCCGGTCCCGGGCCACCGCCAGGGCGTTGCGGCCGTCGTTCTCCACCGGGCCGATCCGAAGGGGCAGACCGTTGATCGCCCCCAGCACCAGCCCCGTCATGGCAAAGACCGCCAGCGCTATGCCGGGGGCCGTCCGGAGCCCCACGGCAAGGGCCGGCGTCCCCGCAGCGAGGCTCAGAAGCAGGTTCACCGCGCAGCCGCCCAGGTTATACAGCACACAGGGAAATCCATCCTCCCGCCAGTCCGGCGGCCCCAGCAGGCACTGCCCCCCGGTCCCGGCCAGGCTGAACCGGCGAAAGCGCACCCGCCCGTCCTCGCCCCGGACCCACATGAGAGAGCCCACCCGGTAGCTCATGAACCGGTAGCCGGTGAGCACGCCGAACAGCCAGTGGCCCGCCTCGTGCAGCGCCATGTGCAGAAGGATGCACACATACAGCCATACCACCAGCGCGCACAGCGTCAGCATCATCCGGCCGAAGCTCATCCCCTCCGTCAGCCACATGCTCATAAACCCGCAGACCCCGCCCAGCAGCGCGTATAGCAAAAACGACATCACCTGCCCGGCCTTCCCGGTCTTTTGCTTGTTTTTCTCCTTGTTCATGGTCTCACAAAAGCCTCGCAGAGTTCGCCGCCTTCCCCCATTTACACAAGGGGGGCTTTTGCTTTATCGAAGTCCGCACCTCTGCACAGGGGAGGCTTTCCATAAGGAAAGGGCGCGTTGTGAACGCGCCCTTTTTTGAACTTTTTAAAGTGCCGCTTTGGCCTTCTCCACCAGGGCGGTGAAGGCGGCGGGATCGTTGATCGCGGTCTCGGAGAGCATCTTCCGGTTCATCTGGATGCCGGCCAGCTTCAGGCCGTGCATGAAGGTGGAATAGTTCATGCCGTTGAGCTTGCAGGCCGCGCTGATACGGG
>CANPXZ010000174.1 GCA_947587485.1 uncultured Oscillospiraceae bacterium | reverse complement strand
CAGGTGCCCCAGCCGGTGCTGGCTGCGGGGACGGTGCTGCCGCCGAAGGCGGTGTACGCGGACGGGCCGGTCCAGGGGCTGGCGGACGCGGTGAGCGGGCTGCGGGCCGCGCTGGAGCGCCAGGGCCCGGGCGGGGAGACGCCCATCGTGGTGAACGTGTATGTGGACGGCCAGCTGGACGGGAAGAGCCTGTTCCGGGCGGTGGCCACGGAGGCGCGCATCCAGCGCCGGGCCAGCGGGAAGGACCCCTTCGCGGGGTGAGGTCGTCAGAGCTCGCATGGCTGGGCCGGGATCCGCCGCAAGCGGCAAACCCCGGATAGCCTGCGGCCCTTCCTCTCCCCACGCGACAGGCGTGCCGCATGGGGCCCCGAATAACAAGGAAAGGAAAAACGATGGCGCAGGACTATATGAAGATGAACGGCAAGATCATACCCCAGCCCGACGAGGGACTGGGGTATGATTTTGAGACCACCTACACGGAGGATACGACCCGGGCCATGAGCGGGACCCTGTACGCGGGGGCCATGTTCACGGTGGAGTCTTTCTCCTACAAGGCATCCTGGCTGACGAAGGAGGAGATGAAGACGGTGCTGCAAATGGTGGCGAAGGGCCAGCCCTTCACGCTGCACTACCTGTCGCCCTACTACGGCTCCTGGCGGGACGGGAGGTTCTACGCGGGCAAGGGGTCTTTGAGCGTGGGCCGGTGGAACAAGGAAGAGGAGCGGTATGAAGAGCTGAGCTTCAACATGGTGGGAGTTGATCCCATATGAAGGAGTACAAGATCGATGTGGCCGGGGTGGAGTACGGGGCGGACCGGCTCCGGAGCGGGGAGATCGGGCAGGAGCTGTACGACACGCCCGGCGTGGGGAACACCTGCTGCGCGGTGCTGACGGCGAGCTTCTGGCCGGAGCAGGCGCCGCCCCGGAACGGGGAGATCCGGGCCTATGTCCGGGAGGACGGCGGCCCATGGATGCAGCTGGGCGCGTTCTGGATCGACCAGCGGGCGGACGTGAACGGCCGGCTGGACGTGACGGCCTACGACGCCATGAAGCGGGGCGACGCCAAATGGGAGCCGGAGGGCCTGGCGTTTCCCATGAGCATGGAGGCGGCGGCCGGGGCCATCGCGGCGGCCATGGGCACGGAGCTGGATGAGCGGTGCGCGTTCAACGGGGCGTACACGGTGGAGGACCCGCTGGGGGTGTACACCATGCGGGAGGTGCTGGGGCATATCGCGGCGGCCCACGGGGGCAACTGGC
Organism: uncultured Oscillospiraceae bacterium; assembly: GCA_947587485.1. GTDB lineage: Bacteria > Bacillota > Clostridia > Oscillospirales > Oscillospiraceae > CAJOIG01. The sequence goes on along the minus strand of CANPXZ010000174.1, from coordinate 2,775 downwards.
AGGTGACGGCGGCCGGCCGGCTGCTGCTGACGCCCCTGTACGGGTCCATGCCGCCGGAGACCCACTATCTTGTGACGGAGGAGGGAGACGCGATCCTGTTCGGGGATACGCGGATACTGCTGTGAACAACAAGCACTTCATCGGAGAAAACGCGAAGAGCTTTGAGAGCCTGGGTCTCACGGACCAGATCGACGGCGTACTGCTGAAGGTGGACAGCGGGACGGCGTACCGGTCCGGGGACCAGACGGGGTACGTGCTGGAGGCGGAGTGTCCCTACGGCACCCAGGCCATGGCGGACGGGCTGCTGGCGGCGGTGCAGGGGAAGAGCTACGCGGGGTTCGAGGCCGAGGGAGCCCGGCTGCCGGTGGGGGCGGAGCTGGGCGACGGCGTGACGGTGCGGGGCCTGTACGGCCCGCTGGTCCGGCGACGGATCCGGTTCGGCGCGGAGCTTTCTGCGGACATCGGGGCCCCGGCCGGGGGCGACACGGACCATGAGTTCGGCTATACGGACCCGGTCGAACGGAAGATCGAGCTGGCGGAGGCCCGGAGCAGGAGCTATATCGACCGGCGGGCGGATGAGATCCGTGTCGGCGTAGTGGATGAGGTCGACGGGAAGCTGGCGGAGATAGGCGTCTCGCTGGAGGGCATCACGGAGACCGTGAAAGGCCAGGGGGAATCCCTGGCCGCGCTCAAGCTGACAGCGGACGCTTTGAGCGTGGATATCAACGGAGCAGAGGGGTCGATGGGCCTTAAAGCCGCTGTCGAGGGCCTGGACTTTGCGGTGAATGACCCGGATGGGGCAGTAAACGGAAAACTGGCCGCGAAAATCGGCAAAGACGAGAACGAACAGATCGTTTCCATGCTCAACGCCAGCTTTGACCAGATCAACATCAAGGGCAACCGGTTCACGCTGGACAGCGATAACTTCAAGGTGGCCGCCGACGGGACTATTACGGCCACGAACGGGAACTTTACCGGGAATATCACCGGCGGTACGATACGGATAGGCGACAACGTCAGTGTGGCTGCCGACGGGACCATAGAAGCAAAAAATGCAAATATAGAAAATATAAATGGCCTCATATCGTCAGAGGGAGATTTTTGGTGGGGCAACGGAGCGTACAGAGGGAAAACCGTTTTATATAACGGATACATGGAAGCAACATCAGGAAGTGCAGTTCTAGTTATTACTCCATATGGAATTGAACTAAAATCAAGAGTTATTCATGGTGAATTCTATGAAGATAAAGAAGTGGTTGCTATCGGATATGATCCAGGGTCAAAGCTTGGGTATATAAGACTGAATGGAGTCAACCTTTAAGGAGGATATTAATGCCTGATAAATACATCCAGCAGCTGCCGGCGGCGGAAGCGTTTTACGACGATTCGCTCCTTGCTGTTTCTCAGCACGGGACGGCCATGAAGATCGCCGGAGAGAAGATCGCGCAATACGCCCGGGAGGCGACGGCGGATTATGCCAAACAGGCCAAGGCGTCCGCCGGGGCTGCGGCGGAGGACGAGGGGCGGGCAAAGACAAGCGCGGAGGCGGCGGAAAAAGCGCGCCGGGCCATTGAGGATATGACGGTGAGCGCGGAAAGCCTGCCGCCTGGGAGCATGGCCACGGCGGCGAAAACTGCGGCGGGCGATTCGTTCTCCGTCCGTTTTGGCATCCCACGGGGGGACAAGGGAGATACCGGTCCCGTTGGTCCCACCGGACCCGCCGGGCCCCAGGGCGTCCAGGGCCCGGTGGGAGAGCAGGGGCTGCAGGGGGCGCAGGGTCCCCGGGGCGAGCCCGGCGAAAAGGGAGATAAAGGCGAGAAGGGCGACCCGGGCGCACAGGGGGAAAAGGGGGACACGGGCGATACCGGTCCCGCCGGTCCCACCGGGCCGCGGGGTCCCCAGGGCGTCCAGGGCCCGGTGGGCGAGCAAGGGCTGCAGGGGGCGCAGGGCCCCCGGGGCGCGACCGGCGAAAAGGGAGATAAAGGCGAGAAGGGCGACCCGGGCGTCCAGGGGGAAAAGGGAGACAAGGGCGATCCCGGAGAGCGCGGGCCGCAGGGCATCCAGGGCCTGCCGGGACCCCAGGGTCCCCAGGGCGAGAGCGGCATCACCGTGCAGATAAACGGGATGTTCACCCTGTCCGGCGACGCGGATGGCAATCTCTGGGCCTGCTACAACGACGCGGACACGCCGCCCGCCTTTGAGGTGGATGCGAGCGGGAACATTTATTACATCGTGACGGACGCGGCATGAGAGGAGGATGACAATGAGCAGAGTATTGATCGGCAATTTCAAGGGTCCGAAGGGCGATACCGGCGGCCAGGGCCCACAGGGTGTGAAGGGTGACCAGGGTCCCAAAGGGGACGCGGGCGCGCGGGGAAGTCAGTGGTTCTCCGGTACGGGCGTGACGGGCACGTCCCAGACGGCGGCGGTCTTCTCCGGCTCCGGCGTCAGCTCGGCGCTCGTGGGGGACTACTACCTGAACACAGGCACGGGGAATGTGTACCGCTGCGCGAAGGCTGGCGCGGCGACCGTGGCGACGTGGGCGTATGCGGGGAGCATCAAGGGCGCGGCCGGCGCGAAGGGCGATACCGGCCCCGCCGGTCCGACCGGTCCCCAGGGACCAAAAGGAAACACGGGGGCCACGGGCGCCCAGGGCCCCACAGGGCCCGCCGGGTCTACAGGCCCCAAAGGAGATACCGGCGCGCGGGGAAGTCAGTGGTTCTCCGGTACGGGCGTGACGGGCACGTCCCAGACGGCGGCGGTCTTCTCCGGCTC
>CANPXZ010000173.1 GCA_947587485.1 uncultured Oscillospiraceae bacterium | reverse complement strand
GCATCTCCGGGCTCATCAAAAACACCGGCTTCATCAACTTGGACTTCGCCGACGTGTGCACCATCATGCGCGGCGCCGGCTTCGCCCACATGGGCGTAGGCCACGCCGTCGGCAAGGGCAAGGCGGAGGACGCCGCCCAGATGGCCATTTCCAGCCCCCTGATGGAGACCTCCATCAACGGCGCTCACGGCGTGCTCATCAACATCACAGGCTCCGAGGATATGGGCCTTGACGATGTGGAGACCGCCGCGAACCTGGTCCAGGCCGCAGCCCACCCCGACGCCAACATCATCTTCGGCGCCTCCTTTGACAACTCCATGGACGACGAGATCCGGGTCATCGTCATCGCCACCGGCTTTGACGAGGGCACTCAGACCGCCAAGGCGGTGGCCACCAAAGCGGCCGGCTCCCCGGAGAGCCAGCCCACGGCGGAGCAGCTGTTCACCAGCGCCGAGCGCGCGGCCGAGGAAAAGCCTGCGGCGCCGGCGGCGTCTGGCGAGCCGGAGGAAGAGGACCCCTTCGACAGCATCTTCCGCATCTTCAACTCCAAGTAACGCCCGGCCGCGAAAGCTCTGTCAGTATCACTCCCTGCCCTGAGGGGCAGGGAGTTTTTTACTGCACAAATTGGTAACAATGCTAATTTTGTTCCCAAAAAGTGAAAGATTATTGTTGCATTTTGTCAGATAACGTCGTAATATGGTCTCAGCAAATGGACCACCAAGAATATAAAAAGAAAGAAGGAGAAACACATGGCAGCGAAATTCGAGATCAAAACGGCGAAAAACGGGGAGTATGTCTTTAATCTTTATGCCACCAACGGGCAGGTCATCGCGGCCGGGGGCGAGACCTACAGCAGCTTGGACGCCTGCAAGAACGGCGTGGAGAGCGTGCGGAAAAACTGCGCGGCCCATGTAGAGGATCAGACGGTGTCGGGCTTTGAGACCCTGACTCACCCCAAGTATGAGCTCTATAAGGACAAGGGCGGCCAGTTCCGTTTCCGCCTGAAGGCATCCAACGGCGGGATCATCGCTGTCAGCGAGGGCTATAAGGCCAAGGCCAGCGCGAAAAACGGCATCGCCTCCATCGGCCGGAACGCCCCCGGCGCCCCGGTGGTCACGGCGGAGTGAATGCCGGCACGGCAACGGCAGCGCCCCGTCCCTGCATTGGCAGGGGCGGGGCCTTACTGTATATCCTTTTCCAGCCTTCTGGCCAGCGCCTCCAGACGGCGGACGGCGGCGCTGTCCCCCTCCAGGGAGAGGGCGCTCTGGTCCGCCAGGGGGGCGAGATGGGCCTTGCCGTGGGCCAGGGAGACGGTGAGGCCGTCCGAGAAGTCCGCGCCGAACTCCGCCAGGGCCTCGCCCATGGCCCGCATGAGCCTGGCCCGGTCCCGGCAGGGCAGGACCCGGCGGGGCGGCTCCCGGCCTCCGGGCAGGTGATAAAGCCCGTTCAGGGCGTCCAGGTTGCACTGGTAGTATGCCTGGGGCGTGCCGATGTCGCACCAGTAGCCGTCCATCACCCGGCCCCGCATGGGAACGCCCCGCTCCAGCAGCCGGGGAAACAGATCCCTGGCGAAATCGTAGGGCGTGTCCGGGGGGATATAGGACAGCACGTCCGGGCTGAGGGCGTATATGCCCGTGCTGACCTGGTCCGTCACCACCCGCTCCCAGGCGGGCTTTTCCAGAAAGCCGGTGATGTTCCCGGCACGGTCGGTGATGACGAGGCCGTAGGGTAGGGGCTCCGCCTGGGCCGCCAGGGCGATGGTGACGCCGGACTCATGACCGGCCATCAGCCCGGCCAGGTCGAAGTCGCAGGCGCTGTCGCCGCTGATGACGAGAAACTTTTCGTCCCCGATAAAATCCGCGCAGTTGCGCACGGCTCCCGCCGTCCCCAGGGGGGTGCGCTCTTCGCGGTATTCGATCCTTACGCCAAAATCCGCCCCGTCCCGGAACCGCTCCCGGATGGCCCGGGGCTGATAGTGGAGCGTCATGCACAGGCTGTCGAAGCCGTTCTCCCGCAGAAGGGCCACCGTGCGCTCCAGCAGCGGCGTGCCCAGAAGGGGCATCATGGGCTTGGGAACTCCGCCGGATATGGCCCGCAGACGCGTGCCCTCGCCGCCGGTGAGTATGACCGCTTTCATCCTTTCACCTCGCCGATAGTATGTGGACGAGGGGAAGGAAAAATGTAATTGTAATATCATGCCGTTTCTGTTATAATAATGCAGTATATTTATTTTGGAGCAGTATGCCATGAATAAGATCACCAAAAAACTGGGCGAGCCGGGCTCCAGGTTCTATATACTGTGCCTGTTCGTTTTCGCGGCGGTGACGGCGCTGTTTTTCCACGAGCCGTATCTGGCCCTGGGCGAGGCCGTCGCGGCGCTGGTGCTGCTGATCGTCAATATGGCCATGGCCCGCCGGCGGAAGCGGGAGCTGATGGAGTACATCCAGTCCGTCACCTATGACTCCGAGGCGGCCCGGGACAACGCCATGATGAACTTTCCGCTGCCCATGGCGGCGTATTTTGTGGATTCGGGACGGCTGGTGTGGGCCAACCAGGAGTTTTTCGCCATCTGCGGCCGGAAGGAGCCCAGCGTGGACGCGGCCATCACGGAGCTTGTCCCGGGCTTTCAGGGCAAATGGGTCCTGGAGGGCAAGAGCCGGTGCCCGGGCCTGGTGGAGGTGGGCGACCGGCGCTATCAGGTCCACGGCAACCTGGTCCAGGGCAGGGGCGAGGAGCGGGTCAGCGGCTCCATGGGCGTGACATACTGGTTCGACGTGACCGATTACGACGACATCCGCCGGGAATATACCGCCTCGCGGCCGGTGGTGATGCTCATCATGATCGACAACTACGACGAGCTGATGCGCAATGTGCCCGAGCGGACCCGCAACGACCTGCGCAACCAGCTGGAGGACATGTTCGTCCAGTGGATCGAGGGGACCCGGGGCTTTCTGCGCCGGTACGACCGGGACCGGTACATCTTCCTGTGCGAGCGGCGGCACTTCGACAAGCTGGCCGCAGACAAATTCACCATTCTGGACGAGGTCCACAAGATCTCCAACACCTCCGGCATCCACGCCACGGTGAGCCTGGGGGCCGGCCTGGACGGGGCCAGCCTGGAGGAGGATTTCAACTTCGCCTCCATGAGCGTGGAGATGGCCCTGAGCCGGGGCGGCGACCAGGCGGTCATCCGCAACCGGATCAATTTTGAGTTCTTCGGCGGCAAGGCCACCGAGGTGGAGACCCGCACCAAGGTGAAAAGCCGGGTGGTGGCCAACGCCCTGGCCTCCTTCATCAAGGACGCCTCCACCACCTACGTCATGGGCCACCGGTTCGCGGACATGGACGTGCTGGGGGCTGCGGTGGGCATCTGCTGCATCGCCAGAAGCTGCGGCAAACGGGCCCGGATCGTGATGGGCGGCGGCCCCAACGCCTGCGGCATGCTGATGGACGAACTGAAACGGCACAAGGAATACGAGGACATCTTCATCACCCCCAAGGAGGCCATGCTCCAGGCCAACTCCCGGAGCCTTCTGGTGGTGGTGGACACCAACCGGCCCGAGCAGGTGGAGGACGAGGCGCTGCTGCAGACCATCAGCCGCCTGGTCATCATCGACCACCACCGCCGGGCGGCCAGCTACATCGACAACGCCGCCCTCACCTTCCACGAGCCCTACGCCTCCTCCGCCTCGGAGCTGGTGGTGGAACTGCTGCAGGAGGTGGTGGAGCAGAGCGACATCAGCCGGGTGGAGGCGGAGGCCCTGTTGGCCGGCATGGTCACGGACACGAAGAATTTCACCATCCGCACCGGCGAGCGGACCTTCGAGGCGGCGGCGTTCCTGCGCCGGATGGGGGCGGACACCGTCTCCGTCAAGCGCATGCTCCAAAACGACATGCAGCACACCGTCAGCCGCTACGCGATCCTGGAAAACGCCGTCATCTACCGGGACAACATCTGTCTTGCGGTCATGGACCACGAGGTGGACCGGGTGGCGGCGGCCCAGGCGGCGGACGAGATGCTGAACATCTCCG
>CANPXZ010000172.1 GCA_947587485.1 uncultured Oscillospiraceae bacterium | reverse complement strand
AGACCGAGTTCGACGTGGTCATGACCGACTTCGGCGCTGAGAAGATCAAGGTCATCAAGGAAGTCCGCGCCATCACCCAGCTGGGTCTGGCCGAGGCCAAGGCCAAGGTCGAGGGCATCCCCGCCGTCATCAAGGAGCAGGTCTCCAAGGAAGAGGCCGAGGAGCTCAAGAAGCGTCTCGAGGACGTGGGCGCGAAGGTCGAGCTCAAGTAAGGCAACTCTTACACATCTGTCAAGGGCGCGGCATCATGCCGCGCCCTTACCATATGAAAAGGCCCCCTTGTGCAAAGGGGGCTGTCAGCGCGAAGCGCTGACTGAGGGATTGTTACCAAGCTAGGATGACTTCCAAGACTGGTAACAACCCCTCCAAGTCGTCGTCGCTCGCAAGCCAGGTCTCCCTTTGCCGCGAAACGGCAAAGCTCGAATGGCTCGCGGCTCCGCCTTTCCCCAAAAGACAGGCGTGTCTTTTGGGGGCCCCAAAGACGCTCGACAGCCCCCTCGTCAGAGGGGGCCGCGAAAACCAGGAGGATACTCCCTATGAAATACGAACCCAAAAACATCACGCTCAAAGACGGCTCCGCCGCTCTGTTCCGCTCTCCCGAGCCGGAGGACGCCGCCGCCTTTCTGGACTTTTTCAACGCCGTCCGGGCCGAGACGGACTTTCTCCTGTCCGGTCCCCGGGACCCCGCGCCCACCCTGGAAGAAGAACGGGCGTGGATCGAGAACAGTCTGAACTCGCCCGACCAGATGATGATCGTCTGTGAGCTGGGCGGCCGGATCGCGGGCAACTGCCATATCGCCTTCAAGTCCCACGCCAAGACCCGTCACCGGGCCTCCCTGGCCATCGCCCTGCGGCAAAAATACTGGGGCCGGGGCATCGGTACGGCCATGTTCCGGGAACTCATCGCCGCCGCCCGGCAGCAGGGCGTCACCCAGCTGGAACTGGACTATATCGAGGGCAACGACCGGGGCCGGGCGCTCTATGAGAAGATGGGCTTCCGCCCCTGGGGAGAATTGCCGGACGGCGTCCGCCAGAGCGACGGTGCCATGCGCAGCATCATCCATATGCGGCTGGTTTTAGATTGACATAATATAGATTACATAATACAGTTAACATAAATCACAGGAGGTGTTCTCATGCGGCAGGAAAAGAGCTGCGGCGCGGCGATCTACATCGCCCGGGAGCGGGAGACGCTGTGGCTGGTGGAGCGCATGCGCCAGGGCCACACGTCATTGTGCAAGGGCCATGTGGAGGCCGGCGAGACGGAGCATGACACCGCCGTCCGGGAGATCCGGGAGGAGACCGCCCTGGCCGTGGAATTTCAGGATGGCTTCCGGGAGCGGATCGAGTACAGCCCGGGGCCCGGCGTGACGAAGGAGGTCATCTTCTTCCTGGCCCGGGCCAGGGGCGCGGACACCTCCGCCCAGCCCGAGGAGGTCTCCTCCATCGAATGGCTGCCCTTTGACGACGCCCTGGCCGCCCTCACCTACCCGGACGATAAACGCATTCTCACCGCCGCCCGGGCGTTTCTGGACAGCCGGGGTCTGGGCCGGTATCTGGAGCCGGCGGCGGGTTCGCCGATCCCTTTCCGGACACTGCTGTCCGGCATCCTGGGCCGGGACCCGGGTCCCGTTTCGGCGGAGCAGTTCTGCGACGACGGCGAGGGCGTTTTGAACCGCTACAACGTCTACCGCCTCGCCGCCGGGGACAGGGCATATGTCCTGAAAGCCTCGGACAACGAAGAGGTCCGGCTCTATGCGCGGTATCTCTCCAACCCCGGTCTCCCCGTCCCCCGCTGTTATGGAAGCGGAACGTGGGACGGCCGGGTCTGGCTCCTGCTGGACCATATCGACGGTCCGGACCTGCGCAGCTTTTCCGATGAGATGACCGGCCCCTGCGCTGACGCCCTGGCGTCGGTGATGGACCGTTTCTGGGGCGCGCCGGAGACGGAGCGCTTCGACCGGTACATGGAGCGCGTCCGGCGCCGGGCGGAGTGCCTGGCGGACGAGCCCGTGCTGGCCGCCGCCTACGCCCTGTTTCTGGACCGGCAGCGCGCCTGTCCCCGGACGCTGTGCAGCGGGGATATGCTGCCCTGCAACTGCCTGTTCTCCCAGGGCCGGGTCATTCTGACAGACTGGGCCTTCGGCGGCGTGATGCCGTACGCGCTGGACATCGCCCGGCTCATCGCCCACGGCGGGGTCCCCGGCAGCCATCCCCCCTTCCCCTTCTCCATGACGGAGGCGCAGAAACGGGCGATCGTCGAGCAAGTTTACATAAAACTATCTCAAAAGCCCGCCTGGGAGCGGTACCTGCTGGACATCCGGCTGGCGGCGCTGAACGAGTACGTCGAGTTCATCGAATACGCGCTGCTCCACCCGGACCAGCCCCGGGACCGGGTCTTCGACTGGTACTACGGCCGGGCGGCCGCGCTGGCCGTAGCACTGCTGTCGTGACCGGCGCGCGCAAAACGGTATTGACGACCTGCACAATTTGAGATATAATTAGCCATGATATTTTGTGCGAGGTGATACCATATGCTGCTCACGCAGGCCAGCGCCGCGTTTCATCATCTGGTGGAGTGGTGCGTGCTGATCCTGGAGTTTTTCGGCACGTCGGTGCTCATCGTCAGCGGCGTCTCCAGCATCGTCAAGTGGCTGAAAAAGTCGCCGGACGTACGGACCACCATCTCCCAGGGTATTTTGCTGGCGCTGTCCTTCAAGATGGGCGGCGAGGTGCTGCGCACTGTCATCATCACGGAGCCCGTGGAGATGTTCACCATCTTCGGCATCATCATCCTGCGGGGCATCGTGGCGGGGCTCATCTACTGGGAGATCACCAAGGAGATCAAGATCGAGTCCCTGTATAACGAGAGCGGCCTGGCCAACGGCCATCACCACAGAGCGGAGGCCGAACAGCCCAAACAGGAGACTGCGGCCCCAATGTGACCGACAACATACCCAAAAGCCGGACAGAAAACCGTCCGGCTTTTTTCGTTGCCGCCGGGCACATTTCGTGGTACAATTGACAAAAATCATTCCGGGAGATAAGCATATGAAGTATCTTCTCATCATCGGCGACGGCATGGCGGACAATCCTGTGCCGGAGCTGGGCGATAAGACGCCCCTGGAGGTGGCGGACAAACCCGTCATCGACGACCTGGCCCGCCGGGGCGAGCTGGGCAGCGTGGTCAACTGCCCCAAGGAGTTCGAGCCGGGCAGCGCCACGGCCATCATGTCCATCTTCGGGGCCTCGCCGCTGAAATACTACCACGGCCGGGGGCCTCTGGAGGCCGCCGCTCAGGGCGTGCAGCTCTCCGACGGGGACATGGCCTGCCGGTGCAACATGGTGGCCCTGGAGGACGTGGACCTGCCCTATTCCCAGCGGCGCATCCTGTCCCACAGCGCGGGCTCCATCGACGGGGAGACCTCTGACAGGCTCATTCTGGACCTGTGGGCCAGCCCGGAATTTTCCGCCCTGGCGAAGGAATACGACATCGAGATCAACCCCGGCTCCTCCTTCCGGCACTTCGCCGTCATGCACCACGCGGACATCGAGGGCATCTCCCTCATCCCGCCCCACGACCACCTGGGCGAGGTCATCGGGCCTCTTGCCCCCTCCGGCTGCGCGGTGGCGGAGAAGCTGGAAGCGCTCCAGCAGGCCGCCTTCCGGTATCTGGACCACCACCCCCTGAACGAGGCCCGCCGGGCCGCCGGAAAGCTGCCGGCCAACGGTATCTGGTTCTGGGCGGAGGGCACCGCCGCCATGCTGCCGGATTTCGCCAAAAAGTACGGCCACACCGGCGAGGTGGTGTCCGCCGTGCCCCTGGTCCGGGGCATCGCCAAACTGTCCGGCCTGCCCGCTCCCTGGGTGGAGGGCGTCACCGGGGAGATCGACACCAACTGGGACGGCAAGTGCCAAAAGACCATCGAGATATTGTCCCGATGCGACTTTGCCGCGCTGCACATCGAGGCCCCCGACGAGTGCACCCACAACGGGGACACCCCGGGCAAGCTCCAGTCCATCGAGTGGCTGGACAGCCGGGAGACCGCCCCTATCGTGGACTATCTCCGCTCTACGGGCGAGGATTTCCGCATTTTGATGCTGTCCGACCACAAGACCCAGA
>CANPXZ010000171.1 GCA_947587485.1 uncultured Oscillospiraceae bacterium | reverse complement strand
GAGGTGACCCCGGACGCGGGCTATACCCGCCTGGGTCCCGCCGTGCGCACGGCCTATCTGCCCCAGCAGGTGACCTTCCCCCACCCGGAACGGACGCTGGTGGACACCCTTATCTACGACGACAAGGCCCTGCCCCAGGACGCCCGGGACAGGCTGGCCGCCTTCAACTTCACCGGCGAGGACGTGTTCAAGACCGTGGGGAGCCTCTCCGGCGGGGAGCAGAGCAGACTTCGCCTTTGCATGCTCATGAAAAGCGACATCAACCTGCTCATCCTGGACGAGCCCACCAACCACCTGGACATCGCCAGCCGGGAGTGGATCGAGCAGGCTCTGGACGATTACGGCGGCACGCTGCTGTTCGTCAGCCACGACCGCTGGTTCACGGACCGGTTCGCCACCCGCATCTGGGAGCTGAAAAACGGCGAGCTCACGGACTTCGCCGGGGGCTACACGGAGTATCAGGCCTACAAGGCCCGGCAGACGGAGCTGACCCTGGCCGCCAAGCACCACGAGGCCAAGGCCCCCAAGCAGGTCAAACCCCAGCGGGCCGGGGACCCGGCCAAAAAGCTGGCCCGGCTGGAAAAGGAGATCGAAAAGCTGGAGAGCGCCATCGGCGAGCTGACCGTCCAGGAGGAGGCCAACGCCACCGACTACCAGAAGCTCATGGAGCTGGGCGGGGAAAAGGCCGCTTTGCAGGAGAAGCTGGAGGGCCTTTACGGCCAGTGGGAGGCGCTGGCGGAGGATGCGTAAACTGACCCGTACACAAAAATGGCTCTACGCCGCCTCGGCGGCGTGCCTGGCCCTTTGCATATTCTATAAATTCGTCCCCATCGGCTACCACATCACCGCCATGATGTTCCTGGGCTTCGCGGCGTGGCTGGCCCTGTTCGCCCTGTTCTCTACCCCCACCCGGGCGGGCCGCGTCATGCGGTGGCTGCTGGTGCTGGGCGTGGCGGCGGGGCTGCCGCTGTTTCTCGTGGCGGAGATCCCGGTGCTGCGGGACGCCCGCTCGGACGAGAACACCTCCGCGCCCTATCTCATCGTCTGCGGCGCGGGCGTGAACGGCTCCACCCCCTCCCGGTCCATGACCGACCGGCTGCGCCAGGCCCTGGCGTGGATGGACGAGAACCCGGACAGCGCCGTCATCCTGTCCGGCGGACAGGGGCCCGGGGAGGATCTGTCCGAGGCCCGGGCCATGTACGACTGGCTCACGGCCCAGGGCGCGGACCCGGACCGGCTGCTGCTGGAGGACCAGTCCGCCACCAGCTATGAGAACCTGCAAAACTCCCTGGCCCTCATCGGATCCCAGGGCGGGGACCCGGCCGGAAAGGTGGCGATACTGTCCAGCGAGTACCACCTGCACCGGCTGGGCTGGATGGCGGAGCGTCTTGGCTGTCAGCCCGTGCTGGTGGCGGCCCCCACCACGAAGGCGAGCCTTTTCATCAACTACGCCATCCGGGAAGCCCTCGCCATGTGGAAGATCTGGATATTCGGGCCATGAGGCCCTAAAACATACCGAAAGGAAACAAACAGACATGCTGCAAAAGACCTACACTCCCGACGCGCCGGAGGCCATCGGCCCCTATTCCCAGGCCATCTCCGCCGGCGGCTTTCTCTTCGCCTCCGGCCAGATCCCCCTGATGCCCGGCACCGGCGCCATCGACGGCGCATCCATCGCCGGCCAGGCCGACCGGGCCTGCCGGAACGTCCAGGCCCTGCTCCAGGCCAACGGCCTGGACTTTGAGGACGTGGTGAAGACCACCTGCTACCTTGTGAACATGGGCGACTTCGCCGCCTTCAACGACGTATACGCCAAGTACTTCACCGGCCGGCCCGCCCGCTCCTGCGTGGCGGTGAAGGAGCTGCCCAAGGGCGCGCTGTGCGAGATCGAGATCATCGCCAAGCTGAAATGAGCGGCCACGGCCTTGCATCCGACAGCGAATGTGTCTATAATAGACCAAGCCTGTAAATTCCGCCCAAGGAGGAAACCCTTATGTATTGCGTGAAAAAGGTCACCGATTCCATCAGCTGGATCGGCGGGAACGACCGGCGCATCAGTCTTTTTGAAAACGTGTACCCCGTCCCCAACGGGGTGAGCTACAATTCCTATTTCGTGAAGGACCAGCAGAACGTGGTGGTGGACACGGTGGACCGCTCCGTCCGGGACGTGTTCTTTGAGAACATCATCCATCTGCTCCAGGGCGAGCCCCTGCACTACCTGATCGTGAACCACATGGAGCCGGACCACGCCGCCACCATCGAGGAGCTGGCCCTGCGGTATCCGGAGGCAAAGATCGTCTGCAACGCCAAGATCGCCGCCATGATGAAGCAGTTTTTCACCTTTGACGTGGACAGCCGCGTCCATCTGGTGAAGGAGGGGGACACCCTCTGCACCGGCGCGCACACCTTCGCCTTCGTCATGGCCCCCATGGTCCACTGGCCGGAGGTCATGATGACCTATGAGACCAGCGAGAAGGTCCTGTTCTCCGCCGACGCCTTCGGCTCCTTCGGGGCCCTGGACGGGGGCATCTTCGCCGACCACGCCGCCATGGACCAGGTCTATATGGACGGGGCCCGGCGGTATTACACCAACATCGTGGGCAAGTACGGCAACCAGGTCCAGGCGGTGCTGAAAAAGGCCGCCGGGCTGGACATCGCCATGATCTGCCCCCTGCACGGCTACGTCTGGCGGCGGAACATCGGGGACTTCATCGAAAAGTACGTGGCCTGGAGCACCTATACCCCCGAGGACCGGCAGGCGCTGATCGCCTACGCCTCCGTATACGGCCACACGGAAAACGCCGCGGAGATCCTGGCGGCCAGGCTTGCCGAGCAGGGCGTGCGCAGCGTGCTCTACGACGTGTCCGTGACCCACCCGTCTTATATCATTGCGGAGGCCTTCCGGTGCAGCCACCTGATCTTCGCCTCCACCACCTACAACGCGGGCATTTTCGTCAACATGGAGAACCTCCTGCACGACATCGCCGCCCACAACCTGCAAAACCGGACCGTGGCCTTCATCGAGAACGGCTCCTGGGCCCCCACGGCGGGCAAGCTCATGCGGGCCATCCTGGAGCCCTTGAAGAACATGACCTTCCTGGACGCGGGCCTGACGGTACGCTCCGCCCTGAAGGAGGACCAGCTGGAGCAGGTCCAGGCCCTGGCCGACGCCGTGGCCGCCGACATCCGCGCCCGGGAGGAACAGGCCCAGGCCGCAACCGCCAAGGACCCCTCCGCCATCGACTCCGCCGCCGTCCGGACCCTCTCCTACGGCCTTTTCGTGCTGACCGCCCGGGACGGGACCCGCGACAACGGCTGCGTCATCAACACCGTCCAGCAGGTCACGGGTACGCCCCTTCGCGTCTCCATCGCGGTGAACAAGGAGAATCTCACCCACGACATGATCGCCAAGACCGGCGTTTTCAACGTGTCGGTGCTGACCACCGACACGGCCATGGACCTTTTCAGGCACTTCGGCTTCCAGTCCGGCCGGGACGCGGACAAGCTGGCCGACTGGCCCGAGGACTGCCGCAGCGCCAACGGCCTGTGCTTCATCCCCGGCTGCGCCAACGCCTACATCTCCGCCAAAGTGGCTCAGGCCGTGGACTGCGGCACCCACACCCTGTTCATCGCGGACGTGACCGAGGCGAAAAAGCTCTCCGACGAGCAAAGCTGCACCTATCAGTACTACTTCGACCACATCAAGCCCAAGCCCCCGGTGCTGGAGAAGAAAAAGGGCTTCGTGTGCAAGATCTGCGGCTATATCTACGAGGGCGACGCGCTGCCGGCGGATTTCGTCTGCCCGCTTTGTAAGCACGGTCCCGAGGACTTTGAGCCTCTGGCGTGAATAGACAAATCAAATTAGGAGGACAATGATATGAAGTACGTTTGCGACGTGTGCGGCTGGACCTATGACGAGGCCGCCGGCGACGAGGAACACGGCATCGCTCCCGGCACCAAGTGGGAGGACCTGCCCGCCGATTTCGAGTGCCCCCTGTGCGGCGTGGGCAAGGACAGCTTTTCCCAGGAATAAGCCGCTAATGAGCGAATAAAAAAGCAAGGGCGCGTCGGTAGACGCGCCCATACTTTATGGAACGCCGGCAGGTTATCATATGAAGTGCAACACCGTGGGAGGGTGAAAGAAAAAAGAGACAACATAGCCCAAATCGTGTAAAATGTAAGCG
>CANPXZ010000170.1 GCA_947587485.1 uncultured Oscillospiraceae bacterium | reverse complement strand
ACCCTCATCAACAAGTCCACCGAGCCCTGGGGCATCTACATCGGCATCCCCGCCCGCCGCATCAAGGAGCGGGAGAAAGGGCTTCTGGAGCTGGAAAAGAAACTGACCGGCGGCAAATGAGCCCGCACCACATATAAGGAGGAACATACCCAAAATGGAAGAACTGATGGAAATACTGCATGAGCTGCGCCCGGACGTGGACTTTGAAAAGGAGACCGCCCTCATCGACGACGGCATCCTGGGCTCCTTCGACATCACCGCCCTGGTGAACGAGCTGATGGACGTGTTCGACGTGGAGATATCCATGGCGGACCTGGAGCCAGAGAACTTCAACTCCGCCCAGGCCATCTGGGACTTCGTCCAGTCGCTGAAAAAGTAAAAAAGAGGGCCGGAGGCATCGCCTCCGGCCTTATTCTATTTTGTCGTAGTCTTCCAAAAAGGAGTGGTCCACGCCGCCGGTCTTATAGCCGGGGAAGGTGTCCAGACACACCGCGTGCAGGGCGGTGAAGATGCTCTTCTCGATGTTGGGGTCCTCCTGCCGGAGCGCGCGCAGCAGCTCTTTGACCTCTTTGCGCTTGCTGCCGCCCTCATGATAGGCGGAGCTGGCCGTGAACCGGCACGCGCACTGGAGAAATTCCAGGCCGTTATACCGGGCCCAGGCGATGATGTCGTCCTCATGGACGCAGTACAGCGGGCGGATCAGCTCCATGCCGGGGAAGTTGGTGCTGTGGAGCTTTGGCATCATGCCCTGTAATTGCGCGCCCCAGAACATGGCGATGAGGGTGGTCTCGATGACGTCGCTGAAGTGGTGGCCCAGGGCGATCTTGTTGCAGCCCAGCTCCCGGGCCTTGCTGTACAGGTGCCCCCGGCGCATCCGGGCGCAGAGGTAGCAGGGGTTCCGGTCCGTGCTGTCCGCCGCGGCGAAGATGTCCGAGTCAAAGATCGTGACAGGCACCTCCAAAAGCGCCGCGTTGGCCTCGATCTGCGCCCGATTGGCGGGACTGTACCCCGGGTCCATGACGAGAAAGACAAGGTCAAAGGGCACGTCGGAGTGCCGGTGCAGCTCCTGCATGAGCTTTGCCAGCAGCATGGAGTCCTTCCCGCCGGAGATACACACCGCGATCCGGTCCCCGGCCCGGATGAGCTCGTAGCGCTTCACCGCCTCCACGAAGGGCCGCCAGAGGACCTTCCGGTATTTGGTTATGATACTTCTCTCGATAAGTTGGCAGCGCGTGAGCTCTGCGGCCATGGGCGTCCCTCCCGGTTCAGACTGCCCCCAAGTATACCATCCGCCGCCCCGCGCCGTCAACGCGGGACGGCTTGCATTTTTTAGATAACTATGGTAATATACTCATTTAGTAAACATAACGCCTCATAACAAACAGGAGGAACGACCATGACGATCGTCTATGCGGCGCTGTTGGGCCTGGTGCAGGGTGTGGCGGAGTTTTTGCCCATCTCCAGCTCCGGCCATCTGGCGCTTTTGGAGAACATACTGGGCGGCACCGGCCTTTTGGAGCTGGACAACAGCGCCCTTTTCAACATCATGCTCCACCTGGCCACCCTGGTGGCCGTGGTGGCGGTCTATTGGCGGGACGTGTGCGCCATCCTGCTGGAGGTGGGCCGCATGGGCGGTGACCTGGTCCACGGCCGGGGACTGGCGGTCAACGGCCGGCCGGCCCGGAAGATGATCTACATGCTCATCGTGGCCACGCTGCCGCTGTTCATCATCGTGCCCTTCAACGACGCCATCGAGAGCCTGAACGAGATCCCCTGGTTCATCGGCGCGGCCCTGATCCTGACGGGCACGCTGCTGTTCATCTCCGACCGGCTGCCCCGGGGGGACAAGAACGTGAAGACCATGACCACGGTGGACGCGCTGGTGATCGGCCTGGCCCAGGGCCTGGCCACCATGCCCGGCCTGTCCCGGTCCGGGACCACCATCGCCGCCGGCATGGGCCGGGGGCTGAAGCGCTCCTTCGCGGTGCGGTTCTCCTTTTTGATGAGCCTGCTGTCCGTGTCCGGCGCGGTGCTGTTGCAGGTGTTCGACGTGGTGGGCGAGGGCATCGACACGGTCCTGCTGCCCGCCTACGGCGTGGGCATGCTGGTGGCGGGGATCACGGGGTATCTCTCCATCCGGCTGCTGCAGGCCATCGTCCGCAAGGGCCGGTTCGGCGGCTTTGCCTATTACTGCTGGTTCGTGGGCGTGGTGAGCATCGCGGTCTGGCTTTGGCTTGGCAAATGAGGAACGTAGCTTAGAGGTTATCGCATATGGCACAGAAGAAAACGGCTGCCAGCCGCGGCACGGCGAAAAAGCCCGCGTCCGCGTCCCGCAGCACAGCGGCAAAAAAGAAAACGGCGTCGTCCCGCAGCGGCGGCGGCAAGACCCCCAATACCCGGTCCTCCGCCAAGCCCGCCTCCCGGAGCGCGAAGCCGAAGACGGCCGGCGCCCGGAGCGGGAGCGCCTCCCGGCCGAAGAGCGGCGCGAGAGCCGTGCCCGCCGTCCAGCCCCGGCCGCCCATCCGGCGGCAGGTGGGGAGCTGGTGCCTGCTGTTTTTGGGACTGGTGGCCGCCATCGGATACTTTCCCGTGGACGCCTGGCTGGTGGCCGGCATCCGCAACATCGCCGCCGGCCTTTTCGGCTGGGGGTTTTACCTGCTGCCGGTGTGCCTTTTGTGGGGCTCGCTGATCCTGGCGTTCCACCGGGGCCGGCCTGTGGCGGCGCGGGTGACGTGCGTGCTGCTGCTGCCCCTGGTGTTCGGCACGTTCATCCACGTGCTGCTGTTCGCCCAGGACAACATCTTCTCCGTGAGTCTGCGGGACGGGTTCCGGAAGCTGTGGCTGTACGGCCGGTATCTGACGGAGTACTGCGGCGGCGCGGTCAGCGGCGCGGCCGGTATCGCGCTGAAAAAGTCCGTGGGCATCGTCGGCGGCTTCGTGCTGCTGGTGGTGGCCTTCTGCCTGCTGCTGCTGGAGGGCCTGAACATGTCGGTGGTGGAGCTGGCGGACTGGTTCAAGCAGCGGCCCAAGGCGGTCTATAAGCCGGAGGACTACGAAAGCGAGCCCGACGAGGACGAGTTTTTCTCGGAGGAGGATTACCTGTTCCCCATAAACGGCGGCAAGCCCATCCGCAAGCAGGAGCAGCCGCCTCAGCCTGCGCCTCAGCCTGCGCCCCAGCCCGCGCCCCAGCCCGCGCCCCGGAAGCAGCCGGCTCCCAAGCCCCGTCCGGCGGAGAAGAAGCCCGCCGCGCAGACCCAGATGTCCCCGGAGGAGAAGATCCTCCGCCGCAGGAATTTCTACGACCAGAACAAGGAGCAGGAGAAGGACCAGCTCTTTGCGGAATTTGACGTGGACCCGGCCCTGGCCTCGGAGGGGTTCGCCGCAGCTCTGGCCGATCAGCAGGCCAAGACGGGCGGGAAAAAGCCGGCCGCCAAGGCTCAGGCCGCCAAGACCCCGGCGGAGCAGCCGGTCAGGCCCGTGTCCACCGCCCGGAAGCCTCCCGTCTCTCCCACGGAGGACGTGCAGCCCATGACCCTGGAGGACGCGGCGGACATCGCCGGCGTGGAGATCCAGTCTGCGGACATGGACGAGGCCGCGGCGAAAAAGCCCAAGAAGGAGAAGATCGACATAGCCGCCGAGGGAGCGGCCGTGGCCGCGGCCATCGAGGCCGGGGAAGAGGAGGAAAAGCCCGAGTACATCTATCCCCCGGTGGACCTGCTCAACTCCAGCGGCGACGAGTCCTACGAGGCCGAGGGCGACCTGGACGAGACCGAGGCACAGCTGGAGAGCGCCGTGCGCAGCTTCGGCGTGGGCGCCAGCGTGGTGGGCGCGGTCCACGGACCCACCATCACCCGCTATGAGATGAAGCTGGACCAGGGCGTGAAGCTCAACAAGATCACCAACCTGGCCGGGGACATCGCCCTGAGCCTGGGCGTGAAGAGCGTGCGCATCGCGCCGGTGCCCGACAAGATATCCACCGTGGGCGTGGAGGTGCCCAACAAGAGCGTGCACACGGTGTGGCTGGGCGACCTCATCGACTCCAGCGAGTTCCGCAATTCCAAGAACAAGCTCTGCGTGGCCCTGGGCCGGGACATCGGCGGCAGCGTGGTGGTGAGCAATCTGGCCAAGATGCCCCATCTGCTCATCGCCGGCACCACCGGCTCCGGCAAGAGCGTGTGCGTCAACTCCATGATCCT
>CANPXZ010000169.1 GCA_947587485.1 uncultured Oscillospiraceae bacterium | reverse complement strand
GGCCAGACCAAGACCCGCGACAACGGCTACACCCCCAGCATGGAGGCGGACCCGTTCTACGCGGACCCGGACAAGAAGATCTATCCCAAGCTGCGGGACATCGCCATGGACCGGATCAAGGGCGACGGGTGCAAGAGTCTGCTGCTGGAGGTGATCGTAGAGGACACGGCGGCGGAGAACCACCTGGCGTGGCTGCGTGAGGTCATGGTGAAGCCCCAGAGCTACGGCGGCGGCACCGAGGGGTTCAACATCCCCTTCACCGTCAGCGAGGACGGTGCCAGCCGGAAGGGCTATGTGTCCGCCGCGAGCCTCAAGAGCGGCAGCCCCACCTTCACCGAGGGGGCCATTCCGGGGGCTTGATCCGCACGCTGTTGACGGCCCCCTCTGATGAGGGGGCTGTCGCCGCCGCAAGGCGGTGACTGGGGGAGAGAGAAGTCACCGCCAATGCTGGTGTATCTCTCCCTTCGTCTCGCCCTGCGGGCGAGCCACCTCCCTCGTCAGAGGGAGGCTTTCCAAGCGGTGTGCGGCTGCGCCGCAGATTCACAAACAAAAGGAGGATATAAAACTATGTCGGAAGTCATGAAGCTGAAGGTCGAGACCGGGGCGGTCACCGTGGAGGTGGAGGACGAGCGGGGCGAGGTCATCGGGTCCTTCCTGTTCAATCCCGCAGATTCCAACATCCTGAAGCGGTACGGCGCGGTGGTGGACTTCTTCAACACCCAGCTCGTGGAGCGGGAAAACGCCACGGACGAGGAAAAGGTGGCGGAGCTGAACGCGCTGGCGGATGACATCGAGGCCCAGTTCGACATCCTGCTGGGCTACAAGGTCTCCGACGGGCTGTTTGGGGCCTGCGGGCCCCTGACGGTCACGAAGAATGGGGACTTCTACTTCGAGCAGCTGCTGGAGAAGATCGGCGGGCTGATCGAGAGCGTGACCCAGAAGCGACTGGACAAGAAGCTGGCCAAGATCCGCAAGGCCGTGGCCGCCGCGCCGAACGCGCCGTCCAAATGAGCGCGTGGGAGCTGCCCACATCTCTGACCATCGGAGATGTGGGCTTTGCCATCAACACCGATTTCCGGACGGTGCTGCACGTGCTGAGCGTGTTCAACGACCCGGAGTATGAGCCGGACGAGCAGGCGGCGGTGTGCATCCGGGTGATGGTACGGGACTGGGAGCGGCTGCCGGCGGAGGGGTACCGGGAGGCGCTGGAGGCGCTGACGGCGTTCATCGACGGCCCCGGGGTCCGGGAGGACCGGCCCCGGCCCCGGACCATGGACTGGGAGCAGGATGCGCCGCTGCTGATCCCGGCCATCAACCGGGTGCTGGGGCAGGAGGTGCGGGCGCTGCCCTATCTGCATTGGTGGACGTTTCTGGGGGCCTACATGGAGATAGGGGAGTGCCTGTTTTCCACGGTGGTGGGCATCCGGCAGAAGAGGGCGAAGGGCAAAAAGCTGGAGAAGCCGGAGATGGAGTTTCTGCGGGAGAACAAGGCCATGGTGACATTGCAGAGGAAGCTGACCGCCGCAGAGCGGGAGCAGAAGGACGAGCTCAGAGAGCTATTCGGATTGAAGAGGTGATACGCTGTGGCGAGTGAAGACGGTTCCGTAAAGATCAAGGTCAACATGGATATCTCCGACGTGACCGCCGGGGTGCATGACATCGGCGGCCAGCTGAAAAAGGCGGGCGAGGCGGCGGCCCGAGCCGGGAAGGCGATGGGGAAGACCCTGTCTAAGAGCAGCTGGGGCTATGACCGGGGCGCTGTGGATTTCATGGAGAACTTCGGCAAGACCATGGAGAAGGACGCCAAAGCCGCCTCGGAGATGATGAAGTACTACGACCAGCAGGGCGTCAGCGCGGAGAACGCGGCCAAGTCCGTCCGGAAGCTGGCGGAGGAAGAGGAAAAGGCCGCAGAGAATGCGAGCGCGGGCAAGGCGGACGACGGGACCGCCGACACCATCGGCAGGCAGGTCAAGTCTGCGGAGAAGGCCCTGGCGGAGATGTCCGCCCAGGGCCTCGGAGCCGGGGACGCCAAATGGGATGAGGCGTATCAGACGCTGTCCCAGCTCAGAAAAGAAGAGAAGGCGTATCTGGCGAACCTGGCCAAAACGCCGGAAGAGCGGGAGAGGGAAGCGGCGGCGGCCGCGAAAACGGCGGCCCGGGCGGAAGAGCTCCGGCGGAAGGAGGAGGCCCGCGCCGAGGCGGTCCGCCAGCGGGAAGCGGCGGAGGCTGCGGAGGCCCAGCGTCTGGCCGATATCGCGCACCAGGCGACGGTCGGCAATCAGACGATCATCGACCTATCCCGTGAGTTGGAGCAGCTGCAGGCCCGGAATAAGGATCTGGAAGCCGCCGGCGTGGGTGCGGGATATGTGGAACATGACGCCAACGCCGCACGCATCCGGGCCATCACGGCGGCGCTGCGGGAATATGCCGCCACGGGGTCGGACGTCACCGCGCAGACGCTGGTGCAGACGTCGGCACAGACCACCGCCTGGGAGCGGTTCAAGCAGCATCTGACCGGCGCGGCGGCCAGCATGGGGCTGGTCCGGAGACAGACCGACGACACGTCCGGGGCCATGGCCACGCTGCGCACCAGCGCGGGAGCCGCCGCATCCGGCATGAGCGGCATGTTCAAAAAGGTGCTCAAGTGGGGCCTCGGCATCCGGTCCACGTTCATCCTGGTCCGCAAGCTCCGGACCGCAGTCAAGGAGGGCCTGACCACCATGGCCCGGCACGACACGGAGACCGCCGACACCCTGAACAGCCTCAAGACCGCCCTCACGAATGTAAAACTGAGCCTGGCTTCGGCGTTCAAGCCAATCCTGACGGCTGTCGCGCCGCTGCTGGAAAAGCTGTGCACGCTGGCGACGAGGGCGGCCAACGCGGTGGCCCGGTTCTTTGCGATCCTGAGCGGGCGGGGCTCCTATACGCGGGTAACGACGTCATCCGTGTCCACGATCTCCAGCGCTATGGGCGGCGTGGCCGTGGCGTCGGTGAGCGCGACGAAGAACGTGAGCAAAATGGCCTCCGGCCTGGACGCGGCGAAGACTGCGGCGAGCGGGACGGCGGACGGCATCTCGGCGGCGTCGAAGGCGGCCGCAGACGCGGCACAGAACCTGTCCGGTCTGGATGAGCTGAACATATGGCAGAGCAACAAGGACAGCTCCGGAGGCGGTGGCGGAGGTGGCGGCGATGACCTGGGCGTGAGCGCGGAGGAGGTGCCCGTGGAGCCATGGGATTTCGTGGTGAGGCTGAAGGACATCCTCTTCCAGTGGGACGACCTGAATCCGGAACTCATCGCAGAGAAGATCCTGACGGGGCTGTGCGCTGCGGCGGGCGGCATCATCGGATTCAAGCTGGGCGGCATAAAAGGTGGTATCGTGGGCCTGACCATGGGGGCCCTGCTGGGGGTGAAGCTGAGCGAGCTCACCTTTGACGGGGACGGCGCTGTCGACAAAGGCGAGGCGGCAAAGCTGTTTCTCGCGGCGGCGGTCGGACTGATCGGGGCAATCGTCGGAGGAATTGCCGGGTCGAGCGGCATTTTGTCGGCGGTGGTCGGCGGACCGGCAGGCGCGGCCATTGGGCTGACGCTTGGCGTGGCGGTGACGCTGCGCCTGCTGTCCGTGACGCAGGAAGAGATCAATAAGAACGCGGAAAACACGATGAAGAATTACGCCGACACGATATCGCCGAAGGTCGGCATTGAAACGCTTGTGTCCCGTGTAGACCAGGGGCTCATGACCCAGGAAGAGGCATTGGAGGCCATCCACGACGCATACGGCGTTGTGATAGACGATTACGGGGTCCTGGCAGACGCCGTGCACTGGGGGACGGACCTGCCCGAAGAGCTGACCGACGCCATGCCGAAGGGCAAGTGGGTGGAATTCAAGGCGAAGCTCAAGGACGATTCGAAGGGATGGTGGAGCAACCTTAAGACCTGGTGGAACGACAAGGTCGGGCCAGTGAAGGAGTTCTGGACGAACGTCAAAAACGACGCCAAAGACTGGTGGAAGAACGTGAAAAGCTGGTGGGGCAAGAAGGTCGGATCCGTGAAGGAGTTCACAACGAATGTGGCGAACAAGGCCTCTGACTGGTGGAAGAACGTCAAATCCTGGTGGGGCAAGGAGGTCGGGGCCGTGAAGGAGTTTACGACGAACGCGGCCAACCAGGCATCCGCCTGGTGGAGCAATGTAAAAACTTGG
>CANPXZ010000168.1 GCA_947587485.1 uncultured Oscillospiraceae bacterium | reverse complement strand
TCCGCGATGGCCGGCAGCAGCGTCACGTCCGGGGCCCCGCCGCACTCCCACCGGCTCACCGCCTGGGTGCTCACCCCCGCCGCCTTCCCCAGCTCCTCCTGGGTCAGGCCCGCCGCCTTTCTGTATTTGGCGATCTGTTCGCCGATCAGGCTCGTATTCATCCAAAACGCCTCCCGATTCAATCATTGCTTGTATTTTACCGCAAGCAATGCTTGAATACAACGGAGGCGTTCTTGACAAAAATCAAGTTTTGCTTGAATCCTCAACAAAAAGCGGGGCGCGGCCGGTGACCGCGCCCCGTGGCATAGGAAATATCACACGTTTTTCGCGTGCATGGCCTCCAGGACCTCGTAGCGGTCCATGGGCAGGTGCTTCTTCTCGGCCAGGGCCTTCTCGATGGGCTTGGTGACCAGGTGGCCGTCGTGGGTGCAGACGATGCAGTTGCCCTCCCCCTGGACCAGGCTCATGACGGCCTTGTAGCCCATGCGGGCGGCCATCTCCCGGTCCCGGGCCGTGGGGGAGCCGCCCCGCTGGATGTGGCCCAGGATGGTGACGCGGGGGTCCATGCCGATCTCGTCGTGGATGCGCTGGCCGATCTCGTGGGCGCTGCCGGCCCCCTCGGCCACAACGATCATGAAGTGGGTGTTGCCCATCATCCGGGACTGGCGGATGCGCTCGATCACGTCCTTGTCAAAGTCCACCTTCCGCTCCGGGATCAGCACGGCGGTAGCGCCCACCGACAGCCCCACGTACAGGGCCAGATACCCGGCGTGGCGGCCCATGACCTCCACCACGGAGCAGCGCTCGTGGCTCTGCATGGTGTCCCGGAGCTTGTCGATGCACTCCACGGCGGTGTTGCAGGCGCTGTCAAAGCCCAGGGTGTAGTGGGAGCAGCCCACGTCGTTGTCGATGGTGGCGGGGATGCCCACCACGTTGACGCCCAGCTTGGACAGCTCCAGGGCGCCCCGGAAGGTGCCGTCGCCGCCGATGGCCACCACCGCGTCCAGACCCAGCATCTTGCAGGTGGCCACGGCCTTGTCCCGCCCCTCCGGGGTCAGGAACTCCTCGCTCCGGGCGGTGTACAATATGGTGCCGCCGGCGGCCAGGATGTGGCTCACCGACTCGGAGTCCAGGGGCACGAAATCGCTGAATACCAGCCCGTTCCAGCCCCGGCGGATGCCCACGCACTCGATGCCCTGGCCGATGGCCGTGCGCACTACGGCCCGCACCGCCGCGTTCATGCCCGGCGCGTCGCCACCGCTGGTCAGTATGCCGATCCTCTTGATCTTATTTTCCTTTTCCATGACAGTTTCTCCTTTATCCCCATCTGATTTTTTATTTCTCATCGCCGGCCTCCGCCTCCGGCTCCTCCGGGGGCAGATAGGGGGCGAAAATGCGTTCCATGAACAGCGAGCATAAAAGCGCCGCCAGGCCCGGGGTGAAAAAGCCGGGCAGAAATACCTTTTGATAGGTGAGCAGGGCCAGCTCCTCCGTCATCAGGGCCACCACCGCCGCCGAGGGCAGATGGGCCAGGGCCAGCTTGACCGCCGTCTTGAGAAGCGCCCATGGGCCGAAGTCGAACCGGCTCAGGGTGAACATGGCGAACAGCCACACCCCCAGGGGCGCCAGCAGCAATATGCGGCAGGCGTACAGCCACACCATGGCCTCCCGGCTGCCGCCCGACGCCATCACGAAGGCCACGTACCACATGGCGAACAGCAGCGCCGCCAGGACCAGAAAGGGCACCGTCGCCAGCGTGGCGGTCTTGAAGCTGTCCCGGAAGGTGCGGAAAAACCGGGCGTAGTCCCCCGGTTCTCCCTTGCGGACCCCGTGGAACACCGCGTCGTACAGCGCCACGGTGGCCGCGCCCACCGTGATCACCGGGAGAGAGCACACCAGCCAGCACACGCTCAGGCCCACCACGTCGCATACCCTGGCAAAGCCCCGCCAGAACCCGTTCAACGGATCGAACACGCTCCGGAACACGCCCTCACCTCCCTGACAGCGTATTATAGCATACTTGGGCAAAAAACGAAAGGTCCCCGGCGCTGTGCCGGCCCATAAAAACGAGCACGGCCGGACCGGAAATGTATGCTTGTTGTATGCCCCGCACAGCGGGCCGTGCCCGCGGGCGTCAGCGGCCCCTTCACCGTCTCATGCAACATTTCATGATCCCCCGCCGTATCCTCGCCATAAATTGTTGATTTTGACGGCAAGTTGTATTTTTTGATCCATCATTCCGCACAATTTATCCGTATTTGTCCGTAATTTTGGTTGCGTTTTCCCGGGGCATATGCTATTCTGTTTGACAGAGATCGCCGGTCTTGCCATTTTTTCGCCGCCCCGCCGGGCGGACGGAACCAGGAGGATGCGCTGTGAAGAAATATATGGATCTGTACATACGGCTGCGGGATATGATCCTGAACGGGACATACGCCCCCTCCGCCCAGCTGCCCACGGAGAGCGAGCTGGCGTCGGGATACGCCGTCAGCCGCCAGACCGTGCGGCAGGCCCTGGAGAATCTGCGGTCGGACGGGCTCATATACAGCGTCCGGGGCAGCGGCTCCTTCGTGGCCCCCGGCGCGGGACAGTCCCCTGACAACCGTCGGATCGCCGTCATCACCACCTATTTCAGCGAGTACATCTTCCCCTCCATCCTGCGGGGCATCAGCGACACCACCATGGAGCGCGGCTACACGCTGGAGCTGAGCGCCACCAACAACAGCATCTCCACGGAACGGGCCGTGCTGAACACCATACAGAAGGGCTCTGTGGCCGGCGTCATCGTGGAGGGGACCAAGTCCGCCCTGCCCAATCCCAATATCACCTATTATCAAAATATGGCCGCCAGCGGCATCCCCATCGTGTTCATCCACAGCATCTATCCCCAGCTGGAGGGGGAGAACATCATCTCCGTGATGGTGGACGACTATCGCGGCGGCTACCTGCTGGCCAAGCGGCTGATCGACAGCGGCCACCGGCGGATCGGCTGCATTTTCAAAAACGACGACGCCCAGGGCCTGAACCGCTTCGCCGGGGTCATGGCCGCCCTGGTGGACACCGGCACCTCCTTCGACGACCGGGACTTCCTCTGGTTCACCACCGAGACGAAATACTCCGCTCTGCAGACCCTCTCCTCCAGCCCGCTCCTGTCCGACTGCACGGGCCTTGTCTGCTACAACGACGAGATCGCCGAGCTCCTCTCCTCCCGCCTGAGCCGCGACCCCGGCCAGGTCCGGGCCGTGGTCAGCTTCGACCGGGACATGAACCCGGAGCTTTTCGCCTCCGGCGTGTCGTTCTATTCCCTCGGCCACCCCAAGGAGCAGCTTGGCCGGACCGCCGCCGGCAAGCTGTTCGACATCATCAACGGACAAAAGGTCCGCTCCGTGCTGCTGCCTTGGGAGGAATGAGCCGGCTTCGGGACATGTGACCGCAGCTCGGAAGTTTTCTGATAACGATAAATGGTGATGGACCGTCAACGACGACAGCACAGAGCCGACCTGCCACGACGGGGACCGGCTCTTCGTCCGGGCCCAGGAGCGTTTCGAGTTGGGCGACATTGGCCTGTTCACCCAGTGCCCAAGCTTTATCAAGGAATCGGCCCGGACGGTCTTATCGGCGTATGAGCTGATCACCGGCACCGAGGATGATCCCATCCACGCCCAGGGCAAGATCATAGGCATGTGCTCCGAGGATTATCTGCAATAAAAACACCGCCCCGGCGCTGCCGGAACGGCTTGACAATTTCAGATAGGGCGATTATACTATAAACACAAAAGCGCTGCCGGTTCCGGTCAGCCTAACTAATTCAGCGAAATGATCGCCGTTCTTGTCAGGGAGCCGGCGGTCATTTCTTTTTGCAAAGCTGAACGATCAGCTCGCAAATGCCAACGATCAATATGCCAACCTGGATGAGGTCAGAATATGTAACCATAAGCAACCCTCCCTTCCGGAGGGCAAGGTCCCTCCGTCATTCCAGGAACGACATTAGGCAGACCTTCGCCAACAGCGCAGGCCACATAAGTGGCTTGTCAGCATAGTAGCACAGCAACTCCCGAAAAGCAACAAAAAGCGCAGCAACGACCTCCCCTAAAAATCAAAACGCCGCCCAACGGGCGGCATCCTTGTTACCGGGGCCCCCACGCGGCACGCTTACTGCGTGGGGAAAGGAGAAAGGCTTCTGACCGATGAGGGGACCTTGCCAGGGCCTCGAATCTTCAGAAGCCTTTCGACGTGCTGGAGCTAGTGGCCAGACTCGAACTGGCGACCTGCTGATTACGAATCAGCTGCTCTACCGACTGAGCTACACTAGCGTAGTAGTGCTTAGGGAATAGCGGCTTTGCGGAAT
>CANPXZ010000167.1 GCA_947587485.1 uncultured Oscillospiraceae bacterium | reverse complement strand
ATGCCCCCCGACATCACCGAGCGGGACGTGATCGTGGTGGACCCCATGCTGGCCACCGGCGGCAGCGCCGTGGCGGCGGTGACGTTCCTAAAGGAGGTGGGCGTGAAGAACATCAAGCTCATGTGCATCATCGGCGCGCCCGAGGGCGTCCAGGCCATGCAGACCGCCCATCCGGACGTGGACATCTTCGTGGCGGCCCTGGACGATCACCTGAACGACCACGGCTACATCGTCCCCGGCCTTGGCGACGCGGGGGACAGGATCTTCGGAACGAAATAAGATATATCGCTTGAAAGCCTCCCTCTGACGAGGGAGGGGGCCCGGCGTAAGCCGGGTCGGAGGGAGAGATACACCTGCACTGGAGATCATCTGTCTCTCCCCCAGTCTCGCTTACGCTCGACAGCCCCCTCGTCAGAGGGGGCCGTTTTGATCCCGGTTTTCCCAGGAAAACCGGGCCATGCAACTGTCAGTTGACACATTTCCCAGCCGGATTGGTTGTGATTTTGCCCGCAGACCGGTATACTGAGGGACAGGTGAGCACCGAAAATACGATGACAAAAGGAGGCGTTTGCCATGCCTTTGGCCGATAAGATCATGGAGCTGCGCAAAAAGAAGGGCTGGAGCCAGATCGACCTGGCGGACCGGCTGGACGTGAGCCGCCAGTCCGTCAGCAAGTGGGAGATGGCCCAGGCCGTGCCCGAGCTGGACAAGATCATCAAAATGAGCGAGCTTTTCGCCGTCACCACCGACTACCTTTTAAAGGACGACGCACCCAAGCCGGACCCGGAGCCTCAGCCTGCACCGGGACCGGAGAGCGGGCCGGAGCCGGAAACGGGACCTGCCCCCGGACCGGAGACCCCGCCGGACCCGGTCCCGGAAAAGCGACGCCGGAAAAAGTGGCCCTGGGTACTGGCGGGCTGTCTGGTGCTGGCGATGGCCGTCAACTGGCTGCTGATGGCGGCGGGCGTGCTTGCCTATCGGGATGGGCCCGTCAAGTCCACCCCCGCGCCCACGGACCTGCCTGCCGGCCAGGCCGTCATCGTCGGTGTGCCCACGCCCACGCCCTCCCCGGCCACGGTGGCCCTGGACGAAGCGGTAGTAGAGGAGCCCGTCACGGAGCAGACGGCCGTATCCGATCCGGACGCCGTGGAGGACGGCATGACGGAGTACGTCTACGAGGGCGAGTCGGTCACCAGCGGCGGCTTTGATGAGGCGACGCTGGCGGCCATGGCGGCGGAGTACGCCCCCTACGGGCTCACCTGCGACACAGAAAACCGCCTTTGGTATCTGGACGGCCAGCGCATCCGGGCCTTTACGGACGTCCTCACCACCAACGGCGAGAGCCTGACCGGCGGGGATTTCCACGGGACATTGCGGACCTTCAGCGGGGACGGCTTCATCGACGTGCGCACGGTCCGGGACTATGACCACTGCGACGACGAAGGGGTGGGAAAGCTGCTGTACCTGGAGAGCTGCGACATTCGCCTGGAGGATGCCCACTGGACGGAGCACCACGCGGACGAGCACCATGACGAGGACCGCCACGGGTGATACCGGCGGGGCCCCCGCGCGACACGCCTGTCGCGTGGGGAGAGGAGAAATCGCGGAATATTCAAGGCCCGGCACGCGTGCCGGGCCCTGACCTATAGAGCGAATTTCGACGATGCAACTTCCGGTTGCGGGATTTTCAAGTTCTCTTTCTTGCCCGCAACCGGAAATTCCTGTATGCTGGGGGCAGTTCAGATAAGGAGGATGCGTCCTATGACCATGGGCGAGAAGATCGTCGCGCTGCGCAAGCGCGAGTGCTGGAGCCAGGAGGACCTGGCGGACCGGCTGGACGTGAGCCGTCAGTCCGTTTCCAAGTGGGAGGGGGATCTGGCGGCCCCGGCGCTGGATAAGCTGCTGGAGCTGAGCCGGCTGTTCGGCGTGAGCACGGATTATCTTATAAAGGATGAGCTGGAGTCGCCGGAGCCCGAGACGCCGGACTTGTCGGTTGAGCCCGCCCCGGAGCCGCTGCGGCAGGTGACGCTGGAGGAAGCGAAGGCGTTCGTGGAATC
Source organism: uncultured Oscillospiraceae bacterium (assembly GCA_947587485.1). GTDB lineage: Bacteria > Bacillota > Clostridia > Oscillospirales > Oscillospiraceae > CAJOIG01. The sequence continues at coordinate 2,377 of CANPXZ010000167.1, read as the reverse complement.
AAAGGAGGCGTCGGCCCGGCCCACGGCATTGGCCGTGGCGCTGTGCATCCTCTCCCCGGTGTGCCTTATTCTGCTGGGCGGCCTGACGGAGCTGGGGCGGGTGAGCCAGCCGCAGGCCACGGGCCTGGGGATGACCGTGCTGTTCGCGTTCATCGTGCCGGCGGTGGCCATTTTCGTGCGCTGGGGGATGAAGCTGGACAAGTACGACTATTTGGAAAAAGAGGTCTTCACCGCAGCGCCCGGCGTGGAAGAGCTGGCCCGGAGCCGGATGGAATCACTGTCGCCGACGCGGACCCGGCGGCTGACAATAGGCGTGTGCCTGTGCGTGATCTCCGCCGTGCCGGTGATTTTGACGTCTCTGCGGCCCGGCAACATACGCACGCTGGTGTTCGCGGTGGGCGGCGTGGGGCTGCTGCTGGTGCTGGTGGCCGCGGGGGTGTACCTGATCATGAGCGTGTCCGCCCCCTGGGACGCCTGCCAGATGCTTTTGCAGGAGGGTGACTACGCTCCGGAGAAAAAGCGGCCCTGGTACCGGGCTATACCGCCGCTATACTGGTGCACCGTCACGGCGGGGTATCTGGCCTGGAGCTTCGCCACCGGGCGGTGGGACTTTACCTGGATCGTGTGGCCCCCGGCGGGGGTGCTGTTTGGGGGCGTCATGGCGCTTCTGAACCTCCTGACCAAGCGGAAAAAGCGCTGACAGGGCGCTGTTCAGGTTGATTTTGCCCGGGAAGGATGATAATATAGCTAGCTGACGGGAGGCGGACCCGCGTCGGTTTCTGACGGCGGGTCCGCGCTCATGCGGCGTCAAATCCCTTGGCAATACATAAAGTATTCCCTGCGGGCTTTTCCTGGCCTGAACACGGACCCGCTCGCCAGAAACTGCGTGCACTCCACAAGGAGCGACACGGACCGCCTCCCGCCAGCTAGACGTTGGAATCATCCGGAACGAGGTATATCATATGGCCGATTTGCAAAAGGAGATCGCCCGGCGCAGGACCTTTGCCATCATCTCCCACCCGGACGCGGGCAAGACCACCCTGACGGAAAAGCTGCTCTTATACGGGGGTGCCATCCAACTGGCCGGGGCGGTGAAGGGCAAGGCAAGCGCCCGCCACGCGGTGTCGGACTGGATGGAGCTTGAAAAGCAGCGGGGCATCTCCATCACGTCTTCCGTCATGCAGTTTGAGTACGACGGCTGCTGCATCAACATCCTGGACACCCCGGGCCACCAGGACTTCTCCGAGGACACCTACCGGACGCTGATGGCCGCCGACAGTGCCGTCATGGTCATCGACGCGGCCAAGGGCATAGAGCCCCAGACGAGAAAGCTCTTCAAGGTCTGCGCCATGCGCCACATCCCCATCTTCACCTTCATCAACAAGCTGGACCGGGAGGCCCGCAGTCCCTATGACCTGATGGAGCAGTTGGAAAACGAGTTCGGCATCGGCACCTATCCCATGAACTGGCCCATCGGCTGCGGCCGGGACTTCAAGGGGGTCTATGACCGTTCCAGCGGCAAGATATTGTCCTTCGGCGACGCCCACCGGGGCTCTTCCCGCATCCAGGCGGAGGAACACACGCTCCAGGACACCGCCGAGCTGGACGCGCTGCTGGGCAAGACTCTGCGGGAGACATTGGAGGCGGATGTGGAGCTTCTGGACGGGGCGGGCTATGAGTTCGACTTGGACCAGGTCCACAAGGGGCAGCTGAGTCCGGTGTTCTTCGGCTCGGCCCTGACCAATTTCGGCGTGGAGCCCTTTTTAAAGAGCTTTCTGGAGCTCACCCCCACGCCCTTGCCCCGGCAGGCGGCGGAGGGCATCGTGGACCCCTTCGACGAGCATTTTTCCGCGTTCGTATTCAAGATCCAGGCCAACATGAACAAGGCCCACCGGGACCGGATCGCATTCATGCGGGTGGTGTCGGGCCGGTTCGCCCGGGACGCGGAGTACCTGCACGTCCAGGGGGGCAAGACTTTGCGTCTGGCCCAGCCCCAGCAGATGATGGCGGAGAACCGCCAGATCATCGACGAGGCCTACGCCGGGGACATCATCGGCATCTTCGACCCCGGCATCTTCGCCATCGGCGACACGGTCTGCGACAGGGCCAAAAAGGTCACCTTCGAGGGCATCCCCACCTTCGCCCCGGAGATCTTCGCCGCCGTGGAGCGGGTGGACACCATGAAGCGCAAGCAGTTCGAGAAGGGCATGACGGAGATCGCCCAGGAGGGCGCGATACAAATTTTCCACGCCCCCGGCAGCGGCCTGGAGGAAGTGATCGTGGGCGTGGTGGGCGTGCTCCAGCTGGAGGTGCTGGAGTACCGGCTCAAGACCGAGTACGGCGTGGACGTGCGCCGGCGGGGCCTGCCCTATCAGTT
>CANPXZ010000166.1 GCA_947587485.1 uncultured Oscillospiraceae bacterium | reverse complement strand
GGGTGGTCATGCTCCGGGTGGTGGACGAGTACTGGATGGACCACATCGACGCCATGGACGACCTGCGCCAGGGCATCTATCTGCGGGCCTACGGCAACGTCAAGCCCGTGGACGCCTACAAGCAGGAGGGCTTCGAGATGTTCGAGGCCATGATCGAGGGCATCAAGAACGAGGTGGTCCGCCGCATCTACACTGTCCGGGTCCGGAAGGAGCAGACCATCGAGCGCAAGGCCGCCGCCAAGGCCAACGGCAACAACGTGGGCGGGGACAGCTCCGTGAAAAAGCAGCCGGTGAAGAAGATCAAAAAGCCCGGCCGCAACGACCCCTGCCCCTGCGGCAAGTGGAAGGCCGACGGCAGCAGACCCCTCAAGTATAAAGAGTGCTGCGGAAGAAACGCGTGATGGCGTCGTTTGAATGCATTGCATTCAAACGAGAAGGCTGCGACCTGCTGCAGCGCACGCGCAAGCGCGCACGTTTGCAGGCCGAGAAGTATTTTTTCCGAGGTACACGCCCCCGGAAAAATATCCAAATTTATTTGCGCCTGCGGGCGCAAACTCTGCGAGGCTTTAGTACGTGGAAAATGTAGAAGTCCTTCAATCTGCACTCATCACCTGCCGGCACGGGTTCTCCACCAGGACCGGCGGGGTGAGTGAGGGTATATTTTCCAGCCTGAATCTGGGCGCAAACCGGGGCGACCCCATCGGGAACGTGCTGGAGAACTGGCGGCGCTTCGGCGCGGCGGTAGGCTTTGACGGGACCCGGTTCGTCCACGGCCATCAGAGCCATGGGACCACCGTACGGACGGCCTGCCGGGAGGATATGCACTCCATCGCCGAGCCAACCCCCTGGCCCGAGGCGGACGGCTACGTGACGGACCAGCCGGATGTGCCGCTGGTGGTGTTCACCGCCGACTGTACGCCGCTGCTCATGCAGGACCCGGCTGCGGGCGTGATCGCCGCCGTCCACTGCGGCTGGCGCAGCGCCGTGGCGGACATCGAGGGCGCGGCGGTGAAGGCCATGGAGTCCCTGGGGGCCAGGCCGGGGAATATCCGGGCGGCCATCGGCCCCGGCATCCGCCGGTGCTGCTTCCAGACCGGGCCGGAGGTGCCCGCAGCCATCGACGCTCTGTTGGGCGGGGACTCCCGGGGGCTGTATGAGCCCGACGAGGGCGCGCCGGGGAAATTCCGGACGGACCTGCCGGGAACGGTCCATCGGAGGCTCCTGCAGCTGGGTCTGCGGGAGGAGAATATCGACGAGCTGGGGATCTGTACCATGTGCGGACCGGACCGGTTCTGGTCCCACCGGGCCATGGGGCCGGAGCGAGGCTCCCAGGCCAATGTGATCGTGCTATGAATCGAAACGTTCTGAAAATCATATGCTTCATCCTGGCGCTGTCGCTGACGGCGTCTCTGACCGGGTGCAGCTTCCCCTTCGGGAAAAAGCCGGTGGTGTCGGAGCAGGTGGGGGGGACCCCCACGGCGGCGCCCGAGGCAGAGGAAGAACCTGCCGAAGGCGAAGAGGCCGAGGGTGAGGAGCCAGCCGAGGGCGAGGAGCCAGCTGAAGGCGAGGAGCCCGCCGAGGGTGAAACGCCCGAGGATGAGGAGGCCCCTGCGGAGGGCGAGGAGCCCGGGGACGAGGAAGAGCCCGCCGAAGGCGAGCAGACGTCGGGGCAGACCAGCCTGGGCCGGGAGCTGCAGGCCACCTATCAGGCGGACCATATCTTCTCCCTCAACACCATGGCGGGGGAGTCCTTCAATCCATACACCACGGAGAGCGCCTGGAACCGGGTGGCGGCCATGCTGGTGTATGAGACGCTGGTGGTGCCCGACGGGGATTTCGAGGCCCAGCCCAACCTGGTGACCAGCTGGGAGACGGAGGACGGCATGACCTGGACGTTCTACGTGGACACGGACCGGAAGTTCCACGACGGGGGCTCCATGACCGCGGCGGACGCGGCGTATACCATCGACGCGGCCAGAGGCGGCGGGCAGTATGCCAAGCGGTTTGCCCACATGAAGACGCTGTACGCCGCCGGGACGGACGTGTTCGTGGTGGAGCTGGACGAGCCGAACTGGCGGTTTTACGAGCTTCTGAACATACCCTGCATCGAGACCGGCTCCATGGGCGACTCCCGCCCGCCCGGGACGGGACCGTACAAGTTCAACGCCCGGGGCACGTCCCTGGTCCGGTTCGACGACCATCCCAACGCGGACGAGCTGCCCCTGAAGACCATCCATCTGAAGCGGTACACCGATTCGGAGGATATCCTCCAGGCCTTTGAGGACTCGCTGCTGGATATGGTCACCAACAGCCCGGCGGACATGTCCAGCCTGGGCTATTCCAGCGCCAACCTCATCAAGTATGTGGACACCACAAACATGCACTTTCTGGGCTTCAATATGACGAGCCCCGTGTTTTCCCAGGCGCTTTACCGGTCCCTGGTCACCTACGCCATCGACCGGGAGAGCATCATCTCCACCAGCTTTCAGGGCTCGGCCGAGGCGGCCACGCTGCCCATCCATCCCAACAGCGCCCTGTACCCCAAGTCTCTCGCCCGGACCCTGGCCTATTCGCCGGAGGATCTGAGCACCGCGCTGGAGAATACGGGCGTGCGGGATATGGACGGGGACGGCGTGCTGGACTTCGGCGGGACCCGGGGGGCGGTCACGCTGCTGGTCTGCTCCGACAGCGCCGCCAAGGTGGCGGCCGCCCGCCAGATCGGCAACCAGCTCCGCAGTGCCGGGTTCGAGGTCGCCATGTCGGAGCTGGAGTACTCGGATTACCTCAAGGCGCTCACCGAGGGGAATTATGACCTCTATTACGCCGAGGTGAAGATCTGCAACGACTGGGACATCTCAGAGCTGGTGGATGCGGCGGGCTCGCTGAATTACGGCGGCATCCGGGACCCCAATCTGGAGGGATACGTCCAGGCCTTCATCGGCAGCGGCGAGGATACGGTCCAGGCCAACGCCGAGACTCTTTACAATTACCTGGCCCAGGACGCGCCCATCGTCACCGTCTGCTTCGAGCGGCTGCAGGTGCTCTACCACCGGGGGGTGCTGACCACCATCAGCCCCACCCAGGACAACATCTTCAACCAGATCGAGAACTGGACCGTGGACCTGGGCACGGACGAGGAAAAATAGCGATACCTTTATAAATAAGCCCGGCGGGCGTCGCGCCGGCGGAGAACGATACAGGACGGGGGATAGATCAAATGACGGACCGGGACCTTCTCAACATGGCGCGGGAGGCCGCGCAAAACGCCTATGTGCCCTATTCTCACTTTCCCGTGGGGGCGGCTCTGGAGTGCGCCGACGGGTCGGTGTTCACGGGCTGCAACGTGGAAAACGGGGCCCTGGGCTCCACCATCTGCGCCGAGCGCACCGCCATCGTCAAGGCGGTCAGCGAGGGACGGCGGAAGTTCGTGCGCATCGCCATCTACGGCGAGGGAGAGAATTACTGCATGCCTTGCGGCTCCTGCCGCCAGGTCATGAGCGAGTTCGTGGGCCAGGGGGATATGGAGATCCTCTGCACCCGCTCCGGCGGCCGGTATGTGAGCTACCGGCTGAGTCAGCTGCTGCCGCATCCGTTCGAGCTATAACACGCAGAACGTTTTTTCGCAGCACCTAAAGGCTCCCTCTGACGAGGGAGCTGTCGAGCGAAGCGAGACTGAGGGAGAGATACACCGGCACGGGAGGGCATCTTCTCTCCCCCAGTCAGCGCCGCAGGCGCTGACAGCCCCCTCGTCAGAGGGGGCCGGATCAAGATTAAACTGCTTATGGCCTCCCTTACACAGAGGGCTTATCAGGAGCAAATTGAATATTCAAAAATATTTTCAAAAAATGTGAAGATCCCCCTTGACGGCGAGGGGGATCTTTGTTATATTACTAAGGCACGCTGCCCCGACGGGGGACAGGTGCGCCTTGCGATGAACCGGGAGATTGCGCCGACGGGCGGGAACTTCCGGGGAGCATGTCCGGGGGTCCGGAGTCTCGGGAGCCGCGCTCCGCAGAGAAAGCAAAGGACCCTGGAATCGGACGGAGCGGTCCTTCTGTACCGCGTATATCGCCTGGCAGAAAAACACCGGCTCGGCCGGGTCGTTTTTTTGGGACAGGGTCTGATACGCACGGAACAGTGTACAGAAAGATCCGCCAGCCGTGCGGGAAAACGTAAAACTCGTACAAAACATGGAGGAAAGAAATGGCAACCAACAAGAAAATGATCCGCATCCGCCTCAAGGCCTATGATCACCAGCTGATCGACAAGGCTGCCGAGACCATCGTGGAGACCGCCAAGCGCACCGAGGCGCGGGTCTCCGGTCCCATCCCTCTGCCCACCCGGAAAGAGGTCGTCACCATCCTGCGCTCCCCCCACGTCAACAAGGACAGCCGGGAACAGTTCGAGCGCCGTACCCACAAGCGCCTGATCGACATCATGAACCCCACCCAGAAGACGGTGGAGGCCCTGATGAGCCTGGAGCTGCCCGC
>CANPXZ010000165.1 GCA_947587485.1 uncultured Oscillospiraceae bacterium | reverse complement strand
TATGACAAGCCCATGATCTACTACCCCATGAGCGTGCTGATGCTGGCGGGCATCCGGGAGGTGCTGGTCATCTCCACGCCGGAGGACCTGCCCCGGTATGAGGCGCTGCTGGGGGACGGCAGGCGGCTGGGCATGGAGATAAGCTACCTGCCACAGGCCCATCCCCGGGGCCTGGCGGACGCATTCATCGTGGGCGCGGATTTCATCGGCGGCGACACGGTCTGCCTCATCCTGGGGGACAATGTGTTCTATGGGCAGGCCCTCAGCAGCTACCTTGCCCGGGGCGCGGCCCTCACCGAGGGGGCCATGGTCTTTGGCTATCCAGTGAAAGACCCAAGAGAGTTTGGCGTGGTGGAGTTCGACAAGTCCGGGCATGTGGTGTCCTTGCAGGAAAAACCTGCCAGACCCCGCAGCCGCTATGCCGTGCCGGGCCTCTATTTCTATGACAACACAGTGGTGGATATCGCCAAGGAGATATCCCCCTCCCGGCGGGGGGAGATCGAGATCACATCCATCAACAACGTGTATTTGGAACAGGGCAGACTGAAGGTCATCCAGGTGGGCCGGGGCATGGCCTGGCTGGATACTGGTTCCCCGGAGGGACTTCTCAGCGCCGCCCAGTTCGTCCAGACCGTCCAGGAACGGCAAGGTTTTTACATAGCCTGCCTGGAGGAGATCGCCTGGCGGCAGCGGTGGATCGGCACCCGGGAGCTGCTGGCCATCGGCAGAGAGCTGGAGATGACCGACTACGGCAAGTATCTGCTGAGTTTGCCCTTGGAGATATAGGATACAAAAATCAATAGTGATTTCGGAAATGGCGCGGCCTTTGGCCGCGCCATTTTTTATGGCAGTAAATTTAAAGAAAAAATAAGAGACCGTTAAATCATTTTGATGCCGCCGGCTGTTATTCTAAGCAGAAAGAGAAAGCGGGCGTTCCATGAGCGATGAAGAGCTGATCAAACGAATATGCCAGGGGGACAAGTCTGCCGGTGAAGAGCTCATCGGGCGGTATTATGCCGCCGTGTTCCACTACTGCCGGTGCTGGTGCGGGGACCGGGAGACGGCGGAGGACCTGACCCAGGAGACGTTCCTGCGGCTGTTCCGAGCTCTGCCCGATTATAAGGAGAGAGGAAAGTTCCGGGGGTATCTCTTCCTCATCGCGCGGCGGCTGTGCATCAACGAGGGGAAGAAGGCGCCCGTGTACCCCCTGGAGGAGGGCGACCTTCCCCACCCGGAGAACGCTATGGCCCGGGCGGAGGACCGGGACCAGATCGGAAGGCTCATGGCGGAGCTGCCGCCGGAACAGCAAGAGGCGGTCATCCTACGGTACGGGCTGGAGCTGAGTTTCCGGGACATCGCGAAGATGACGGGCTGCAATCTGCGCACGGCCCAGAGCCGGGTGCTGTACGCTCTCAGGAGCATGCGAAAGAGGTCGGGCCATGAATAAGGAGCAACTAAAAGAATACATTCAAGGCGCGCTCCGGCGGGAGGAGGGCCTCCGACGGAAGGAGGAGACGGTCCGGCTGTGCGCCGCCGTCTTGGAGCAACAGGCCGCGCCGGCGGAGCCCCGGCAGAGCTTCTGGGGATTCCTCTCCGACGTGTTCCACTTCGAGGGGCTGGCCATCTTCCTGCCCCAGGCGCTGGTGCTGGCCGCGGCGTGTCTCGCGGCGCTGTCTTCCCCCACGGGGCATTACGACCTGCCCATGTACATGCCCCTGTTCATTTTCGCGGTCACGCCGGCCTTTTTCAAGGGCCAGCGTTACCGGGTCAGCGAATTGGAGGCGGCCACCCGCACCTCCGGAGCGCTGCTGACGCTGGCGCGGCTGGTGCTGGCGGGCGGGGGCGCGCTGGTGTGCCTGACGCTGCTGCTGGGGCTCAAGATATATTTGCAAAGGTCCTGCGAGAGCCTGGGCCGGATGGTGATCTACTGCCTAGTGCCCTACCTCACCTGCATGACCGCCATGCTGGCCCTTCTCCGCCGGAGCCGGAGAAGCGGCGCGGGCCTCTGCGGGGCCATATCCATCGGGTCGGTGCTGTTCTGGCGGTCCACGGCCATGGTCCTGCCATGGCTTTACGAGGCGTCGGCATTGGGGCTGTGGGTCCTGGCGGTGGCCGTCTATTCCTTCCTGCTGGCAAAGGAAGTGGCATATATCATCCATGCGAACAAGGAGGTAAGTATGTATGGAATTGTCGATCGATAGGCTGACGAAGCACTACGGCCATAAAATAGCCGTGGACCGGGTCAGCGCCACGCTCACGCCGGGGGTATACGGCCTGCTGGGGGCCAACGGCGCGGGCAAGACCACCCTCATGCGGATGCTCTGCGCCATTCTTGAGCCCACCTCCGGGGAGGTGCGCCTGGACGGCAAGGACGTGGTGGGCATGGGGGCGGAATACCGGGACGTGCTGGGGTACCTGCCTCAGGATTTCGGGTACTACCCCAGCTACACCGCGGCGGAGTTTCTGTCCTATATCGCGGCGCTGAAGGGCATCCCCCGGGAGCGGGCGGCCAAGCGGGTGCAGGAGCTTCTGCACATGCTGGACCTCTCTGCCGTGGCGGACAGGAAGATCAAGACCTTCTCCGGCGGCATGAAACAGCGGGTGGGCATCGCCCAGGCGCTTTTGAATAACCCCCAGGTGCTCATTCTGGACGAACCCACGTCGGGCCTGGACCCTAAGGAGCGGGTGCGGCTGCGGAACCTTCTTTCCGAATATGCCGGGAATAAGATCGTGATACTATCCACCCATATCGTCTCCGACGTGGAGGCCATCGCGGATCAGGTATTCATCATGAACGCGGGGCAGTTCATTGCCCACGGGACGGTGCAGGAGCTGGCCCGGCAGGTGAAGGGCAAGGTGTGGGAACTGACCGTGCCCAGCGAGCAGGCGCGGCTGTGGCAGGAGGACTTCACGGTGGCCAACTACCGGCACGAGGGGGAGCAGGTGGTGCTTCGCATCATCTCCGACGAGGAGCCCTCGCCGGACGCGGCGCTCTGCGAGCCCATACTGGACGACGCGTATCTCTACCATTTCGGCGCGAAGGAGGCGTGACATGGAACTGTTTGTATTGGAACATAAACGGCTGTGGCGGACGCCCCGGGTGCTCATCTGCGTGGCGCTGTGCTTCATATACAGCGTCCTGTATGGGGGCGTGCTCTCCTTCCAGTGGTTCGTTTTTGGCAGCGAAGGAGAGGACACGACCAGCCCATACGAGAACAATTTTGACGGTTATTCCGTAATCCGGGACTATCAGGAGAAATTTTCCCAATACGGTGACTACTGGACGGACGAGACGTTCCAAAAAATCGTGGCAGAGTATGAGAGCTATGACCCTATGGAACGACCGGGCCTTCAGTCCATGGGCGACTGGATGGTGGCGCAGAGCTTTCTCAACCACTTATACCCGGAGCTGGAGGACAACGCCAGCCAAACCTATCAGCCGCTGATCCTCTACGCAGACACGGAAAAGCTGACAGATTTCTATGGAAAACGGCAGTGGTATCTGGATTTCAATATTGAAGTCGCCAGACAGGGCGGCCTGCTGACCGAAGACGATATAGATATGCTCCAGGAGATGAACAGCCAGATCGAGGAACCCTGGAAATACGAATGGACCCAGGGATGGAACTATCTTCTGACTACCGCTCTGCCGAATATCAGCGCAAAAATAGCGCCGTTTCTTGCTATCGCGCTGGGATTCCTTTTCTCCGGAGAGTGGCATGACAGCACCGCGCCGCTTCTACACACCACAAAGCATGGCTGGCGAAAGCTGGCACGGGTGAAGGTCTTGAGTGGCCTATCTTTCGCGGTGGAACTGTTTGTGCTTATAGCGGGAGGCATGGTCATAGCTCAACTGATCTACTTTGGCACATCCGGGTGGGATATGCCCATCCAATTCATCAAAGAAATCGCTGTAGCCCCCTGGAATATGCTGAAAACGGAGCTTTTCGAGCTGGCCTTTACCTTCCTGGGCGTCATTGGTTACGCGGGGATGACCATGCTCTTCTCGTCGCTGGTGAAAAACAACGTGCTGGCTCTGGTGCTCAGCCTGTCGATCACCTATGTGCCGAATCTGCTTGGACGCTACCTGCCGCTATGGGCGCAGGAAGTGTCGCAGTATCTGCCCTTGGTCGGCAGTCCTTCTGACATCTTCCGCATGAACGTATTTCACATATTTGGCAAAGGCATCTGGTCGCCGTATATGCTTATCAGCGTCCCAATCGTGATCGGTATAGTGTGCATCCCCTTCGCCATCATGGGCTGGGCCCGGCGGCAGAAGGTGTGAAAAAACCATCCACATGGCAAAACAGCGGACGGCAAGAGCCGTCCGCTGTCATTTTGTATGTACTTATAACGCTATGCCGCAGGCCGTCAGTATCCAGCAGACGAGGATGGGCAGGAACAGGGCGGGCAGATAGTCCGCCGTCTTCAGCTTTTTGATCCCCAGCAGATTGAGGGCGATGGCCAGCAATATGAGCGAGCCCACGCAGTTCATCACCGGCATGACGGCGATGCGCTCCAAAAAGGGCTGGATGGAGGCGGCCAAGGCCACCAGGCCCCCC
>CANPXZ010000164.1 GCA_947587485.1 uncultured Oscillospiraceae bacterium | reverse complement strand
GTAACATCATCTGCTGTTACTTCGATCTTTCTGTTTACGGTAAGTTTACCGGATTCCACCTCTACCGTGGCCGGCTCTTTCTCGCCGTCCTGTACCGTTACGGCTGCTTTGATCGTCGTCTCTCCCGCAGCCACTCCTTCGATCGACGTGCTGGCTGACCTGCTGTCCCCGGCAGCTACGCTCGGTCCGCATTTTGCTACTTCCTCGTCGGATGACCACTCTACTTTAGTGATCTTCATGCTCTCTGCTGCGTCCTCTTTCAGGGCTACGGTTGCTCCCGTCAGCTCTCCTGCTTCGATCTCGTCCGCAGAAAGCGTAAGCTCAAGGTCTGCTGCTTCTATCTCCGTAACGTCCGGCCCTGCCGATTCGGACGGCCCCGCTGACTCTGACGGCCCCGCTGACTCTGACGGCCCTGCTGATTCGGACGGATCCCCGCCCTCCTTCACTACCTTGATGTCCTTCGTTGCCTCGACCTCGAAATCCTTTCCGTCGACCGTTACCGTTACGGCCGCCGTTACGGTTACTTTGTCCGCTTCCTTCTTTCCTGTCGCCTTTGCAGTCGCGGCCTTTTTGCCCTCCGCTACCGCATCGTCAGACAGCGATACGCCGTCCGCCGGGTCTGCGGACCAGTCCACTTTGCTGATCTCCGCATAGTCCGGCAGGCCCTTCAGCGATACGGACAGCCCGGCGCTCTCGCCTACCTTGATTTCGTCCTTGTCCGCTGTCAGCTCGACGTTCTCCCCCGTCGCCGTCTTGTCGGACAGCAGCTGGATCTCCTCCACGTAGAAGTTTCCGTACCCCTCTTTGTCTGCCAGCTGGAAGTTGATGCAGTCGCAGTAGTTCGCGACGTCTCCCGGCAGCCACCAGTTCGTCTTTGAAATGTCGTCCGGGATCTTGTACTCGATCAGGTACCCGTCCGGATACGCGTCCGTCTTGTACGTCTTCTCCGCGATCGGCGACGTGCCTCCCGCCTCTTCCGTCATCCCGTCGATGTCGTTCAGGAAGATCAGCTTGCCCCTCGTCGTCCCGTCCGACTCGTACTGCGTGATGAAGCCGTCCACGTGCGCGCCGAATACCTCGCTGTCCGTGGAGGAAAGGCCTATCTTCCCTGAATACTGCTCCCCGTTGTCTCCATCTCCCATCTTCGCCCTGTCCTTGGCGTTCAGCTTGATCACGATCCGGTCGTACTTCAGGATGTCGAACTTGTCTCCTTCGCCCAGCGTGTACCCCTCTGCCGCGTCGCGGAATGCGATCTTGCCCATCTCCGTCAGCTTCCCGCAGCCCTTCGTGTTATCCTCGCTCTGCGCCTCGTCCGTGTATTTCAGGATCATGTCCCTCGGCTTCTCCGACAGCGGCGCCGGCGTCACTTCTCCCCACTGGAGCGGCTTCGCCGTCGGCTCCTTCGACGGCTTCGGCGAGTTCGTCGGCCTCGGCTCGCGCGTCGGCTCTCCCGGCTCCTGCGTCTGCGCCTGGCCCGGATCCTGCGCCTGCGCCGTCGCTCCCGGGTTTTCCGCTCCCGGCGCCTGCGTCTGCGCCGTTCCTCCCGGCGCCTGCGTCTGCGTCTGCGCCGTTCCGCCGCCCGCCGGCTTCTTCGCCGCCTTGACCTTGACGGCCAGCTTCAGCTTGGTCGCCTTTTTCTTCCCCTTTACCGTCACGCTTACCGTAAATTTGGCACTTCCGGCCTTCTTTCCCTTCACCTTCAGGGCGAGCTTCCCGGATTTCTTTACGGTGGCGGTCTTCTTCGCTTTCTTGGTCGCCGTGACCTTCAGCTTCTTCACCTGGCTCTTCTTTGCGTTTTTGATCTTTACCGTTTTCGTCTTCCCCTTCGTCACCGTCACTTTCGACGCGGACAGCTTGATCTTCTTCGCCGCGTCCGTCTCCGACGGCATTCCGGCCATGGTCAGCGTAAGCGCCGCCGCCACGACTGCCGCAAGGGTTCTTTTGAAATTCTTTTTCAAAATCCTTACCTCCATCTTTTTTATTTATTTAACAATCCTACGGCGGGCGGGCCCCCGCCGCGGGAAATTGTTACGGTTCCAATGCGGGCGGGCGGCGCTCCTCCGCCGCCCGCCCCCGCCTCTTGCTGCCTCTTACTGCTTCGCGTCCGCGCTCGGCGCGACTTCCGTCCCGTACTCCGCTTCGGTCACCGCCTTCACGTCGTAGCCGCCTTCCGCCTTCTTCCGGACGTCCACCTTCGTCACCGGGACGCTCTGCCCCGAGCCGTCCAGCGCGGCCGCCTCGTAGCCGATCTCCCCCTTCGTCAGGAACAGCCCGGACACCTTCATCCCTTCGGGCGCCTCCACGCTCACCGCGTCCGCCTTCATCAGCAGCTCCTTATCCATGTGCGCCAGCGAGAAGTACGCCCAGCGGTCCCCGCTCGCCGCCGAGCCGTCGTCTTCCCCGACCTCCACGGCGTCCGCCAGCTTCCCGCCTTCCGCCACCAGGCCGGCCTTCACGGCCCCGCTCCCCGACACCTTCACGCACAGGTAGCGGCAGTCGCTGATGTTCATCCCCTGGAGCCTCTTCTCCGCCGGCTTCGCGTCCGAAAGGCGGTCGATGTACCATGACGACTTCCCGCCGTCCGTCTCCGCGAGGTTCTTCTCCACGTCGATCGCGTACTGCCCGTCCGTGTCGAGCACCGGGTCCTTCAGGAACTTCAGCCCCGTGATCCGGTAGTCGAATTCCCTGCGGCCTTCCGTCACCACCTTCGGGTCGAAGTACGAGCCGCCCTTCGCCGGATCCGACAGGTACGGGGGCTGGTTCGACTTGATCACGATGTACCGGATGTTGTCCCATGCTCCCGTGCCCCCGGCTCCCAGCCGGTTCAGCGAGTAGCGCTTCGTCTCCTCCGTCGGCTTCGCCTTGGTATCGTTCCATCCGAACCCTTCCGCCACCGTCCTCACGTGGTTCATGCCGCCGCGCTCGTAGCGCCACGCGCAGCTCCCCACATAGAACGGGTACGCCTTTCCGCACGACATGTCCCACCAGTCCTGCGCGTCCCCGTCCTCTTTCGACTGCGTCATGTCGAAGTCCGCGCCGTACAGCTCCAGGGCGACCTGCCCGTCCGCCACGCCTTTGATCTCCACGCCCTCGTAGTCGCTGACGTCCATCCCGGCCCCCAGGTCGATCACCACCGAAACGTCGTTCGCGTTGAACGTCCCCGACAGCACGCCGGCCGCTTTGTCCAGCGTGAACGTATCCGTGTTCGACGACACCTTTACCGCATCCGACGTGTCCTGCTTCGGCACGATGCTCGTTCCCGCCGCCGACAGCACGTCATAGTCCGCTTCCATTTCCGCCTTCTTCCGGATGGCGATCGCCGCGCTCGCCGTCACCGTCGGGTTCTTCACGTTCGTCGCCGTGATCACCACGTCCCCGGTCCTCCCGTCGCTGTTCGCCGTCACCCTGCCCGACGCGTCCACGGTCGCGAGCGACGGGTCGCTGCTCGTGTACGCCACCTCGCGCTCCGTCGTGTTCGTCGGCGTGTACGCGATCTTCAGCATGATGGACTTCGGCTCCGTCCCCTCTTCCGTGCTTCCGCATTTCAGCGTGGACGCCGGGCTGACGAATTCCATCTTGTCGCACGCCACCTTCCCGGCCACCATCCGGATGTCGTCCAGGTACAGCGTCATGTGCGCGTCCGCATACGGCTTGCCCTGGCTTCCCGAATACGTCGACCCCAGCGCCATGTCCAGCGCGTTCCTCTCGAGCAGCGGCGTCGCGTCGCCTCCCGATATCTTCGCCGCGCGGATGCGCGCCGCGTCGAGCAGCAGCGTGTTCTGCTGGAAGCCCGCCTTCTTTTCCGCCGACGTCTCGTCCTCGCTGTACCCCGGCGATACCGCGTCCTTGTCCCCCGCCGCGTATTCGTCGTAATAGGTCGGGAAGTCCTTGTTGTTGTACCTCTTTCCCTTGCAGGCCTCTATGACCTTCGCATCCTGCACCGCGTTCCCGGGCTCCGCCGCCCCCGGCACCACGTAGTTCCTGTCTTCCCCTTCCGCCATCGAAAGGTTCACCCCGAACCGGTATTTCGCCTCCGCCTCCGCCGGGTTCGTCCCCGTGAAGAGCTCGGTCGCAAAATAGTCGTTCTGCGTCATGGCCCCCGCCGCGTCGAAGAAGCAGTATGCCTTCTTGTAGTTGCACTCCGCCGTGTTGCAGACCATCCTGGACCTCATCCGCACCGCCGCGTAGTCGCCGAGCGTGCGGCCGGCCGGCAGCGCGAGGCTGAATACCGGCGCGAAGTCGTACGCCTGGTCCGCCCCGTTGTACTCGATCTTCAGCACCTTGTTCGCCGGATCCTCCGGATCCTGCACGACCGTCATGGCTCCGGAATTCGCATAGCCGCCCGCCGTGTACCTGTCCCATTTGGTTCCCGCTTCGTATTTCTCGAAGTCCTCGACGAGGGTCTCCGTCTCGCCCTCCATCTGCTTTTCAAACTGCGGCGTCGGCGTCGCTTCCTTGACGAAGCCCGCCACCTTCACTTTCAGCGTCGCCTTTTTGCCGCTCCCGTCCTTCGCCTTCGCCGTCACCTTCGCCGTCCCGGTCTTCCTTCCCGTGATCTCGCAGGAAGCCTTGCTCGTCTGCTCCAAAAGGAGCGTCCCCGGCTTGTTCGTCGTCCACTGGAACTTGCGGTGGGTGGCCTTTTTCGGGGACGCCGAAAGTTTGAGAGTTACCATCCTA
>CANPXZ010000163.1 GCA_947587485.1 uncultured Oscillospiraceae bacterium | reverse complement strand
TTGGCCCGCATGGCCACGCCCTTGCCGCACCAGCCGTAGCCGGCCACCACCACGTCCTTGCCCGCCACGATCAGGTTCGTGGTGCGCATGATGCCGTCCCAGACGGACTGGCCGGTGCCGTAGCGGTTGTCGAACAGGTGCTTGCAGTCGGCGTCGTTCACCAGCACCGCCGGGAAGGGCAGCTGCCCCGCCCGGTCCAGCTGACGCAGCCGGTGCACGCCGGTGGTGGTCTCCTCGCACAGGCCGATCACCCCGGGCAGGAACCGGGGGAACCGCTCCCGGAGTCCCTGCATCAGGTCGCCCCCGTCGTCGATGACGATGTTGGGCCCGCAGGAGAGGACCCGGTCGATGTTGGCGTCGTACTCCGCCGCCGTGCAGCCGTGGACGGCGTGGACCTCCAGGCCGCCGGAGACCAGGGCCGCGGCCACGTCGTCCTGGGTGGACAGGGGGTTGGAGCCGGTGATGTGCATCTCCGCCCCGCCTCCGGCCATCACCCGGCACAGATAGGCGGTCTTGGCCTCCAGATGGACCGACAGGGCCACCTTCAGCCCCGCAAAGGGCTTTTCCCGGGCGAAATCCTCCCCGATGGACCGGCACAGGGGCATATTCCGCTCCACCCAGGCGATCTTCCTCTCCCCGGACGGGGCCAGGGCGATATCGCGAATGGTGCTCATAGCTTGGTTTACCTCAACATAACAATGTTATGATTCCACCGTCGTTTCCGCTTCCGGGGCGGGCGCCTCCGGAGCGGGGGCCTCCGGGGCGGGTTCGGCGGGGGCCGCTTCCTCCGGGGCGGGGGCTTCAGGAGCGGGCGTCTCCGGCGCGGGTTCGGCGGGAGGCGCTTGCTTGGGCTGCTTCTTCCAGCGGAGCCAGAACTTCCACCAGGGGCGCTTGACCGTGCCCTCCGAGGGGATCAGGGCCTCCTTGGGCTCGGGGATGGCGGCCTTCAGGGCCTCCGCCTTGTCGGTCCTCTCCCAGGGCACGTCCAGGTCCTCCCGGCCCATGTGGCCGTAGGCGGCAAGCTGGCGGTAGATGGGCCGGCGCAGGTCCAGGTCCCGGATGATGGCCGACGGGCGCAGATCGAACACCTGCAACACCGCCTTTTGCAGGGTCTCGTCGGACTCCTTGCCGGTGCCGAAGGTGGTGATGTTCACGCTGACCGGGTTAGCCACGCCGATGGCGTAGGCGATCTGGACCTGGCAGCGGGCGGCAAGGCCCGCGGCCACCACGTTCTTGGCCACCCAGCGGGCGGCGTAGGCGGCGCTGCGGTCCACCTTGGTGGGGTCCTTGCCGGAGAAGGAGCCGCCGCCGTGAGGGGCGCTGCCGCCGTAGGTGTCCACGATGATCTTCCGGCCCGTGAGGCCCGAGTCCCCCTGGGGCCCGCCCACCACGAAGCGGCCGGTGGGGTTGACGTAGCACTTCACGTCCCCGTGGTTGAGCCGCTCGGGCAGGATGGGGGTGATGACCTCCCGGATGATGTCGTCTCGGATCTGTTCGTTCTCCACGTCCGGGGCGTGCTGGGTGGAGACAACCACCGTGTCGATCCGGACCGGGCGGTCATCCTCGTCGTACTCCACGGTCACCTGGGTCTTGCCGTCGGGCCGCAGATAGGGAAGGGTTCCGTCCTTGCGGACCTGGGCCAGGCGGCGGGCCATCTTATGGGCCAGGCTGATGGGCAGGGGCATCAGCTCCGGCGTCTCGTCGCAGGCGTAGCCGAACATCATGCCCTGATCCCCGGCGCCGTTTTCAAGCTCCGCAGCCTCGCCGCCGGCCTTGTGCTCCAGGCTGGCGTTCACGCCCAGGGCGATGTCCGGAGACTGCTCGTCGATGGCGGTCAGCACGGCGCAGGTGTCGCAGTCCATGCCGTACTTGGCCCGGTCGTAGCCGATGTCCCGCAGCACGCCCCGGGCGATCTGGGGGATGTCCACATAGCAGCTGGTGCTGATCTCGCCCATGACGTAGACCATGCCCGTGGTGGCGGCGCACTCGCAGGCCACGTGGCCCTGGGGGTCCTTGGCCAGGATGGCGTCCAGGATGGCGTCGGAGATCTGGTCGCAGATCTTGTCAGGATGGCCCTCGGTGACCGATTCTGAGGTGAAAAGATAGTGTCCCATATATGTTCTCCTTTTGTAAAAATACCGGGTTCAAAGCCAACAAAAAAGCTCGCCGGAGGCCGGCGGGCACAGAACGGAACGGATTCCTTATCTTTCGATTCTTCACCGCCGGATTTGGCACCTTACGCTCTTCGCAGGTTGCCGGGCTTCACAGGGCCGGTCCCTCCGCCACTCTTGATAAGGCTATGAAATTTTCTACATTTATTTTAGCATGGTTTCAAGCAAAGTCAAGTACGTCTTGACAAAATCGCCGATCTGGCGGACAATATAGGTATGAAAATGATCAAGACCATCCACACATTCCGAAAGATCGTCCTCGTCTGCATCGTCCTTACGCTGATGTTCATCTGGGGCAATTCCCTGCTGCCCGGGGACGTGTCCAGCCGGCAGAGCGCCCGGATGGAGGAGCTGCTGGAGCCGGTGCTGGATTACATCGGCAGCGGCCGCCCCCAGACGGTCCTGGACAGGCTGGCGGACATGCTGCCCGGCCGGCTGCAGCCGCTGGGACACCGCATCGCCGGCTGGCTGGACCGGAACGTTCTGAGCCGGGAGCCCTCCTTCCTGGTGCGCAAGGCCGCCCACCTGTCCGAATTTATGCTGCTGGGCTTTCTCATGGCGCTGCTGTTCGCCCGGTCCGACGGCAGCGTCCGGGTTTTCCTGCCGGAGGCCGGCTGTCTCGCCGCCGCCATGGTGGACGAGGGCATCCAGCTCTTCTCCTTCGAGCGCACCTCCCAGCTCCGGGACGTGTGCATCGACCTGACCGGCAGCACCGCCGGCCTCATCGCCGCCGCGATCCTGTTGACGGCGCTCCGGTTCCTCTACTGGCTTCGCGGACCAGAATCTGGAAAATCTTCATAAAAAGTATTGTGCCGGCCGAAAATATGTGGTACAATTTTCACAAAGGAGGTCGAGCACTATGACATTCACATTTACCGGCAAGAAACTTGAGGTGTCCGACGAGCTGCGGGCCTACGCGGAAAAGAAGATCGGCAAGATCGACAAGCTGTTCCGCCAGGACAGCGAAGCCTCCGTCACCTTCAGCGAGGAACGGGGCCGCTTCACCGTCGAGGTGACGCTGCGCAACAACGGCATGTTCTACCGGGTCACCGAGACCACCAGCGATATGTACGCCTCCATCGACTCCGCCTGCGCCGCGCTGGTGCGGCAGGTGCGGAAGAACAAGACCCGCCTGGAAAAGCGGTTGCGGGACGGCGCTTTCGAGCGCACCTCGGCCCCGGTGCCCGTGCCGGAGGACGACGAGGAGCCCGCCGAGTACAGGATCATCCGGACCAAGCGCTTCTCCATCAAGCCCATGAGCCCGGAGGAGGCCGCCATGCAGATGGACCTGCTGGGCCACTCCTTCTTCGCCTTCCGCAACCAGGAGGAGGGCGGCGCGTTCTCCGTGGTGTATAAGCGCAAGGACGGGGGCTACGGCATGTTCTCCGATGCGGAGGACTGAGCATCGAATTTAACTTTAAAGGGAGCGGCCAAATGGCCGCTCTCTTTTTTGCGGAACTTTTTCGCCGCCCCTCCGTCCTATAGGGCAAACAAAATGACGGAGGACACGACCATGAAAAGAAAACATATCGCCTGGCTTCTGATCGTGCTGCTGGCGGCGGCGCTGCTGGCGGGCTGCGGGGCAAAGAGCGCCGGGACAGAGGCGTCCATGGACCAGACCGCGCCGGAGATGCCCATGCCGGCGGAGATGACGGCGGACATGGCAAGCGCGGGCTATAACGGCGCCGGGGCCTCGGCCTCCCCTGCCGCCCCCGACAGCGGCGCGGACAGCGGCGTCAAGATCATCTACACCGCGGACCTGACGCTGGAGGCCACGGACTTCGACGCCGCGGCCGAGGCCGTCAAGGCCCTGACGGAGGACTGCGGCGGGTACTTTTCCTCCAGCAACCTCTCCAACGGCGGCAGCTACCGTTCCGCCAGCTACACCGTCCGGGTCCCAGCGGACAAGTACCGGGACTTTCTGGACCGGGCCGGACAGACCGCCCACCTGCTGGACCTGTACGAATACGCCGAGGACGTGAGCGAGGAATACTATGACGCCGCCGGCCGGCTCAAGACCCAGCAGACCAAGCTGGACCGGCTCCAGGAGCTGCTGGCCAAGGCCAAGTCCATGGAGGACATCATCACCATCGAGAGCGCCGTGTCCGAAACGGAGGAACAGATCGACCGGCTCAGCGGCCAGCTCCGCTGGTACGACGCCCGGGTGGACTACGCCACCGTGGACGTCTCCCTGCGGGAGGTGTCCCGGCTCAGCAACGTGCCCGAGCCCGCCCAAAGCTTCGGCAGCCGGATGCTCTCCGCCCTGAAGGACGGGCTGGCCGGCTTCGCCGAGGGGATGGAGGGCCTGCTGCTGGCCCTGGCCTACGGCTGGGAGTGGCTCATGCTGATCGGGGCGGGCGTCGCCGCCGCAGCGCTTCTTATCCGCCGGGCCCATCGCCGCAGAAAAGCGAAAACGGAGCCTGCGAATAAAAAGTCAAGCCCTAAATGAAGAAAAAGTGCAGCAAAGGAACGGGCACAACAAAAAGGCTGGCGAGAGCCAGCCGAGACAGCAAATATGAA
>CANPXZ010000162.1 GCA_947587485.1 uncultured Oscillospiraceae bacterium | reverse complement strand
CAGAACGTGTACATCACCCTCTCGGGCAAGTATAACTCCATGCGGACCGCGCCCTACCTGCAGCACTTCATCCTGTTCAGCGCCGACGGCAGCTACATGAGCTTTGGCACCTACGCCAGCCAGATCTCCGTGCCCCTGGGCGACGCCGGGGCCCGCGCGGACCTGCCCGGCTTCGGGGAGGACGCGTGCTCCTGGCAGGACATCGTGTCCGACCCGCTGGTGCTGGCCAGCCGCGCGCCGGACAGCGTCCCGGTGGTCCGGACATTGTCCAACGCGGGCGGGCGCACCGGCCGGGTCTGCATCGGCGTGTCCCCGTCTCTCATCACCGACGCGCTGCGCAGCATCAGCCTCACCGACGGCGGGCGGCTCTACTGGCGGATGGGCGGCGCGCTCTACGCGGTGGAGGACGGGAAGCTGGCCGAGGCGGAGCCCCTGACGGACCTGGAGGGGTACGCCATGGGCTCCGACGAGACCCTCTCTCCCGACACGGAGCTGTTCAAAACGGAACGGGACGGTCAGGCCCTCTATGTGGTGAGCCGGCCGGTGGGGGTGCATGATCTCTATTTGGTGCAGACCATGCCCCGGCCCGTGTACGCCGGCATGATCGGCGCGCTGCTGCGGCCAGCGGCGGTCAGCCTTCTGGTGATATTCCTGCTGGGCGTGGTGCTGGCGCTGATGCTGCACAGGCAGGTGGCCGAGCCGGTGGTGGCGCTGCGCCGCCGCATCGAGCGTATCAGCGCCGGGGACTTCACGGAGGACCCGGACCTGGAGTGGAACAACGAGCTGGGGGATATCGGCCGGGGCCTGAACCACGTGTCCCGGAGCATCACCGCCCTCATGGACAAGCGCATCGAGGACGAGAAGCAGAAGCAGGATATGGAATACCGCATGCTGCAAAACCAGATCAACCCCCACTTCATCTACAACGCCCTCAACAGCATCAAGTGGATGGCGGCCATCCAGCGCGCCCCCGGCATCGAGGAGATGGTGACGGCCCTGTCCAGGCTTTTGAAGAGCGTGTCCAAGGGCAACGAGCGGCTGGTGCCGCTATACGAGGAATTCGCGCTGCTCAACGACTATTTCACCATCGAGCAGTACCGCTACGGGGGCACCATCACCCTGGACGTGGACTACATCGAGGACGAGGCCCTGGCCCGGGAGTGCCTGATCCCCCGGTTCACCCTCCAGCCCCTGGTGGAGAACGCCATCTTCCACGGCATCGAGCCAAAAGGCCGGGCCGGGGAGATACGCCTGACGGTGACCCGGGAGCGGGAGAGCGGGGACGTGCTGCTAAGGCTCCACGACGACGGCGTGGGCATGACGGCGGAGCAGGCGGAAAAGGCCCTTTCCGAGCCCAGCCCGGAGGAGGCCGCCGCCAAGTTCCGCCATGTGGGCATGTGGAACGTACACAGGCGGATACAGTATATCTTCGGGGAGGCATACGGCCTTTCCATCGACAGCATCCCCGGCGAAGGCACCACCGTCACGGTCCGGCTGCCCGGCCGGGAGGGGGAGGCGAGAGGATGATACGGGTCTATCTTGCGGACGACGAGCCCCTGGTCCTGATCGGCATGCAGGGGATTTTAGACTGGCCCGCCCTGGGCTATGAGATCGTGGGCACGGCCTCCAACGGGGCGGACGCCCTGCGGGACGTGGAGGCGCTCCACCCGGACATCGTGATCACGGACATCATGATGCCCCTGATGGACGGGCTGGAGCTGGCGGAGACCTGCCGGAAGCGGGACCCCACCCTGCCGGTGTTCATCATCCTCACCAGCTACGAGCAGATCGACTATATGAAGCGCAGCATCCGCTTCGGGGCGGTGGAGTATCTGAACAAGATGGACCTGACGGCCCAGAGTCTGCGGGCGGCCCTGGAGCGGGCCCGGAAGGCCGTGGAGAAGGAGATGGTCCTGCGGGCGCCCGCCGCGCCTCCGGCGGGGAGCGTGGAGATGTACCGGGAGCGGTTCTTCCTGCAGCTGTACGCCGGCTTCTTCACGGAGCGGGAGGTCTTTGACCGGGCGGCGGAGGAGCTGAGCCTGCGGTTCGACGCGCCATGGTACGCCGTGGCGCTGGCGGAGCTGCAATGCTCCGAGGAGGAGACGGACCGGTCCCCCGGCCTGAGCGCCGGCGTTACCGGCATGGCGGCCAAGACCATGCCCCGGTATATGCCCTGCTGGGTGACCGGGCTGGACCTGCGGCACTTTTCCGTGCTGATCCCCCTACAGGACCGGCAGGGGCTGACGGAGCAACTGCGGCCCGTGCTGGAAAAGACGGGGGAGATACTCTATAAGTATTTCAGCACGCCTCTCTATTGGGTGGTGGGCCCGCCGGTGGCGGACGTGCTCCAGGCCGGCCGGAGCCAGCAGGTGGCCATGGACGCCCTGCCTCTGTTGGGGGCCGACCGGCCGGTGCGCTTCTGCGGGGACTTTCCCGCCAGCTCTCCCGACGGCCGGACCCGGCTGGTGGCCCAGGCCCAGGAGTATATCCGCCGGAACCTGGACAAGCGCCTGTCTCTGAACGACGTGGCCTCCGCGTTCAATTTCAGCCCCAACTATCTCAGCCAGATGTTCTCCCAGAACGGGCGGAGCTTTGTGGAGTTCGTCACCAGCGCCCGCATCGAGGCGGCCAAGCATCTGATGGCGTCCACGGATATGAAGATCTACGAGATCAGCGAGCGGGTAGGCTTTGAAAGCGCTTTTTATTTCAGCAAGGTGTTCAAAAAGCTGGAGGGCGTCAGCCCCAGAGAGTATATGAAGAAGCTGAGGGATTGGACCGATGGTGCGTGAACTGCTGGAAAAAAGCGTCTGGACGCCCCGAAAGCCCCGCCTGGCCCCGCCTGCGGGGAGCGGGGCGTGGAAAAATCTCCCCGACGCCGGGCGTCTGCTGGCGGCGGGGGACGAGGCGCTGCGCCGGGCGAAAAGGCCGCCCGCGCTGCCGCTGGGGCTGTGGCTTGCCTATACGGAGCGGGGCGACAGGACCGGGTACGAGACGCCCTACTTTGCCCGGCGGCGGACCCTGTGCGACCTTGTCATGGCGGAGTGCGTCTCCGGCCAGGGGCGGTATATCCCCGCCATCGCGGACTATTGCTGGGCCATCTGTGAGGAGAGCGCCTGGCAGCTGCCCGCCCACAATGTCTATATAAGAGATACGCCCGCCCTGCCTCTGCCGGACCCCAAAAGGCCGGTGGTGGATCTGTTCGCGGCGGAGACGGGGGCCACCCTGGCCCTGACGCACATGCTGTTGGGTCCCGCGCTGGACGCTTATGCCCCCGGCCTGGCCGGTCAGGTGAGCGGCCAGGTCCGCCGCCGGGTGCTGGGGCCCTATCTGCACGACCACTTCTGGTGGATGGCGGACACGGACGACCCCAAGGACAGGCCCGTGTGCAACTGGACGCCATGGTGCACCCAAAACGTACTGCTGGCCGCAGCGGCGCTGCTGCCGGCCCGGGCGCTGTCCCCTTATGTGCATAAAGCGGCGGCGGGGCTGGACAGCTTCCTGGCCGAATACGGCGAGGACGGCTGCTGCAACGAGGGAGCCCAGTATTACGGCCACGCGGCGCTGACGCTCTATAACGCCCTGGAGCTGCTGTGCCAAATGGCGCCGGGGGCGCTGGAGGGCTTGTGGCGGGAGAGCAAGCTGCGCAATATGGCGGAGTACATCGTGCATATGCACGTGGCGGGGCCGTACTACCTCAACTTCGCCGACTGCAGCCCCCTGGCGGGGCGGCGGGGCGCAAGGGAGTACCTGTTTGCCAAACGGGTGGGCAGCGAGCCTTTGCGGACCCTGGCGGCCCTGGATATGGCGGAGGCGGCCCAGGGAAGCTCTGCGGACAACTCCGGGGACATCAGCCTCTATGAGCGCATCCAGACCGCCTTCGCCCAGGCGGAGATGCTGGCCGAGGCGGAAGCGTGCCGGGACCGGCCCATCCCGGCCGTGCCGGACATATGGTACCCCAGCGTCGGGGTGCTCTCCGTCCGGCGGGGGCCCTATGTGCTGGGGGCCAAGGCCGGCTGCAACGACGACAGCCACAACCACAACGACACCGGCAGCCTGATCCTCTATAAGGACGGCCGGCCCCTGCTCATCGACGTGGGGGTGGAGAGCTATACCGCCAAAACCTTCAGCAACCGGCGCTATGAGATATGGACCATGCAGTCCAGCTGGCACAACCTGCCGGAGTTCGACCCGGCGGGCGGGCGATACCAGCAGCAGCCCGGCCCGGACGCCCGGGCGGAGCGGGTGGAGGCGGACCCGAACCTGGGCGGCATATCCATGGACATCGCCGCCGCCTATGGGCCTGTGCCGGGGCTGGGCTATTACCGCCGCCGGATGGCCCTCGCCGCCACTGGCCTTACGGTGGAGGACGCCACCGACTATCCGGGCGCCGTGGCCCTCAGCCTCATGAGCGCCGAAAAGCCGGAGACGGAGGGGGATATTATCCGCTTCGGGACGCTGGGCCAGGCCGTCGTGACCGGCGCGGAGCGCATTACATGGGAGGCGGTCCCCGTCCGGGACGAGCGGCTGCGGGCGGCCTGGCCGGAGACGATCTACAGGACGCGGATCTGGTTCACCGGCGGGGTGAAGCTCCAGGTGAGCTGAAAATATACGGGAGGGACGACTATGCCACAGGAACCCATCAAACTGAAGATACTGGACGCGGCGGGCCGGGTGCTTCTGACCGCCCCGGCGGCGGAGCAGGTCAGCCTCGTCTACGCCAA
>CANPXZ010000161.1 GCA_947587485.1 uncultured Oscillospiraceae bacterium | reverse complement strand
GCAGTAGGCGAAGGGGGTGACGTATTTCAAAAACCGGGCCTTATCCGTCATGTTGGCGATCAGATTCAAAAAGTACGTCACGGCGGCCAATCCCATGCCGAGCCCCGCGCCGCCCCGGCGGAGGAACGCGGAGACGCCAAAGCAGATGCCCGCCAGCTCCAGCTGGAGCAGATAATACGCCCCGTGCAGAAGAAGCAGCTCCCGCCAGGGGATATGCTCGCCGGTCAGACGGATCGCCAGCAGGGCGAGGCCGAGGATGATGATATTCATGGCGGTGATCTGCGCCAGCACCGCCGCCAGCTTTTCCGTGACGATCCGCGCTCTGGACAGGGGGTGGGTCAGCAGGAATTCCGCCGTGTGATCCCGCTCCTCCTTCGCCAGGGCCGAGACGCCCAGCAGAGAGGCGAAAAACGCGCCGCCCAGCCCCAGGACGCTGCCGCACTCGACGGCGTAAAAACCGGTCAGGGTCCCGAAGTTCAGCCGGTCCATCCCGAAGGCGGCGGTGAAGCGGCCCATGGACGCGAACAGGCTGCCCGCCGAGCCCATTTGACTTTTCATCTCCGGGTACAGACCCACGCAGACCGCCAGCAGGGAAGCAACGGCGGCTGTCCATATGACAAAAGCGGTCCGGCCCTGCCGCAGTTCATGCCGGAATATGGTCATGTTCTCCGCCTCCTTCCTCGTAATAATGCAGAAACGCCTCTTCCAGTTCCGGCTCGGATACGGTCAGCTCCCGGACGCCGCCCTTTGCCAGGACCGAGAGCAGTTCCCCCATATCCCCGCCGTACAGAAAGTCGACGCCCTCCGGCGTAATGTGCGCGTCCCGGACGCCGGCCAGGCCCTCAAGCTCCACGCGGCCCCGGACGCTGACGCGCCGGGACCCGGCGCGGGAGAGCTCCTGCACGCTGCCGCAGGCGATGACGGACCCCTCCCGGATAACGGCGGCGCGGGCGCAGTTTCGCTGGACCTCGGAGAGGATATGGCTGGACAGAAATACGGTCGCGCCCTGAGCGTTCCGCTCCCTGAGTATATCGAAAAACTCCCGCTGCATCAGCGGGTCCAGGCCGCTGGTGGGCTCGTCCAGGAGCAGCAGCTCCGGCTCGTGCTGCAGCGCGCAGACGATGGCGGTCTTTTTCCGGTTGCCCAGGGAGAGCGTCTCCACCTTCCGGCCGGGGTCCAGCCGCAGCCGCTGGCACAGCCGCTCCGCCTCCCGACCGCAGTCCCGCTTTCTCAGGTCCGCGCCCAGCCGCAGCACGTCCCGCACCCGCATGCCGGGCCAGAACGCCGCCTCCGAGGGGAGATAGCCCACCCGCTCAAGAATTTTGACCCGGTCCCGGCCCGCGTCCAGGCCGAGTATCCGCGCCCGGCCGGCGCTGGGCCGGACCAGGCCCAGAAGGGTGCGAAGGAGTGTGGACTTGCCCGCGCCGTTGGGCCCGATGAAGCCGAAGAAGTCGCCCCGCCCGACGGCCAGACAGACGTTTTCGATGCCCCTGGTTTTGCCGTAATACTTGGTGAGCCCCTCCGTATGTATGGCGTCCATACGCTCACTCCTTTCGCAGATACAGGCTCTTCCAAAAGGCTATGAGCCTGGTAAAATCCTTTTCCATCCGCGCCATATCCACGTCGCCCCGCTGGACCATCTCCCACAGATACCCCTCCGACGCCCAGTACATCTCCCGGTACATCATGGGGATGTCCAGGCCGGGGACGAACTGCTCCGGGTCCAGGTTCAGGCGGGTCTGGTCCGCTTTGAGGTTGAAATAGCGGTGATAGCTCTCCTGGATGGCGGCGCAGATCTCCGGGTCCTTCTCATAGAACGCCCGGATGGTGAATCTGGCCATGTCGGGGTACTGGCGGATGAGCGCCATCTTGGCCCGCATGCCCCGCTCCATGCTCACGAACAGCTCCTCCTGGCCGTAGCAGCCGTACTCCGTCAGGACCTGGATGGTCATTTTTGCGCACTCGTCCCACAGATACAGGTACAGCTCCTTTTTGTTCCGAAAGTAGTGGAACAGCAGGGATTTGCTGATCCCGGCCTCCGCCGCGATCTCGCTCATGGGGCTGTTTTTATAGGTGTTCCGGGAGAACACCCGGTAGCCCGCGTTGACGATGGCCTGCCGCTTTTGCTCCGGCAGGGAAAAGAACTTTTCATTCATGGCGCACCTCCGTTGACCGGCCGGTCAAAGGCATCATATATCCGTTGACCGTTTTTGAGAAGGCCCCCGGGGAGAAATTCTTGTGCTTGTAAAGCCGGGGACGGTTTGTTATACTTATCTGGAATCCTCTGGAAAAGGAGCGTGTCCCCATGGACAACTGGCTGGAGAGCGTATACAGCGACGGGACGGCGATGTTCGTCAGCGACCCGTCTCCCAGGGCGGGGCAGACGGTGCGCATCCGCCTGCGGATGTATGAGAACGCCCCGGTAAAGCACGTGCTGCTGCGGTATCTGCGAAACGGGCTGGAGAACGTGGTCGACGCCAAGCCGGTCAAAACGGAGCGGGGCCTTACCTGGTACGAGGCGAAAATGCCCGTCACCGAGCGGCGGATGCAGTACCAGTTCTACCTGGTCACGGACGGCACGATCTACTACTACACCCAGCGGGGGATCGGCACGTATCTGCCGGACCACACCTATGACTTCGTGCTGCTGACGGACTACGTGCAGCCGGCGTGGGTGAAGGAGGCGGTATTTTACCAGATCTTCCCGGAGCGGTTCTGCAACGGGGACCCGGACAACGACGTGCGTCCCGGCGAATATGCCCAGGACGGCCACCCGGCCATCCATATGGAGCACTGGAACGACACGCCGCTGACCTATCAGCGGGGCTTCTGCCTGGACTTTTACGGCGGGGACCTGCAGGGCGTCCGGCAGAAGATACCCTATCTCAAGGAGCTTGGCGTCACGGCGCTATACCTGAACCCCATCTTCCGGGCCCCGTCGGTGCACAAGTACGACTGCGTGGACTACTTCCATGTGGACCCCCACTTCGGCGGGGACCAGGCCCTGGCGGACCTGAGCGCGGCGCTGCACGCAAACGGCATGAAGCTCATCCTGGACATCTCCATCAACCACACCGGGGCCAACCACCGCTGGTTCAACCGGGACGGGATGTTCTTCCCGACGAGCGAGGGCGCGTATCATGACCCGGACGCCCCGGAGCGGGGGTATTACTTCTTCGGCAAGGGCAGCGCCTACCACGGCTGGGCTGGAAACGCCAATCTGCCCACTCTGAACTATACCTCCCAGGCGCTGCGGGACGTGATCTACCGGGCTGAGGATTCGGTGCTGAAAAAGTGGCTGAAGCCGCCCTACAGCATCGACGGCTGGCGCTTCGACGTGGCGGACACCTTCGCCCGCAACGACGATGTGCAGCTGGCCCACGAGCTCTGGCCGGAGATCCGGCAAAGCATCCGGGCGGAGAATCCCCAGGCGTACATATTGGCGGAGGATTGGGGGGACTGCGCCGGGTATCTGCAGGGGGACGAGTGGGATTCGCCTATGAACTACTACGCCTGCGGCCGTCCCATCCGGCAGTTCTTCGGCCAGCCGGACCTGTTCATGAGCCGGGACCCCCGGCTGCGGTCCGTGCCCTACAAGATGACGGCGGCGGACCTGCGGGCCCGGGTGATCCAGCACTACGCCAAGCTGCCCTGGGCGCTGTGGGAGAACCAGTTCAACCTCTTCGACAGCCACGACGCCAGCCGCCTACACAATGACCCGGCCATCTCTCCCATGGCCTGGCGGGGCGCGGTCTACTTCCAGTTCATCCTGCCCGGCGCCGCCAGCATCTATTACGGCGACGAGGCCGCCATCGACGGCGTTCTGGGCTCCAACGAGGGCTGCCGCTATCCCATGCCCTGGGACAAGGATTTTCAGAGCGGCGAACCATACCGGCTCTATCACGCCATGGCCCACCTGAAGGCGGACCATCCGGCCCTGTCCCGGGGCGGCGTGAAGTTCCTGTACGCGGAGGGATACACGGCGGCGGTGGCGCGCTTCACCCAGGACGAGGCGTTCGCGGCGGTGGTGTCCTCCGATGAAGAGCCTGTGCGTATCCGCCTGCCCCTGGGAGCCGTGGGCGCGGCTGGCCTGGCGGACGCCGACGTGATGGGAGAGAAGCTGGACTGGCGGCCATTGGATGAGAACAGTGTGGAGCTGACCGTCCCGGCGGGGACCTGCTATTTCATGGAATGTAAGATGAAGTGAATCAAAATGAGGACCGGGTGTAAAACGCGCACCCGGTCCTCTCATATTGTCGGCCCCCTCTGACGAGGGGCTGGCACGGCGTAGCCGTGACTGGGGGAGAGAATCTCTCCCTCCGTCTTGGCCTAACGGCCGAGCCACCTCCCTCGTCAGAGGGAGGCTTAGCAGCCGTTGAAATACAACTCAGTTCAGCGGCAAAACGTCCCCGTCCTCGCTCACTTTCTCCATCTCGCCGTCCCGGATGATCCATGCCTCGCCGCGAAGCTCCTCCTTGCCGTCCCGGGACAGGATATAGCTGCCGTCCGGCAGGACGTAGAAGGTCCGGCCAACGCTGTCCGGGATGGCGATGTCGTCAAAAAGGTCCAGGCCGTCCAATGTATCGCCCGCGATCTCATTGAAGTGGGGGAGGATGCTGCTGTCCGTCAGGCCCAGACCGGGCAGGAACCGCTCATAGTCCGGGTCCACGGCCTCGCCCTCCAGCTCCGGGTGGGCGTAGACCACCGAGGCGCTGTTCATGCTCCCGGCGCTGATGCCCAGCACCACGCCGCCGAATCCGGCCAGCAGCTCCCGCAGACCGATGGCCCGGAAAAAGGCGTTTTGTGTGGGCACATGGCCGCCGCACAGGATGACGAGGTCGGCGTTGTCGATGAG
>CANPXZ010000160.1 GCA_947587485.1 uncultured Oscillospiraceae bacterium | reverse complement strand
CCGCATGATGGTGCACACGTCCGCGAAGTCCAGGTTGATGAACCCGGTGTTCTTGATAAGGCCGGAGATGCTGGTGACGGCCTCGTGCAGGACCTCGTCGGCGATCTCGAAGGCGTTGGCAAAGGTGACCTTCTGGTCGGTGGCATATTTGAGCCGGTCGTTGGGGATGACCAGCAGGCTGTCCACCTTCCCCAGCAGGGCGTCGATGCCGTTCATGGCCTGGGTCATGCGCTTCTTGCCCTCGAAGCCGAAGGGCTTGGTGACCACGCCCACCGTCAGCACGCCGGCCTCCCGGGCGATATCCGCCACCACGGGGCCCGCGCCGGTGCCGGTGCCGCCGCCCATACCGGCGGTGATGAACACCATGTCCGTGCCCTCCAGGGCCTTGGCCACCTCGTTGCGGCTCTCCTCTGCAGCCTTCTCGCCCACGCTGGGATCGCTGCCGGCGCCCTGACCGTGGGTCAGCTTCTCGCCGATCTGGATCTTGGTGTCCGCCGTGGACATGGAAAGGGCCTGCTTGTCCGTATTGACGGCAATGAATTCCACGCCGCTGGTCCCGGAGCTGACCATTCTGTTCACGACATTGCCGCCGGCGCCGCCGATGCCGACGACCTTCAGGGTCACAACATTCTCAGGACCGGTCTCAACCGAATGTACTGCCATCTTTGTTTGCCTCCCGTGTATTCCGATGTGGGAGCACTGGATCAGGCACAGTGCGCCCCGCCCAAATTACATATATTACATTTTATTACGATTTCCTGCGGAGGTCAATAGTTTATTTCAAAATATTATGTCAAACGGAAGAAAATTTTTCCGGTTTCACCGGTTTTTAACTGGGCGTGAAGCGGACGGTGACGCCATCCGACAGATTTATCGTGCCGATCTCATTGGGGTCCAGCTGGGGAACGCCGCTGAGGAGCATGCGCAGCTTATAGTCGGTGTTGTCGTTGGAGCCCATGCGGACGGTGAACCGGCCCTTATACTGGAAGGTGGGGTTGGCCGGGTTGGACATATCCAGCTGGGCCACGTCCTGGACCATGTCCAGCTCCTCGATGGCGCTGAGCAGGCTCTGCAGGTAGGCCAGCTTCAGGTTGTCCTCCTCCGCCACGGTCATGGCCTTGCCGGCCTCCGGGGACTCCGGGCTGATGTTCAGCACCTGGATCAGGCCGCCCAGCTCGTCTGGTGTGGCGGACTGGAGCAGCTTGCAGTTGCCGGTGACGATCCAGAACGTGCCCTGCCACTCCACGTAGGCCAGCGCGTAGCTCTCCTTCACATGGATGGTGAGCTTGTTGGGCAGGTGGGGCTCCACGTTGGCCACCTCCACCCTTGGCAGCCGGGAATAGATGCGCGTGGAGGCGGCGGCCCGGTTGATGAAGAACAGGTTGTCTCCGATATCGATGCCGGAGGCCTCGATGATCTCCTCGGGCGTATAGCCCTCCACGCCCTCCACCTCGATGGTCTGGACCCGGAAAAACACGCCCATGCCGAACACCACGGCCACGCACACCAGCAAAAATGACAGCGGTGCGAAAAACGCGCTCCTGCTCTTCTTTTTTCTCGCCGCGCCGTAGCGGTCACGTCTTGCCACTTTTTATCTACCTCATTTTGTAAAGTCTATCCTCGCGCCCAGGCTGTTCAGCACCTTATCCAGGTCCTCATAGCCCCGGATCACGTGGCCCGGGTCCGTCACGAGAGTCTCCCCCTCCGCGCCGAGCCCGGCGATGATCAGGGACGCGCCGCCCCGCAGATCCTCCGCCAGGACCTGCGCGCCATGCAGGCGCTCCACGCCCGTGACGGCGGCCCGGCGGCCGGATATCTCGATCTTAGCGCCCAGACGGGCCATCTGCCCGGCCTGCCGGTAGCGTCCGGCAAATATGTTCTCCTCGAAGACTGTCACGCCGTCCGCCTTCAGGCTGGCCGCCATCATCAGCGGCTGCACGTCGGTGGGAAAGCCCGGATAGGGTCTGGTGACAACGGTCTGGCCGCCCCGGAGACGGCCTTGGCGCCGGATGCGCAGCCGGTGAGAGACTGCCTGCACGTCCGCCCCCATGGCCCGCAGCACCTCGGTGACGCCGGCCACATGGTCCGCCTCGACGCCCCGCAGCTCCGCCGTTCCTCCGGCGCAGGCGCAGGCGCACAGCACCGTGGCCGCCGCGATCCGGTCCGGCATGACCCGCCAGCCCACGTTCGGCACGGGCGAAAAGCCCCGCACGGTGACCTCGTCCGTGCCCGCGCCGTCCACATCCGCCCCCAGAGCTCTGAGGAAGCCTTGCAGCTCCACGATCTCCGGCTCTCGGGCAGCGCCGGTGATGACGGTGGTCCCCTTGGCGCCGCAGGCGGCGATCATGGCGTTTTCCGAGGCGCCCACGCTGGGCAGGGCAAGCTCGATATGCCCGCCGGTGAGCCCATCGGCCCGGCAGACGATCTCCCCGTCCTCCAGGGACACCTCCGCGCCCAGGGCCTTCATGGCCGCCAGGTGCAGGTCCACCGGCCTGGGCCCCAGTTCGCAGCCGCCGGGCATGGCGATGCGCGCCTGGCCGCAGCGGGCCAGGATGGCCCCCAGAAAGATCACCGACGAGCGCATCTGCCCTGTCAGCTCCCGGGGAATGCGGCACCCGGAGAGGCCCCGGGAGTCCACGTTCACCACGTCGTCCTGCCGGCCGGCCTCACAGCCCAGGTGCCGCAGGATGTCCAGCGACGCCTCCACGTCCCGCAGTCTGGGCACGTTGGTCAGCTCGACCTCGCTGCCCGCCAGGATCGCCGCCGCCAGAACCGGCAGCACCGCGTTTTTGGCTCCCTGGATGGTCACGCTCCCGTCCAGGGGATATCCGCCCTGTACCCGCCAAATGCTCATGATCCGCCCTCCGGCCAGTATGCCTCGATCAAATATCAAAACATACTATGCAGGAGGACGCGGTTTTGTCTATTGATTTTACTCCGCTTTTCCCTTTTGTGCAAGTCCCAGCACGATGGAGGCGATCCGGTCGGTGGCGTCGGTGACGCCCATGGCCTTCGACGCCTGATGCATCCGCTCCAGGGCAGCCTTGTCCCGCAGAAGGCCCGTCACGGTGTCATAGAGCTTGTCGCCGTCGAACTGCCCCTCCAGGAGCATCTTCACCGCCCCGGCCTTTTCCAGCACCCGGGCATTCTTCTCCTGGTGGTGGTTGACCACGTTGGGGCTTGGGACCATCACGGCGGGCTTGCCCAGGTAGGTCAGCTCGCTGATGGTGGAGGCCCCGCTGCGGCAGATGATCACATCCGCCGCCGTCATGACCTTGGGCATGTCGTAGATATACTCCCGCACGTCGATGGCGGGGTCTCGGAGCCCCCCGGCGTCCAGCGCCTGCCGCACGCCCTCATAGTACCGCTTGCCGGTGGCGTAGATCAGGCGGAAGCCGCCGTCCATCCGGCGGATGAAGCCCTGCATGGCATTGTTCATATAGTCCGCGCCCAGAGAGCCGAACACCGCCAGCACCAGCGGCTGGTCCGGGTCCAGGCCCAGCTCCCGCCGGGCCCTGGCCTTGTCCAGATCCCGGAAATCCACCCGCACCGGCGTGCCGGTGACCTTCACCTTGTCCGGCTGCTTATAGAAAGCCCGGCTTTCTGCCAGGCCCACCATGATCTGGTCCACGGTCTTTTCCAGCAGCTTCGTGGTCAGGCCCGGCACGGCGTTGGACTCATGCGCCGCCGTGGGGATGCCCATGCGGGCTGCGGTATGCAGCACCGGATAGCATACATACCCGCCGGTGCCCACGGCCACGTCCGGCCTGAACTCGTCTATGTACCGCCGGGCCAGGCGCTGGCTGGACACGACCCGTCCCACGGCGCGGACATTGGCCGCGATCATCTTCGGCGCCAGGCTGCGCTGGAACCCGGAGATCCGCACGGTCTTCAGCGCGTACCCCTCTCTGGGCACCAGCTCCGTCTCCATATGTCCCTCCGCGCCCACGAACAGAAACTCCGCGTCCGGGACGAGCTCTTTGATACGCCCCGCCACGCCCAGGGCCGGGTTGATATGGCCGGCGGTGCCGCCGCATGTAAAAAGCACTCTCATACTATCGTTTCTCCGGAATGTCCCGCGATATGGACAGGATGATGCCCAGCTCCGCCATTTGCAGCAGCAGCGCCGTGCCTCCGTAGCTGAACAGCGGCAAGGAGATGCCCGTGCAGGGAATGGAGTTGGTGCACACGGCCACGTTCAGGATCACCTGCATGGCCAGGTGGGTGGTGATGCCCGCCCCCACCAGGGCGCTGTACCGGTCCCGGGCGTGCATGCTCAGCCAGTAGCCCCGGATGATCAGCAGCGCGAACAGCGTCAGGATCAGCATGGCGCCGATGAAGCCCAGCTCCTCGCAGATCACGGAGAAGATGAAGTCGTTGTGCTCTTCGGGCAGGTACAGATACTTCTGCCGGGAGTTGCCGAGCCCTAAGCCCAGCAGGCCCCCGGAGCCGATGGAGTACAGGCTCTGCACGATCTGATAGCCCGCGTCGGAGGCGTCCGCGAAGGGGTTGAGCCAGGCGGTGAACCGGTCCCGCACGTAAGGGAACAGGGCGTAGCCGACGCCAAGCAGCGTCCCCGCCCCCAAGGCCCCGCCGATGAACCAGTACAGGGGCAGTCCCCCCAGAAACAGCATCACCATGCCGATGGCCAGGATGATGATGATGGCGGACATGTGGGGCTCCAGCACCAGCAAAAAGCAGATGATGCCCAACACGATCACGAAGGGGATGATGCCGTAGCGGAAGGTGCGCATCTTTTCCTTGTACTTGCAGATGAGCACGGAAAAGAACATGATGACGCCGATCTTGGCGATCTCCGAGGGCTGGAAGGTGGTGAAGCCCAGGTTGATCCACCGGCGGGCGTTGTTGGCCTTCTCGCCGATGCCGGGCACCAGCACCAGCACCAG
>CANPXZ010000159.1 GCA_947587485.1 uncultured Oscillospiraceae bacterium | reverse complement strand
GGCGCGGAGACGGGGGCTTTCGCCTCGCCGATCTTCTGGCCCAGCTTCACCTCGTCGCCCACAGCCACCAGCGGCGTGCAGGGCGCGCCGATGTGCTGGGACATGGGGATGACCACCTGCGGGGGCTGGGGGATGGTGGTAATCTCCGCTTCGTTGGCGGGCGCCTTCTTGTCGTTCGGATGGACGCCGCCATGGGACTTAAAGAGCATGAGCATCACCTCTGCGTATGATTTTATACTTTGATATAATACCACAATAAATCCCTGCTGTCTACAACAGAATCCGCTAAAATCCGGCGAAAACCCGCAAAAAATTCCGCTGCGGGCCCGGATGTCTTGCAGCGGCCGTTCAGGATGTATTATAATATGAACGAGCCTGAAAATATAGGCATAAACTTCACCCAGATTTACCGCAGGGAGGAAGCCGGATGAACGGAGCATACCCCCGCCCCCAGATGGTCCGGGACCAGTGGTGGGACCTGGACGGCCCCTGGGATTACGCCATTACGAATACCGACGAGCGCCCGTCCGCCTGGGACGGGACCATAAAAGTCCCCTTTTCCCCGGAGGCGCCCGCCTCCGGCGTGGGCCGGCAGGTGGGGCCGGACGACCGGCTGTGGTACCGCCGGCATGCGGACTTCTCCGACGCCCCCGGCCGGGTGCTGCTGCACTTCGGCGCGGTGGATCAGCGGGCCCGGGTCTGGGTCAACGGGGTCGAAGCCGGGTCCCATGTGGGGGGCTATACGCCATTTTCCTTTGATATCACCGGCGCGCTGGACGATGACCGCGAGGCGGAGATCCTGGTCCTGGTCCGGGACGAGACGGACCGGGTCCCTCTTGCCCGGGGCAAGCAGAAGACCGCCCGGGGCGGCATCTGGTACACCCCCCAGAGCGGGATCTGGCAGAGCGTCTGGGCCGAGGCGGCGCCGGAGACGTATATAAAAAGCCTTCGCGTCACCCCGGACTATGACGGCGCGGCGGTGCGCGTGGAGGCGGACCCGGCCGGGGCGGTGGTCCACTTCCGGGGAGGAGACTATCCCTGTCCGGCCACGGTGCCGGTGCCCGATTTCGAGCCCTGGAGCCCGGAGCACCCCGTGCTCTACGACTTCTCCGTGACCCTGGGGGACGACCGGGTGGAGAGCTATTTCGCCATGCGGAAATTCTCCGTGGAGAAGGGGCGGCTGTGCCTGAACGGGACGCCCTATTTCCACAACGGGGTCCTGGACCAGGGCTACAACCCCCAGGGCCTGTACACCTGGCCCTCGGACCAGGCCATGATCGACGACATCTCCCTGGCCAAGAGCCTGGGCTTCAACACCCTCCGCAAGCACGTGAAGGTGGAGCCGCTGCGGTGGTATTATCACTGCGACAGACTGGGGATGCTGGTGTGGCAGGACATGCCCAACGGCGGCGGCAAATACGACCCCCTGGTGGTCAAGGGGCCGGTGGTTCGCCTGGGCGGCAAGGGGAACGACAGAAGATACGCCCGGTTCGGCCGGGCCGACGCCGCCGGCCGGGAGCAGTTCCTGCGGGAGCTGGACGAGATGATAGGCGCTTTGTACAACTGCCCCTGCATCGCCCTGTGGACGCCCTTCAACGAGGGCTGGGGCCAGTTCGACGCGGCAAAGGTCCGGGAGCGTATCGCGGCTCTGGACCCCACCCGGACCGTGGACCACGCCAGCGGCTGGCACGACCAGGGCGGCGGCCAGGTCCGGAGCCTGCACGTGTATTTCCGCCCCTACCGGTATACGCCGGACAGGAAGGGCCGGGCGGTGCTGCTGACGGAGTTCGGCGGGTGCAACCTGCGCGTCCCGGGCCATACGTTCAACGACAGGGATTTCGGCTACGATCGCTGCGATACGCCGGAGGAGCTTTTGGAGAAGCTGCGAAGGCTCTACGCGGAGCAGATCGCCCCGGCCCGGACGGCGGGCCTGGCGGCGGCCATCTACACCCAGCTCACCGACGTGGAGGACGAGCTCAACGGCTTCGTCACCTACGACCGGGCGGCGGTCAAGCTCCCCCCGGAGCAGGTGCGGGCTATCGTTGGCATGACGCCGCCGGAGGAGGAAAAATAAACCGGCGCCCGCGGACGGCTGTCCGCGGGCGCTGACCGTATGAGCTTGCTTCAGCCGTTGGCGGCCTGTTCCTGCTCCCGGATCTTCTTTTTCCAGCAGCGGTGGCACATGGCGGTATAGGTGTCGTTGCCTCCCAGCAGGACCTGCTGGCCCTGGGTGACCACGTTGCCGTTCTCGTCCAGCCGGGCGTTCACCACGGCCTTCCGGCCGCAGGTGCAGATGGTCTTGATCTCCGTGATGGAGTCGGCCACCTCCATGAGCCGCCGGGCCCCGGGGAACAGGCGGGTGAGGAAGTCCGTCCGCAGCCCGAAGCACATCACCGGCACGTCCGCCTCGTCCACGATGGCCCGGAGCTGGTCGATCTGGGCGGGGGTGAAAAACTGGGCCTCGTCGGCGATGATCACGTCGCACCAGCCGGCGGACTGATACAGGTCCCCGATGTTGTCCAGGGGGGAGATCACGTCGGCATTGGCCTCCAGGCCGATCCGGGAGCGGACGATGTCCGCCCCGTCCCGGGTGTCCGTGGCGGGCTTGATGAGCCAGCAGCGCATGCCCTGTTCCTCATAGTTGAACTTGGCGATCAGGGCCTGGGCGGACTTGGAAGAGCCCATGGCGCCGTATTTGAAGTATAGCTTAGCCATTTTGTTCCTCCTGCAGGTGGGCCTGGACCCGCCGGATCAGCAGCTCCACGGCCAC
Source organism: uncultured Oscillospiraceae bacterium (assembly GCA_947587485.1). GTDB lineage: Bacteria > Bacillota > Clostridia > Oscillospirales > Oscillospiraceae > CAJOIG01. Next base: position 2,209 of record CANPXZ010000159.1, on the reverse strand, counting down.
GTCGTTGTGTCCGCCCTCGGGGATGATGATGTCCGCCCGCCGGCGGGAGGGCTCCACGTACAGCTCGTGCATGGGCTTGACGGTGGTCAGGTACTGGTTGACCACGCTCTCCAGGCTCCTGCCCCGGTCCCGTACGTCCCGGACGATTCGCCGCAGGATGCGCACGTCCGCGTCCGCGTCCACGAATACCTTGATGTCCAGGCTCCGGCAAAGCTGCTCGTCCGCCAGGATCAGGATGCCCTCCACCAATATGACCGGCGAGGGCTCCAGCCGCTGGGTCTGGGCGGAGCGGTTGTGGACGGTGTAGTCGTACACCGGCCCCTCCACCGCCTCGCCCCGGCGCAGAGCCGCCAGGTGCTGCACCAAAAGCTCTGTCTCGAAGGCGGCGGGCTCGTCGTAATTGAGCTTTGCCCGCTCCTCCATGGTCAGGCCGTCGTGGGCGAAGTAGTAGTTGTCGTGGTAAAGGGTGGTGACCCGATTCTCGAACTGCCGCTGGAGGCGGCGGGTGATGGTGGTCTTGCCGCTGCCGGTGCCTCCGGCGATGCCGATGGTGAGGATCTTTCCCATGGGCGGTCCCCCTTTATTCTTGCTTGTTAAACTTTATATTATCATAAATCGACAGTCCGCGCAAGGCGGAAGATGGCCTGCCGGAAAAAGGGAAATTTGCAACTATTTTGTGATTTCTCGTAGCCGATTTTTTATAGGTTATCCGTTGCGCGGGGCGGGCGGACATGTTATAATAATGACGTACGTGAACAAATGTACAACACAGCGAAAATTTTTATTTATTTTTTAAGGAGGAACCCCATGAAAAAGATCCTTGCGCTTGTCCTGGCTCTGACTATGGTCCTGGCTCTTGGCGCCACCGCTTTCGCGGACGGCGGCATGGCCGTCGCCATGATCACCGACTACGGCGACATCACCGACCAGTCCTTCAACCAGACCACCTATGAGGCCTGCAAGGCCTATGCCGACGCCAACGGCGTGGACTTCCAGTACTACAAGCCCGCGTCCGACTCCGATGCGGACCGCGTGTCCTCCATCGAGCAGGCCATCGACGACGGCTTCAACGTCATCGTGATGCCCGGCTACGCCTTTGCCAACGCCATCAAGGAGACGGCCGGCACCGGCGATTATGACGACATCACCTTCATCGCTCTGGACGTGGGCGCCGGAGACCTGGGCGAGGACTTCGAGGTCCCCGCGAACCTGTACTGCGCTACTTACCAGGAAGAGCTGTGCGGCTACATGGCCGGCTACGCGGCTGTGAAGCTGGGCTACACCAAGCTGGGCTTCTGCGGCGGCATGGCTGTTCCCGCCGTCATCCGCTATGGCTACGGCTTCGTGCAGGGCGCTGACGCCGCCGCTGCCGAGCTGGGCGCCGAGGGCGTGGAGATCAACTACGCCTACGCCAACCAGTTCTTCGGCGACGCGGACATCACCGCTGCCATGGACACCTGGTACAACGGCGGCACCGAGATCGTCTTCGCCTGCGGCGGCGGCGTGTACACCTCCGTTGCCGAGGCGGCCGCCAAGGTCGAGGGCAAGGTCATCGGCGTGGACGTTGACCAGGTCGGCATCATCGACGGCGATTACGGCCAGGGCATGACCGTTACCTCCGCCATGAAGGGTCTGGCCGCCACCGTCAACACCATGCTGACCTCCGTGGCCGACGGCACCTTCGAGGGCGGCAAGATCGACACCCTGGGCCTGGTCTCCGAGACCCCCGCTGAGAACTACGTCCAGCTGGGCTCCACCCAGTGGGCTGACGGCTTCACCGAGGAGGACTACAACGCCCTCGTGGCCGCCATGTTCAACGGCGACGTGACCGTCTCCAACGACACCGAGACCGAGCCCGCCGTCACCGCCGTGACCGTGGACTATCAGGGCAACATCAAGTAATTCCACCCCCTGCAACAACAGCAGACGCGGCCCCTGCCGCGTCTGCTTTTTTTAAAACAGGACCGACAAACTTTTGACACGCCGCGCTTGCTGCGCGCGGCACTGACACAGGGAAGGAGGATGACATGGCGGAGACACCATACGCGATCGAGATGCTGAACATCACCAAGAGGTTTCCCGGCATCATCGCGAACGACAACATCACCCTGCAGCTGAAAAAGGGTGAGATCCACGCCCTGCTGGGCGAGAACGGCGCCGGCAAGAGCACGCTGATGAGCGTGCTGTTCGGCCTGTACCAGCCGGAGGA
>CANPXZ010000158.1 GCA_947587485.1 uncultured Oscillospiraceae bacterium | reverse complement strand
GCGGCCGGTGACGGAAAAGCGGCTGCGGAAACCTATAAAGCTGCCGTGAAGTCCGTTGACAAGGCGGCTGCCAAGGGTCTGATCCACAAGAACAACGCGGCCCACAAAAAATCCGCCATGGCGAAGAAGCTCAACGCTGCGGAATAAGACGAAACCCCATTTACTGCCGTGCTCATTATGAGCGCGGCAGTTTTATTTGACGCCGCCCCGGCCCGGTGGTAAAATATGCCCGAGTTCGGAGCTTTTCGGGAGGGAGAGAGATGAGCGCACCAGCGACAAGATCCAAACGCCGGTCCCGCCGTCGGCGCAGGACCCCGGTGGCGTTCCGGCTGCTGGGGATGCTGCTGGCGCTGGGTCTGGTGGTGACGGTGCTGGTGCTGCTGGTCCGGATGATCAGCCCGGGCGCGGAGGAGCGCGTGGAGCAGGTCACCCAGTCCAACCTCCTGACGCCGGCGCCCACGGCCGTACCGACGCCGATCCCCACCCCTGCCCTGCCGGCGGTGGATGTGACGAGCTGGGAGCTGCGGCTGGTGGACCTTGACCACCCCCTGGGGGCGGACTTCGCCCCGCCGATGCTGACGGTGGTGGCGGACAACGAGATGGTGGACAGCCGTGTGGCCCCGGAGCTGGAGCGGCTGTTCGCGGACGCGCGAAACGCCGGGTATCCCATCTACTTCTGCTCCGGCTACCGGGATTACGACACGCAGTATTCGATATACTGGAACCACATCAATAATTATACGGCCCAGGGCATGACCGAGGAGGAGGCCCGCGCGGCCACCCTTCTGGCGGTGCAGTACCCGGGCTGCAGCGAGCACCAGTCCGGCCTGTGCGCGGACATCCTGGAGTCGCCGGACCAGGACATGGAGCCCTACATCGGCGGCAGCGGCCTGATGCTCTGGCTGGAGCAGCACTGCGCCGAGTACGGCTGCGTGATCCGCTATCCCAAGGACAAGACGGACATCACCGGCATCGAGTACGAGCCCTGGCACCTGCGGTATGTGGGCCATGAGGCGGCGGAGTACATCATGGGTCACGGGCTGTGCCTGGAGGAATTCCTGGCGCTGTATGAGACGCCCGCCCCGGCAGTCACCCCCGTGCCGACGCCGGTCCCCACGCCGGCGGGCTGACGCAAAGATCGCCCCAAAGGACGTTGACAAATCATAATCCATGTTATATAATCATTATTATATAACATGGATTATTTTTATGGGAAGTGATCGCCGTGCCGCCCAGGGCAAAGATCACGAGAGAGATGGTCATCGACGCGGCCTTTGAAGTCGCCAGGGCCAAAGGCGTGGAAAGCGTCAACGCGCGGACCGTTTCAGACGCGATGAAGTGTTCCACGCAGCCCGTTATGTACCACTTTTCGACGATCGGGGAATTGAAACGGGCCGTCTATGAAAAGACCGGGGAGTATCACACCGGATATCTGCTGAACGTTCCCCGGGACCGGGAAAACGTCATGCTTGGGATCGGGCTGAACTACATACGCTTTGCGGTGGAAGAGCCCAATTTGTTCCGCGTTCTTTTTCAGTCCGGTCTGGCCAAAGAAAACAGCCTGGCAGAGATGATAGATTCCCAAGAGCTTGCGCCGGTCCTCTCGGCCATGCGGGCGGCGATGAAGCTGAGCATGGAGCAGACGAAGGACGTTTTTGTGATGCTCGCCATGTTCGTGCACGGATACGCCAGCATCCTGGCCAACGATTCCATGGCCTATGACGAGGCCCTGGCGGCCGCCCATTTGAAGCGGGTGTACAAGGGCGCGATCCTGGCGATACGGGAGGAAGACAACGTATGAAAAACCTGACCGGAGCAAAGAAGGCGGTCGTGATCCTGGCCGGGATCATGACAGCGCTGTCGTTCACGAACCTGCTTGGCCTGCGGATGAACGGAGAGCCGCTGAAGCTGGCGGGCCTGTCCGTATTTGTGGGTCTGGCGGCCTATTTTGCCACCCGTGGGACGAACGGGACCAAGACCGAGGGGCTGGATACCAAAAAATTTATCGGGCAGCTGAGGGACAAAAAGGTGCTCCTGCTGTTCGCGCTGCTGCTGGTGATGACCGTGGTCAGCTATGGGGCCGGGAAGCTCTGGATGCCGGAATATGTCGAACACCTGCGGGCGAGAACGGACTTTTTGGCCGTCGCCGATCTGCCAAAGCTGCTTTTGGAGCTGGCCGTTTTTGCGCTGGGGGAGGAGATCGCCTGGCGGGCGTTTTTCCAAAAGCAGACGTCGAAGCTCATGCCCTTCGCGCCGTCTCTGATCTTCACGTCGGCTCTGTTCGCCCTGGGGCATTTCACTACCGGGAGCGCGGGCGTGGTATTGTACGACCTGCTGTTCGTCTTTATAGACTCGGTGATCTACGGGCTCATATTCAGGAGGACGGACAACGCCTGGTGCAGCTTCCTGGCCCATTTCCTGGCAAATCTGCTGAGCAGCGTGTTGTATTTTCTGTAAATACGGAAAACGCCGGCGGGGAGCGTCTGCTCTCCGCCGGAATTTTTATCTGACCGACCCCAGGTATCCCTCCAGGATCAGGGCAGCGGCCACCGCGTCCACGGCGGCCTTGTGCTTTTTTTCCTTTTTGCCGTTTTCCCGCAAAATGCGGTGGGCGTCCACGGTGGTGCGCCGCTCGTCCCACAGGACCACGGTCATGCCCCGCTGCTCCAGCAAAGCCTTCAGGGCCCGGGACTTCTCCGCCCGGGGGCCCTCCGTACCGTCCATGTTCCGGGGCAGGCCCAGCACCAGCGTGGCCACGTCCCGGGAAGCGGCCTCCGCCGCGATCTGATCTGCCAGGACTTCCGGGTCCCACTGGGCGATGACGAAGGTCTCCCCCGCCAGCATCCCCAGGGGGTCGGACACGGCGATGCCGGTCCGGGCGTCGCCGTAATCGATGGCCATGATCCGCATGTGCGCAAACTCCTTAACTGTCGGTTTTTACCAGGCCCAGGGCGTATAGCCGCCGGGCCAGAGGGGCCAGGAACGGGATGATGATGATCTTTACCACGGCCATGCCGATCTCGTCCGGCACCCGATAGACGAACCAGCCCCAATAGGTCCGGCTGCCGTAGAGCTGGGACACCCACAGGGTGTTGAGAAAAAGACCTACCGCCGCGCAGTTGAACACCACGGGCACGATCACGTTGGGCCACAACGCCAGCTTCTCCCGGTTATCGAACCGGCGGGAGGGCACGTACATAAAAAGCCCGTAGGCCGCGCCCATGACCGCGCCGCAGACGCTGAAGCCGGGGTGGTATGGGCCGAAGGGGAACAGCAGCGCCCCGATCATGTCCCCCAGGCCGCCCACCAGGGCCCCGCCCACGGGGCCGTAGAGCATGCCGCCCATGACCACGGGCACGAAGGACAGCCCGATCTTCAGAAAGGGCGTCTGGATGGACAGGAAGCGGTTCAGCACCACCTCCAGCGCCGTCAGGATTGCCAGGTGGCAGATGCCGCGCAGGGATAGGTTTTTCATATTCAGTTACCTCCAGCGGAATGCGGGTACGGCCACCGCAGGCGTGAGCGCCAAGGAAAGATTTTGGCGCCGCCGTTTCGTCCGGGGGACAACTTCCCGTTCCCCCGGCACTGGTTACCGCCCTGCGGCGGTATGACGCGGCCGTCCCTACTCTGTTCGCCAAGAGCATATCATATCGGCGTGGCAAAAGCAACCGGGACGCAATTATAATAGGTATGAAAAAATACACAAAGAAAAGTGAAAATATGGTTGCAATTTCTCCCGGGATGTGATAGCATAACGTTTACCTGCCGTCCGGACGGGTCGAACCGTTATGGCCGGAATAGGGAGGCAATTTAACAAGGAGGTGCCGAAAATATGGCAGCAGACGCAAGGATCAAGGTCGTACTGCGCTGCAGCGAGTGCAAACAGAGGAACTACAATACGTTCAAGAACAAGAAGAACACCACGGATAAGCTTGAGCTGAACAAGTATTGCCCCTTCTGCCGGAAGCATACGCTGCATCAGGAAACGAAGTAAGGAGGAGCGGACGAATGGCAGAGGAAAAGAAGGCCGCCCCCCAGAAGGTAGCGGTCAAGAAGACCACGGAGAAGCTCAAGTGGACCCAGCGCGTCAAGAAGTGGTTCCGGGACATGAAGAGCGAGCTGAAAAAGGTGGTCTGGCCCACCCCGAAGCAGACGGCGAAGAACACCGGCGTGGCCCTGGTGGTCATCGTGGTGTGCGCCATCGTGCTGTGGGGCTTCGACCAGGTTGCCCAGCAGACGGTCCGGGCCCTGATCGACATTTTCGCGTAAGAAAATGGCAGAGGACGCGAAATGGTATGTCGTTCATACCTATTCCGGGTATGAGAACACGGTAGCCGCCTCCATCGAAAAGGCGGCGGAGAACCGGCACATGGAGGACCTGATCCTGGAGGTCAAGATCCCCATGGAGACCGTCACCGAACACACCGACAACGGCGAAAAGACGTATGAGCGCAAGACCTTCCCCGGCTACGTGCTGGTGAAGATGATCCTGACGGACGAGAGCTGGCATCTGGTCCGCAACGCCAGAGGGTCCACCGGCTTCGTGTCCATGGACGGCAAGCCCGTGCCCCTGACGGAGCGGGAGGTGCTGGACCTGGGGGTGGAGCGCCACGAGATCGTGGTGGGCTTCGGCCTGGGGGACACCGTGAAGGTCATGGACGGCCCGCTGGAGGGCTTCCTGGGCACGGTGGACGAGCTGGACCCGGCCAAGGACCGGGTGCGCGTCATCGTCTCCATGTTCGGCCGTGAGACGCCGGTGGATCTGGAGCTTGACCAGATCGAGCCGGTGAAGGATGAATGATTTTTGACTGACCTCTTGAAAGAGGATCATAAGGAGAATTAAAAATGTCTCAGAAAGTAGTTGGATACGTCAGATTCCAGGTCCCGGCGGGCAAGGCCACTCCTGCGCCTCCCGTGGGCCCGGCCCTTGGCCAGTACGGCATCAACATCGGCCAGTTCACCAAGGACTTCAACGAGCGCACCAAGGGCGACATGGGCATGATGATCCC
>CANPXZ010000157.1 GCA_947587485.1 uncultured Oscillospiraceae bacterium | reverse complement strand
TGGATATCCTCACCGATCTGCTTGCCGTCGTCATAGTAACGGGTGCAGGCCTCGGTGGTGATGGTGAAGCCCTGGGGGACGGGCAGGCCGATGTTGGTCATCTCGGCCAGGTTGGCGCCCTTGCCGCCCAGCAGCTCACGCATGTTGGCGTTGCCCTCTGAGAACAGATAGACATACTTCATTGCGCGTTTTTCCTCCTTAAAAATTCCTGTGAATTGTATTGACATCAAAAAGCGCGACACAGGCAAAAGCCCATTTCCCGCCTATTATGAACATATCTATTAAACTTCAATTGCCGCGAATTGTCAAGGAAAAATCCCCTGTTTTGGAATTATTCTCCCAGGTGCACAAATCCCGGCGCACCCCGCGGCGGGCCCATGGACGAAATTTGCACCTGCGGCGCATAATTGTCCCGGAGCGGCACAAACTACCAGCGAGGTGATAACATTGTCCAAAAAGAACAACAGCCAGAACAAGACCGGCAATCAGAGCAGCCAGAACAAGAGCAGCAATCAGAGCAACAACCAGAATAGCAACCAGAACAGCCAGAACAGCCAGAACAAGACCGGCAGTCAGAATTAGAGGCACGGCCCTGACGTGACAGGGGCGAATCCGCGCCTGGACCCGGAGAGCAGGCTTGCGCCGAAGTTCGACAGCACGTCCATCGCCAAATATCCCACCGGCACCCGGGAGGACATGGGCATGCGCGTCCGGGACGACTGCGCGGAGGAGCATATTATGTAAACTCGTCGGCGCTCGCACGGCTAGGCCGGGATCCGCCGCAAGCGGCAAACCCCGGATAGCCTGCGGCGCCTCCTCTCCCCAAAAGGCTGGCAAGCCTTTTGGGGACCCAGAAAAAGGAAAATGATTAAAACGATCTCTCCTTCCGACGCGGCAAAATCGCGTCACCCCCTCGTCAGAGGGGCTTTCCATAAAATATGGGCGCGTCCGGGATTCGGACGCGCCCATGCGTCGCTTTATCTCACTTTTTATACTTCAAACTGTTGGATGCCTTGTAGTAGCTGAGCATGGTCTTTTTGTCGTTCTTCACGCACCGGACCGTGAACTGATATGTAGCCCCGTTTTTCAGGTCCTTGGCCTTCCGCGTGTACGCGGCAGCCGTGGTGGTGCCGATCTTCTTCCAGCTTCCGCCATTCTCCCGGTAATAGACCATGTAACGGCCGGCCCCACTCACCTTGCCCCAGGTCACCTTGATGCCGCCGGACGCCTTGGCGATCTTCACCGTGGGCGTGGCGAGTTGATAATACTTCAGGCTGTTGCTGGCCTTGTAATAGCTCAGCATGGTCTTTTTGTCGTTCTTCACGCACCGGACCGCGAACTGGTATGTCACGCCGTTTTTCAGGTTCGCCGCCTTGCGGGTGTACGTGGTAGCCGTGGTAGTGCCGATCTTCTTCCAACTGCCGTTGTTCTCGCGGTAATAGACCATGTACCGGCTGACGCCGCTGATCTTGTTCCAGGTCACCTTGATGCCGGCGGAGACCTTGCTGATCTTCACCGTGGGTGCGGCGTAATAGGTCACGCTCTTGCCGGTCTTGTCGTAACCGCTGTCCCCGGCGATGTTGCCGGCCCGGACGGTGAAGATATACTTGGTGCCGTTTTTGGCCTTGGTCCAGGTGTAGGAGGTATCGGTCACGCCGTCCTTCAGCAGCTTCCAGCTCTTCACGCTGCCGCCCTTGTAATAGACCTTGTAAGAGGCCGCGCCGTCCACCTTGCCCCAGGTGATCTTCACGCCCGCAGCGGTGTTCTCCGCCTTGTTGAGCTTGGGGATGGCGGGCTTGGCCGGCTTGGGCGCAGGCTTCGCGGGTACCGGCGTAGGAGTTGCGGGTACCGGCGTGGGCGTCGCGGGCGCCGGCGTAGGCATCGCAGGTACCGGCGTAGGCATCGCAGGTACCGGCGTGAGCGTCGCAGGCACTGGCGTGGGCGTCGCGGGTACCGGCGTGGGCGTCGCGGGTACCGGCGTTGCGGTGGGTCTCGGCGTGGCCGTGGTTTTTGGGGGCGGCGTCGCGGGCGGCACATAGGCGATCGTGACGCCCGCCGGATCGCGATCGCTGATAACAGCGCCGTCCGCGCTGAGGCACTGCACCGCAAAGCTGTACGTGGTCCCGCTCACCGCGCCGGTCCAGGTATAGTCGGAAAAACAGGTTTCTCCGGCCACGGTCCAATCGCCGGAGCCGGTCCTGACATACACCCGGTACTTCGGCACGCCGGGCAAATGATCCCATGTGATCTGCACGCCGCCGGACACAACGGAGGCGGCCAGGCCCGAAGGCGCCGGGAGCATCAGGTAGTCAAAACCGAACCCCCAGGAACCGGCGTACCAATACGCCTCCGAGCCGTAATAGCCGGCGACCGTCGCCTTCGCCGGATCGCCCAGGGTATAATATGACACGCCGTTGACGGTCCCGTTGAGCCCGATCCGGCAGTCCGGGTTCAGGACCGTGACGCTGGTAAGAGCGTCGCATGCGCCGAACGCCAACGAGCCGATATTCGCGACGCTCTCGGGGACCGTCACGCTGGTCAGGGCGTCGCAATCGAAAAACGCGAGCATGCCAATGTCGGTCACGCTGGAGGGGATGGTCACGCTGGCCAGACCGTCGCAGTCAGAAAACGCGTTTCGACCGATGCCGGTCACGCCGTTTTCGATCACAAGGCCGGTAAAAGCGTTGACGCTCCACGGTCCGCCGGAGGAAAAATCCCCCAGGGGTCCCTGACCGGAGACGGTGAGCACGTCGTTTTCGATCCTCCAGCTCAGACCGCCGGGCAGCCCGCCGGAGGGCGCAGCCAGCCCCGGCTGGGGGTCGGCAATGCCGGAATCGGCGCGGCCGAACTCCTGGACCCAGTAATATACGCCCTCATAATAGAAGCACGCGATGCCGACGGACGTATAATCGCCGTTCAGCATGTTCCGGCGGCGCCCCTGGCCGCTGTACGGCTCATCTGCCTCCGCCCAGCCGTCGAACGCGGACTGCACGCTGGTATATCCATGGGCGATGTTCTCGCCGGAGGACTTCACGCCGTTGTAAGTCAGCGTGAAGCAGTCGCTCCCGTCCGGCCGCGTATGGTCATAGTTGATCACCAGCTCCGCCGCCCGGCGCATGGCGATCTGCTCCAGGGCGTAGTCATAGGACAGGTCCGCCAGCCCCGTCAGAACGATCCTTTCCGAGTCGTACCGATCCCAATACCAGGCATCCGGGCCGGTCCGCAGAGCGTTGACCTGCGTCAGCATGGACCGGGCGGCCGTCTGCTGATAGCTGCCATCGGCCATGATCCCGTCCACGACCGTTCCCAGTTCCCCCGGCTTGACGATATCGTCCGGCTCCGTCACGGCGTTCAGCACCCGGGAAACGGCGGTCTGACAAGGGGCCGCAGAGTCGCAGCCCTGCCAAGCGTAATGGAGCGTATTATCCTTCACGACCGCGCAGAACGCCAGCGTATAGCTGTTGAAAACGCCGCAGGCCGCGAGAACATTGTAGATCAGGCTGTCATTGCTGCCATAGGCAAAGGCAATGCTGCCGCAGTTCGGGGCATACATGTCCTTATACGCCTGCACGGCCGCGGCCGAATTCCCGTCCACGTCCACCGCGATGACCTGCAGACCGCTTGCGCCGATCCAACTGCTGGCGGCCAGATCGCTGATGACGCCGCTGGACATGCCGCACTCACCGATCCCGCTGCTCATGGCAGCCCGGTAAAACACGAAAAGGACGGTCTTGCCCGCGCAGGAGCTCTTCGTGATCGTGGTCCCGTCGATGGTGTTCAGCGACCAGTTTATGCCGCTTACGTCAGCGTTCACCGGCGCGGGCTGAACGGTCAGTATCTCCGAAGCTTCCCCCTCTCCCCCGGGGTCCGGCTCCTCCGTCGGCTCCGGCTCCTCTGTCGCGGCCGGTTCTTCCGTCATGACCGGCTCTTCCGTCATAATCGGCTCTTCCGTCACGACCGGCTCTTCCGTCGTGACAGGCTCTTCCGTCACGACAGGTTCTTCCGTCACGACAGGTTCTTCCGTCATGACAGGCTCTTCCGTCATGACAGGCTCTTCCGTCATGACAGGCTCTTCCGTCATGATCGGCTCTTCCGTCATGACAGGCTCTTCCGTCATGATCGGCTCTTCCGACATGACCGGCTCTTCCGACATGACCGGCTCTTCCGACATGACCGGCTCTTCCGACATGACCGGCTCTTCCGACATGACCGGCTCTTCCGGCGCTCCCTCGGCGAAGGCCGGAACCGCCAGGGAGAACAGGGCCGCCACCGCCAGGAGCATACACAAGCTGCGCTTTGCCATAGCTGTTTCCTCCAAAATTTTGCAGATAAATACATTTGATCCAATATCATAATACCCCCCCATGTTTCCTTTTGTAAATAGAAACGCTCCGCCGCCGGCCGACAGACGCAAATGTCCCGCCGGGCAAGCCCGGCGGGACACATCGGTTATTTTGGGAGAAGCTTACTTATTCAGAGCCTGGTCCACGGCGACCGCCACAGCCACGGTAGCGCCCACCATGGGGTTGTTGCCCATGCCCAAAAAGCCCATCATCTCCACGTGCGCGGGCACGGAGGAGGAGCCGGCGAACTGGGCGTCGGAGTGCATGCGGCCCATGGTGTCGGTCATGCCGTAGCTGGCGGGGCCGGCGGCCATGTTGTCCGGATGCAGGGTGCGGCCGGTGCCGCCGCCGGAGGCCACGGAGAAGTACTTCTTCCCCTGCTCGATGCACTCTTTCTTATAGGTGCCGGCCACGGGGTGCTGGAACCGGGTGGGGTTGGTGGAGTTGCCGGTGATGGACACGTCCACGCCCTCCAGGTGCATGATGGCCACGCCCTCGCGCACGTCGTCCGCGCCGTAGCAGCGCACGTCGGCCCGCTCGGTCTTGGAATAGGGGATCTCCCGCACCACGTTGACCTTGCCGGTGGCGTAGTCGAACTGGGTCTGGACATAGGTGAAGCCGTTGATGCGGCTGATGATCTGGGCGGCGTCCTTGCCAAGGCCGTTGAGGATGACGCGCAGGGGGGT
>CANPXZ010000156.1 GCA_947587485.1 uncultured Oscillospiraceae bacterium | reverse complement strand
AACACCATTTTAGAAGCTTTCTTCCCTTGAGTCACCCCTTTTCTTTACTTTGTTGCACTTATTTTGTAAATCTTCGTATATTAAATTTTCAATAAAAGGAGTTTATTACCATGGCAAAGATGTATTACGAGCAGGACTGCGACCTCAACGTTCTCAACGGCAAAAAGATCGCCATCATCGGCTACGGCTCCCAGGGCCACGCCCATGCCCAGAATCTGCGGGATTCCGGCTGCGACGTGATCGTGGGTCTCCGCAAGGGCAAGAGCTGGACCAAGGCCACCGAGGACGGCTTCACCGTCATGACCGTGGCCGATGCCGCCAAAGCCGCCGACATCATCATGATGCTGGTCAACGACGAGCGTGCCGCCGACATCTATAAGGAGTCCGTGGGCCCCAACCTGTCCGCCGGCAAGGCCCTGGCCTTCGCCCACGGCTTCAACATCCGCTATCAGCAGATCGTGCCGCCCGCCGACGTGGACGTGTTCATGGCGGCCCCCAAGGGCCCCGGCCACACCGTCCGCTCCCAGTACGTGGCGGGCAAGGGCGTGCCCTGCCTGGTGGCCGTGGAGCAGAACGCCTCCGGCCGGGCCCTGGAGATCGCCCTGGCCTACATCGCCGGCATCGGCGGCGCCCGGGCCGGCATCATGGAGACCACCATGCACGACGAGACCGAGACCGACCTGTTCGGCGAACAGACCGTCCTGTGCGGCGGCGTGGTGGACCTGATGCAGTGCGGCTTCGAGACCCTGGTCGAGGCCGGCTACGAGCCCGAGAACGCCTATTTCGAGTGCATCCACGAGATGAAGCTGATCATCGACCTGATCAACAAGGGCGGCGTGGCGGCCATGAACTACTCCATCTCCGACACCGCCGAGTTCGGCGAGTACGTCTCCGGCCCCCGGGTACTGCCCCACGACCAGATCAAGGCCAACATGCGGGCGGTCCTGTCCGACATCCAGGACGGCACCTTCGCCGGGAAGTGGATCGCCGAGAACAAGAACGGCCGTACCTTCTTCAACTCCAAGCGGGCCCAGCTGGCCAAGCACCCCATGGAGGTCATCGGCAAGGAGCTTCGGGACAATATGCTCTGGAAGGACTCCGCCGACGGCGACAAGGGCCTGGACAGCGCGTCAAACTAATAAGGAGAACACGCCATGCGTTCTGAGCAAGTCAAGACGGGTGTGGAGCGGACGCCGAACCGCAGTCTGTTCTACGCCCTGGGCTATACGGACGAGGAGCTGAGCCGCCCCCTGGTGGGGGTGGTCAGCTCCTACAATGAGATCGTCCCCGGCCACATGAACATCGATAAGATCGCCGAGGCCGTCAAGGCCGGCGTCCGGGCCGCGGGCGGCACCCCCGTCATGTTCCCCGCCATCGCCGTGTGCGACGGCATCGCCATGGGCCACATCGGCATGAAATACTCCCTGGTGACCCGGGACCTGATCGCGGACTCCACCGAGGCCATGGCCCTGGCCCACCAGTTCGACGGGCTGGTGATGATCCCCAACTGCGACAAGAACGTGCCCGGCCTTTTGATGGCTGCGGCCCGGCTCAACATCCCCACCATTTTCGTCTCCGGCGGGCCCATGCTGGCGGGAAAACTCTCCGACGGCCGGCGCACCTGCCTTTCCCACATGTTCGAGGCCGTGGGCGCCTATCACGCCGGGACATTGGACGAGGCCGGCGTGGCCGAGTACACGGAAAACGCCTGCCCCACCTGCGGCAGCTGCTCGGGCATGTACACCGCCAACTCCATGAACTGCCTGACCGAGGCCATCGGCATGGCCCTGCGAGGCAACGGCACCATCCCCGCCGTGTACTCCGCCCGGCTGCGTCTGGCCAAGCACACCGGCATGAAGATCATGGAGCTCATTGAAAAGGACATCAAACCCCGGGACATCATGACCCCCGCCGCCTTCCACAACGCCGAGACCGTGGACATGGCCCTGGGCTGCTCCACCAACACCATGCTGCATCTGCCCGCCATCGCCCACGAGGCCGGGGTGGACATCGACCTGCACATGGTCAACGACATCAGCTCCAAGACCCCCAACCTGTGCCACCTGGCCCCCGCCGGGGACACCTTCATGGAGGACCTGGACCAGGCCGGCGGCGTCTGGGCCGTGATGCATGAGCTGACCAAGGCGGACCTTCTGGACACCGGCTGTCTCACCGTCACGGGCAAGACCGTGGGCGAGAATCTCCAGGGCGTCACGAACCGGGACCCGGCCCTGATCCGGCCTTTGGAGGACCCCTTCTCCCCCACCGGCGGCATCGCGGTGCTCTACGGCAACCTGGCCCCGGACGGCTGCGTGGTGAAGCAGAGCGCCGTGGCCCCGGAGATGCTGGTCCATTCCGGTCCCGCCCGGGTGTTCGACTCGGAGGAGGACGCCATCGCCGTCATCTACGCCGGGGGCATCCGGCCCGGGGACGTGGTGGTCATCCGCTACGAGGGACCCAAGGGCGGCCCCGGCATGCGGGAGATGCTCAACCCCACCTCCGCCATCTGCGGCATGGGCCTGGGGGAGAGCGTGGCCCTGATCACCGACGGCCGCTTCTCCGGGGCCACCCGGGGCGCGTCCATCGGCCACGTGAGCCCTGAGGCCGCCTCCGGCGGGCTGATCGGCCTGGTGGAGGAGGGCGACCGCATTTCCATCGACATCCCCAACCACACCATCTCCCTGGACGTGCCCCAGGACGTGCTGGAAGCCCGGCGGGCCGCCTGGGTCTGCCCGGAGCCCAAGGTGAAGACCGGGTATCTGGCCCGGTATGCCAAGCTGGTCTCCTCCGCCGACAAGGGCGCGATCCTGCAATAACCTATGGAAAATGTGAGCAAGCTTTTGGACCGGCTGGTCCTGTACCGGCCCGCCGGCCTGCTGGCCCGGCTGGCCCCGGCCCTGGCCGGGACGGCCCCCGCCGCCCCGGCTCTGGGGGCGCTGCTGGAGGAGGCCTCCGCCAACAACTGGCAGGGGGACCTGTGGCAGTGCGCCCTGGCCCAGTCCCTGGCCATGAGCGAGAATCCCTTCTCCCTGTCCTGCGAGCGCCGGGAGGCGGCCCACGACAGCCTGTGGCTCATCGCCCTGGCGGACATGGCGGTGTACAAGGCCCTGTTCGCCCTGGACCTGCCCGCCCCCTTCGACGCGGCGCGGCGCTTCCGGCACGACAACCCCAACGCACCCCGGAAAGAGGCGGGCCGCCGCATCCAGGTCCTGGCGGAAAAGCTGGCGGGGACGGACAGTCCCACCGCCATGCTGGGCGCGCTGACCGCCTTTTACCAGGGCAACGGCCTGGGGCTGCTGGGTCTGGGCGAGCTGTTCCGGGTCACCGGGCAGGACGGTCACGCCGTTCTGTTCCCCGTGGAGGGCCGCCGGGACGTGCGGCTTTCTGACCTGGTGGGCTATGAGAGTCAAAAATCCCAGCTTTTGGAAAATACCCTGGCGTTCCTCTCGGGCCGCCGGGCCAACAACGTGCTGCTGTACGGCGACGCGGGCACCGGCAAGTCCACCAGCGTCCAGGCCCTGGCCAACGAGTACGCCCCACGGGGCCTGCGCCTCATTGAGCTTTACAAGCACCAGTTCGGCCTGATCCCGGACCTTCTGGGCCGCATCAAGGGCCGGAACTACCGCTTCATCCTGCTGCTGGACGACCTGTCCTTCGAGGAGAACGAGGTGGAGTACAAGCACCTGAAGGCGGTCATGGAGGGCGGCGGCGAGGCGGCCCCGGAAAACGTGCTGATCTACGCCACCTCCAACCGGCGGCACCTGATCAAGGAGACCTGGGCGGACCGGGCCGACATGCAGCACGACGGGGACATCCACCGGTCCGACACCATGGAGGAAAAGCTGTCCCTGGCCGGGCGCTTCGGGCTTCAAATTTACTACCCCAACCCCACCTTCGAGGAATACCACGCCATCGTCCGGACCCTGGCCCGGCGGACCAACGGTCTGGATACCATGACCGACGAGGCCCTTCGCAGCGCGGCGGCCACCTGGCAGGTCCGCCACGGCAGCCGCTCCGGCCGCACGGCCCAGCAGTTCGTGCAGGACATGCTGTGCCGGGCCCCGGAAGAAAGAGAGACGTGACCCATGCTGACACTGGACAAGATCTATCAGGCGGCCTTCACCCTCAAGGGCGTGGCCCGCAAGACCGACCTGCTGCACGCCGGCAACCTGCCCGGCGAGGCGGAGATATACCTGAAAAGCGAGAATTTACAGGTGACCGGCAGTTTCAAGGTCCGGGGGGCCTACAACAAGATCGCCTCCCTGACGCCGGAGCAGCGCGCGGCGGGCATCCTGGCCTGCTCCGCCGGCAACCACGCCCAGGGCGTGGCCCTGGCCGCCACCCGCATGGGGGCCCGCAGCGTGGTCTGCATGCCCGACGGGGCCCCCATCAGCAAGGTGGAGGCCACCAAGCGCCTGGGCGCGGAGGTGGTGCTGGTCAAGGGCGGCTATGACGACGCCCACGCCTACGCCGTCGAGCTGCAAAAAAAGACGGGAGCCACCTTCATCCACCCCTTCAACGACGAGCTGGTCATCGCCGGCCAGGGCACCATCGGCCTGGAGATATTGGACCAGCTGCCGGACGTGGACGCGGTGCTGGTGCCCGTGGGCGGCGGCGGGCTCATCTCCGGCGTGGCCTGCGCCATCAAGAACCTGAACCCCAACGTGAAGGTCTACGGCGTCCAGGCGGCGGGGGCCCCCAGCATGGCTCAAAGCCAGCAGGACGGCCGCATCGTCACCCTGGACAGCGCCTCCACCTTCGCCGACGGCATCGCCGTCAGGACACCGGGGGACCTGACCTTTGAGATGACGCGCCAGTACGTGGACGACATCGTGACCGTCTCCGAGGACGAGACCGCCGCGGCCATCCTGGCCCTGATCGAGCGGCAGAAGCTCATCGCCGAGGGGGCCGGGGCCGTCAGCGTGGCGGCGGCCATCTTCAACAAGCTGCCCCTGGCGGGCAAAAAGGCGGTGTGCATCGTCTCCGGCGGCAACATCGACGTGAACATCCTCTCCCGGGTCATCACCCGGGGCCTGGTCATGGGCGG
>CANPXZ010000155.1 GCA_947587485.1 uncultured Oscillospiraceae bacterium | reverse complement strand
CGTGGCGCTCCACCACAGGAAACGCCCGCGCCAGCCGGTCAAAGGTCAGACAGTCCACCTCGTCGCTCGCGCGGCCCAGCCACTTCTCCGCGTTTTCCGCAGTCAGCAGATCCCCGTGGTAGTCCTTGGTGTAAAAATCAAAATCCGCATACGCCATAGTTTCAGCTCTCCCTTACTCCGCGGGCGGGGTCTGCGGGGTCTTGCCCTTGCCCTTGGTCTTGCCCTCGATGGGAGCGTAGGTCTCCGGGTGGGCGGACATCTGCGCAATCACCATCTTGCTGTTAGTGGTCAGGATGTTGCCCGTGCGGATGTTCTTGAACTTCGCCATTGATATATCCTCCTGTTTATCCGGCGGCGGGGACGGATCAATCGTCCCCGCCTTTAAGGGTCGCGCTGTTCAGATCAAGCGTAAAGAGCGTTTCCGCCCCCTTGCTGACTGTGAAGGTCTTGGCATCGTCCACCTTTATCACCCAATACCGGCTGCGGGCCTTGGTGGTCTTGGAGCCGGTGACGGTGATCTCCTCGCCCTCGTACTGCTTGTCCAGCTCAAAGGGGAAGAAATGTCCGGTGTTGTTGGTGGGGTCAAAGTCCGTCCAGTTGGAGATGTGCTTGATCTCGCCGGTTACTTTGCCCGTGGTGCCGATCCATTCGATACTCACGTCCGATCCGATAAGGTCGGAGCTGGTATAGGTGGATCCCACGTCGTATGTTGTCAGGGGCTGACCCTGCGGTGTAACCGATACCCGGTCAGCCCCCGTTATTCCCCCTGGCCGTCTTTGAAGATCAGGTCTTCCATGACGGCCTTGGTGCCGTAGTGGTAGAACAGCGAAATGCCGTAGTCCTCGGACAGGGGGATCTTCTCCGCCGTGTAGGCGTTTGCCATGACAGGCTGGGCCACGGCGCCCGTGACCATCAGGATCGCATGGACTTCCGCGGGCAGGTGCACGCAGGACTGGGTGTCCACGCCGTGCCACTGGTTGAACTCGGACACGGTGGTGTCCACGTTCACGCGGGTGGCCTTGTCCAGGGCGTTGCGGATTTTGCCGTACCACGCGGGGCACAGCACCAGGTGCATGAACTCACGGGGCACGCCGTCCACGTAGTCGTTCTTGGTGCTCTCGCACTCCTGGATCAGCTTCTCCAGCGCCTCCTCGATGGGCAGCTCCTCGGTGATCTGCACCTCGGTGGCCGCGTCCGCCGCGCACTGGAAGAACGCAGTGTCCAGCTCGGAGACCATCTGGACGATGTGGTTGCCCGCACGCCGGGCAATCAGGCCGTCAACACCCAGCAGCAGGGTGTCTTTGAGCGCCACTTCCTCCACGATCTCCTTGTCCTGGTCGATGGCAACGGTTACGGCCTTGGCATGAACCTGATCGCCCTTGCCCGCAGTACGGGCAGAACCATAGGTCTTGGACTTCGCGTTGCTAAAACGCTTAGCTTCTACAGTGCCCGCTTCGGGGTTGCCGGAGAGATCCTGATTCTTCATGGGGCCAGAGATGATCTGCTTCTGTACGTTCTCGATCACGCGGCCGTACTGCTCGGCCAGAAATGCCTTACCGCTGCTCTCGTTGAGAACGCTCAGGGATTCGATTCTCGCCATAGTAGGGTTTCATCCTTTCGGTTGATCCGCCCTTTAGAAAATCTTGGGCGGGGTATAGGTCTTTCCGCCGTCAGACGGCGGGTCGCCCACTGGATCGGTGAAGGTGGGCGCGTTCTTTGCCTGCTCCGCGTCCGCCGCAGCGTTCTCTGCCGCTGCGGCCTCCGCGGCCTGCTCCTCGGCGGTCTGATACAGGCCGGGATCCTGCGCTTTCGCGTCGGTCATAAACTCGTCAAAGCCGGCGTACTTGCCGTCGCCCTCCTTCTTGCCCGGCTTCCATGTCAGGCCGCCGTCGTTGGGCGCACGCATGATGTCCGCCATGAGCTGCTTCCGGGCAAAGGGGGACTTCACGCCCATGCTGTCGAACTTGGCCGTGAGCCAGTCCGTCTGGGCGCGCCGGGTCTCCTTCTGCTCGTACTCCTGGCGGATGTTCTCCGCGTCGGTCTTGTACCTGTTAATGGTCTCCGTGATCTTGGCGGGATCCGGGTCGATCTCCTGAAACTTAGACAGAGTGTCGTTGGCTGCGGTAAGCTGGGTCTGGAGGTTGTCGCGCTCACCCTCCAGCGCAGTGATCCGCGCCTTGTGCGCTTCAATGTCCAGTCCATTCAGACGCAGTACCTGAGCTGCCTGATCTTCCGTCAGGCCAAGGTCGGTCAGTTCCTTGGTTTTCATAGGGTTTCTCCTTCCTGCGGCTAGGCTTTTTAGGTCGTCGCCGTGACCATGCCACACCCGCGTTTTGTAGGGCCCGCGGGCAGTCCAGTAAATATGGATATAACAAAACAGAGCCGCAAGAAACGTCCCCTCCAGGGAGGCGTTTCGCGTGGCACTGTTCCATTATCGTTTTCGCGCAGCAGCAGCGGCTTTCGCCGCCTGTGAACGGTTCCACTGCGCAACTCGTATCCGGTCGGGTAGTTGCTTTAGACCGTTTTTCTCGCACAGCTCACGGTAGGCCGCATTGCGTTTCCGCAGGAGACGGGCCGCCTTTTCATACTCCGCTTGCTGTGTAGCTTTCGTAGTCGCGTCCGGGGCGTTGTCCAGCGCTTCCCGAAGGCCCAGCACTTTGATCTTGCTTTGCCTTATCCGGCTTTCATAGATCCGTTGCCGCTGGGACAGGTCGTACACCCGCTTGTTCTCCTCGCTATTGAAAGCCTCGAACGGGTTGAAACTTGGGTCGCCGGGGCCAAAACTATGGCGGCAATTCCAGCCGCACAGACCCTCCCCGGTGCCGTAGCCGGTAGCCTCCTCAAAAGGCGGATACTCCGTAGACCTCCCTGTTCGGCTGTAGAGCTTCCCCTGCCACCAAAAGTGGTTTCCGGGATTCTCTCCTCCGTCGCCGTAGCGGGCGCCCAAATGAGCAGATACGCGGATTAAATCCCAGCCCCGGTCAATCATGCCCTGCATAGTCATGTTGCCCGTGGCCTGGGCCACACCGGTGCGTACGCAGCGTAGCACCGCCGTCTCGATGGTGTCCCGGTGCCCGGTGGGGTATATCACTTCTGTTTGAGATGTAGACAGGGCGTCCACGGCGTCCCTCACAGCGGCTGTATATGATTGCGCACCGGTCATCACCTTAAAATGCGCATCGTCCAGCACCTCAATAAAACGGCGTTGGCTGGTGCGTGCTGTAGTCCGGGTGAGGTTCTCAAACTCCGCAGCAGTTCGTTGATAGGTGTCGGTCAGGGTTTTCAGCATATGCTCTGATCCGACGGCCAGTAGCGGAACCGTTTCCAGACCGTGGGCCACATAGAATGCATCATCCACCGCCCACGCCCGCAGGCCCGCGTCCTCAAATACGGCGCGTATTTCCTGCTCTGTCTTGCGCGTCCAGCGCTGTATTTCGCGCTGTAGGGCCTCATAGTGCCCGCCCGCCTCTTTATATACCTCCACCTGCCACACGTCCGTGCCGGTCAGCAGAAAGTCCTCTCCGCGGGCCAAACGGGCCATAAGGCGGCGGATTAGATCTCGGGTGATCCACAAGGTCAGCTCGTCCAGCCGGGGGTACAGAGTGTCCACGATCTCCAGCAGTTCTTCCGGCGTCAGCATATCGCGTCAGCCCTCGCTTTACTCTGTGGGCGGGAAGAGCCCCGGCTGTGTAGCCATTTGCGCCGTCGCAGCCTGCGCGGCCTCTTGTTGCGCCAGCATAACGCACTCTTTGGCCTCTGCCTCGGACATCTTTTCGAACTTCACAAGGTACTGCCATATGGGAACCCAGCCCTGCGTGGCATACATCCGCCAGGCGGCCTTGTCCTCTTCGTAATTGTAGGTGATGTCGCCGAAAGAGAAGTTGATCTCAAAGCGACCCAGCGGGGCCAGGCGATACAGCGTGGCGTAGGCGTCAAGGCCATAGATGGCCTGCTCGATGGCCGCTTGCAGCGCATCCCGATCCGCCTTAATAGTTTGGATGGTGTCCCTGTCATCCGCTTCTACCTGCGTGGCCGTGATGGCTCCTTTCTGCCCGTCCAGCACAAAGACGCCCTCGGAGAAGCCGCACTTGACGCCTGCCAGGGACAGGGAGAAGTTGATGTCCTTTAGTCGTTGATCGGCAAGAATTGTCGGGATATGCTCATGTACAGCGGAAACCTCGTTGTCATTTAGGCCCATTCCTAGGCCCTTAACGAAACGAGGAAGCGTGATCCCTCGATTGCCGGCAGCCTGCTGCACGCTCTGCCCAACAAAGGTCATATGCTTGCTGTCCTCGATCTCCGCATTTTTCCGGGAGATTGCGACATCCACAGCTTTCAGCTCCGGAAGGGCGTCAGAGAACACGGACAGGCCCAACGGGGACGCCGGATCCACGGTGTTGGAACCGGGCACACGGTAGAAGGCAAACAGAGGGGTCTCCAGATTATTTATGTAAACTTCATCCTGTATGCCCGCCCATGCCTTGACTGCTTCCAAACGAACAGGGGCGCCCAACAGATATTGACTGTTTGGGCCGTTCCCGGCCTGATTTCGGAAGGCCCGGTTACTCACTCGGTAACGCCGGTTTTCACCCTTGCCTTCAAAGCGGTGATACTCTAGGCGGGTGTAGTGGGTTCGGCCTTCGGTAGTATGCGCGGCAAAGATGGCACCGGTGATGTTGCCATTGGAATCCTTAGCAGTAATGCCAAAGTTGCCGGGCAGCACAAAGTCCCAGCTTATACCGTTCCATTTTATCATCATGCCGCCCAGCCGGTCGGCATCGGCTACCCGGTCAGGCAGGCGGTGAACCAAATCATCCACCGCGGGCTGCAGGTAGTCCGCACGGGCGGAATCGCCCGTTGCAGATAGCTTTATGCCGATGTCAAGCGTGGTCAGTCGTGCCCGCGTGGAGGCAATCAGCTTCGCCAGGTTGATGGTCTCAATGTCGTCAGCCGCGTTCGTCCAACTGGGCTTCGCGGTAGATATATCGTCCCACACTTGCAAAGCCCTGTTCATACTGTCGGAGGTGATAAGGTCAACGCCAAACACGCGGCTTATATCGGGGTTATGAATAAACAAGGCTTGCAACCTCCTCAACAGACGCGCAAAAATATTCAT
>CANPXZ010000154.1 GCA_947587485.1 uncultured Oscillospiraceae bacterium | reverse complement strand
TTGCATAGGTTTGGGACTTTTGCGGATAATAAATCCTGTCCGACAAAAAGATGACAGGAGGATAAAGATGAAAGCAACAGGGATCGTGCGGCGCATCGACGACCTTGGCCGGGTGGTCATCCCCAAGGAGATCCGCCGCACCATGCGCATCCGCGAGGGCGACCCGCTGGAGATCTATACAGAGAAGGACGGGGAGGTCATTTTCAAGAAATACTCCCCCATGGGCGAGATGAGCGGCTTTGCCGAGCAGATATGCGAGTCCATGCATAAGACGGCGGAATACGCCGCCGCCGTGTGCGACCGGGACAGCGTCATCGCCGCCGCCGGCCAGGGCCGCAAGGAGCTCCTGGACCGGCACATCAGCCCCGCGCTGGAGGAGATCATGGAGGGCCGCAAGGCCTACCGGGCCGAGCCGGGCGGGCGGAAGGTGCCCGTCACGGACGCGGAGAATTCTCCCGCCGCCGCCGTGGCCGTGCCCATCCTCTCGGAGGGGGACGTGCTGGGCTGCGTGGTGTTTCTGGAGCGGGCCGACGGCGTCAAGGCCGGCGACACGGAGCTGAAGCTGGCCACCACCGTCAGCGGCTTCCTCGGCAAGCAGATGGAAAGCTGAAAACACGTCCTGCTTCTTTGGCAGGACGTGTTTTTTACATATCGCCTGGTCACGCAGGGCCGCTCTTATTTCGCCCAGGAGAAATTCTCCGGCCCGGCGCCAAGCTCAAAGTGGTACTTCACGATGCCCAGGTCCACCTTGGAAAAGGGTCCCTTTTGCGCCTCGGCCCGGACCGTGCCGTCCGGCTCCAGGGTGAAGCAGAACTTCTGCTGGTTGATGGCCGTGGGCGCCAGCAGCGCGTATTCCATCCCCCGGCGGAACCAGTCCGGCATGTCCCCCTCCGTCCGGCACAGCTTCTCCATGGGCTTGTCCTTATGGGCCGCGCCCTGGCCGGCGCCATAGCCCAGCGAGATCACCAGCACCAGCCTCTCTCCCGGGCCGATCTCGATGTGGGCCTTCTTCTTGGAAAAGGTCAGGCCCACCCAGCAGGTGTTCAGCCCCAGCATCTGTGCCAGGAGCACCAGCCGCTCGCCGTAGTACCCGGCCCGCTCCTCCAGGCCCGCCTCATCCGGGCCCGCCAGCACGAAGTAGTTGCGCACGCCGGAAAAGCTGCCGTACCTGGCCATGGCGCAGTCGAACGCCCCAGGCTCATCCGTCACCAGCTGGATATGCAGCCGCCCCTCCCGGTTGCAGACCTCCGTCTCCGCCCGGAGCCTTTCCCGCACATCCGCCGGGACGGGCCTTTCCAGATACTTCCGCACGCTGTGCCGCGCCCGCATCGCCTCATATACGTCCATAGTGCTCCTCCTTTTGGTCCTGAAATCTATCGCCGCTCTTTATCAGCTCTCTCCTTTGCTCCTGCGCCATTATACCGCACTTCTGTCCCGCAGGCAACACATCGCTCAGTTCATCTTCCACGAACCAGAAACGATTCTAGGTTGATATCTGCCTATAATATGATATACTATAGATGGAGGCGATGAATATGACCATTGATACCAACGCCATCGTTACTGCTACCGATGCCAACCAGAACTTTTCCAGAGTCGCCAAAATGGCCGAAAAGAAAGGTCACGTCGTGGTGTTCAAAAATAACCGTCCAAAACTGCTGGTCATCGACCTTGACGCAGAGCCGCAGATCGAAATGACAGAGGACGAAAAGCTGGAATTTGTTGCTGCCCGGATCCTGCGCGAGCACAAAGCTGCATTTGAGGAACTGGCAAAATGATCAAATTTTCAAGAGAAAAAGTACTTCTGCTCCACCAAATTCTGGCCGAGGCTACAGGCGGAAGCGTTGGCATCCGGGACGAAGGCCTGCTGGACTCCGCTCTGGAAGGCGCATTCGCAGGATTTGGGGATAAGGAGTTCTATCCAAGCAAGGAGGAAAAAGGAGCCCGGCTTGGCTATACTCTGATCTCCAACCATGCCTTTGTGGATGGGAACAAACGCATCGGCGTCTATGTGATGCTCTCCTTCCTTGAAATGAACGGCATCAGGATCCGCTGCACGGACGAAGAATTGATCCACATTGGACTCTCTGTAGCAGATGGGAGTATGGGCTATGAAGCTCTGCTCCAATGGGTGATCGACCACAAGGGTTAAGCGTGCTTGTCCGCCCTTCGCCGGACAGACACGTTTATTTTCTGCACCGGTTGCCAGTGAACAGCGTCCAGGCCGCGCATACGCCGTTTTCTGTCCCAAAAATCAGACGGCGGCGCCGGGGGCGGCACTTCAAGCCCCCGGCGCGTTCGTCACTTATTCATTTTCAGAAGATCGGACAAGACCATCAGCGGGAACAGGATGATGCACGCGAGCCACATCTCTCTTTACCTCCCGTATATTTCTTACAGGTCTATCCTATCGCATCCGTTATCCCATAAAACGGACAGCAAGCGTCCTGGCCGCCGGCGGCCAGTACGTCTGTTTTGGGGGCGACAGGTATTTATGATACACAGCGTTTTCATTGGGCCTCACGCCTTGATGAACCGGCTGTCCGAGGCGGGGGCGGTGTCGTCGGACACGTACCGCTCCACACGCATGTGCAGGTCGTACTTCTCCCGCAGGGCCCCGATCCGGCCCATCATGGGCGAGGCGTGGTGGACGTCCAGGGCGGCCTGATCCCGCCAGCTGTCGATGAGCAGCACGGTGTCAGCGCCGTCCATGGGCAGGAAGTACTCGTACCGGAGGTTGCCCGCCTCCGCCCGGATGTCCGCCACGACGCCGGTGTCCGTCATCTCCCGGGCAAAGGCCATGGCGCGGCCCGGCGCGCCGGTGTAATAGATGTTCACAGTGATCGCCATTTTTATATCCTCCCTTATTTCACCAGGTCATAGCTGATGTCCAGCAGTGCGGCAATGTCCGCGTCCCCGTCGGAGCCGTCCAGCCGGACGGAGATCCAGTTGGTCTTGCTCATGTGGTAAGCGGGCAAAAATCCGGCCCGGTCCAGATAGGAGCCCAGCAGGATGGGGCCGCATTTCACGTCCACGATATCGACGGCGCCATCCCCCTCCAGCCCCAGCCGGTCCCGGGGCACGTCCATCACCAGCGCGAACCACCTGCGGTCATCCGGACGGCGCAGCACAAAATACCGGGGATATTTCTTCCACAGATACTCCGGCTCCGCCCCGTACCGCTCCAGGGCGTATGCTATCAAAGCCTGTCTGTCCATGCCTGTCCTCTATTGATCCAGCGCGAAGAGCGCGGCCTCGTAGTCCTTCACATAGTACCGGATATTCTTCCAGCCCCGCCGGACGACGGTGTGCCCCTCCGATTCCAGCTTCGCCTTTTGGGCCGGCGCGCCGCCGGGGTACTTCTCGTTCAGCTCCCCGCCCGCTTTCAGCGTGCGCCACCAGGGCGTCTCCTCCGTCCCCCGCTGGAAGCTGGCCCAGGCGGCGATGGACACGAATATCCCAGCGGTGATGGGGTCCGTGAAGTCCGCGCCCGACTTCCGGGCAAAGTACTCCCGGATGGCTCCCACGGTGACGACCTTCCCGTACGGCACTCGCCGCATCACCTCGTCGTAATCCATGGGCGGGGCAAAGTACATCCTGTCCCCGCCATATTTTTCGATGCTGGCCCGGTCCGTGATGGTCTGGAATTTGGGCATATCCTTGCGGTCTTGCAGCATGGCGTTGAAATCCTTCTTATCCTCATTCGCCATTTCAAGTCACCTCCCGGACCCATTCTACCG
Organism: uncultured Oscillospiraceae bacterium; assembly: GCA_947587485.1. Taxonomy (GTDB): domain Bacteria; phylum Bacillota; class Clostridia; order Oscillospirales; family Oscillospiraceae; genus CAJOIG01. The sequence goes on along the minus strand of CANPXZ010000154.1, from coordinate 1,428 downwards.
GCTCGTCCTCCGTCACGCAATGAGGCGGTTTGAAAAAAGTTATCTTCACTCCTGTCCCGCCTGATAACGCGCTGCGGCGCGGAGATACCGGCGTTCGACAGGTCAGGGCCGGCGATTTCTGCTCTACAGCGCGTAGATCAAAATGGCCAGCAGGTGCAGCACGCTGCCGGCCACCACGAACAGGTGGAACACGCTGTGCATGTACCGGCGCTTCTTCCCCAGGCCGTACAGGACCGCGCCCACCGTGTAGGACACGCCCCCCGCCAGGATCAGCCAGAAGCCCGGCCAGCCGATGGCCCGGACCAGCAGCGGGGCCTTGAAGATGATGGCCCAGCCGATGCCGATGTAGCAGGCCATGGAAAAGACCTGGTAGCGGCGCAGATCGATGGCCGTCAGCACCGTGGCCAGGACGGTCAGGGACCAGACCACGCCGAACAGCACCCAGCTGGCCAGCGGGTCGATGGGCCGCATGGCGCTCAAAAGAAGGGGCGTATAGGTGCCCGCGATGAGGAAATAGATAGTGCAGTGGTCGATCACCTGCAGCACCCGCTTGCCCATGCCCTCCCGCAGGCCGTGGTAGACGCTGGACACGGTGTACAGCAAGATCATGGACGCGCCGAAAATGGCGCCGCCCACCACGCCCCAGCCGTTATGATGCAGCGCCGCCCGCACCACGCACAGCACCAGCGCCGCCACGCCCACGGCGCCGCCGGCGATGTGGGAGATCATGTTGAAATTTTCCTCGCCCTTCGTATAGTCCGGCAATTCCCGGTCTTTGAGCTTCGTGCGCTTCACGGCACGCCCCCCTTTTACTGGCACTATAATGAGCATCGCGCAAATGATCCTCGGATCATTTTCCGCCAAACGACACGTTTGGCGGTGAAAACATTCTCGTTTTCACCTTGCGATGATCATTATGATACCGCATTTGCGGCGAAAAGTCGAGGGAAACCCGGGGCCGGGCCGGAAAATCGCCTCTTCCTGCCGGAGCGGAAGCGTGGTATAATGGTATTGCTTATGCTGGGAAGGGAGGCTGAGACCGTGAAAAAATGGAGAAAGGCGCTGGTCTACCGGTCCAAGGACAAGGCGGACTGGGAAAAGGCCCAGGAGCTTCTGCGCCAGGCGGGGGTGGAGTTCTTCTCCCTGGCGGGGGAGGAGCCGCCGGTGCCGGGCTGCGGCGCGAAGATCGACCCCCGGAAATTCATGAATCCGAACCCGGTGCCCACCACGTTGTACACCATCGACGTGGCCGCCGAGGACAGGGAAAAGGCGGCCGCCCTTCTGGCGGGCAAGGTCCTGCCGGTGCGAAGCTACGGCTACGGCGTCTGAGCCACCGCTGTGCCAACAGGAAAAGGAGCCTGCGAATAAAAAGTCAAGCCCAAAATGAAGAAAAAGTGCAGCAAAGGAACGGGCACAACAAAAAGGCTG
>CANPXZ010000153.1 GCA_947587485.1 uncultured Oscillospiraceae bacterium | reverse complement strand
AGATAGAGCTGGCAGCCATGCCCTTATCAAACATATCCAGGGCCAGCTCCTCCGCCATCTCCCGGACGATGACCCGACCCTCATTGTAAGCATATCCACGCGGCAGGACCTGTCCGCTGGATAGGCTGGTACTCTTGGGCTTATAGGCGTGGATGTCAGCGATGGTCGTTGTTTCCCGCCCCCAGGCGTGGTCGATCAACAGCTCGGCGTCTATGCCGAAAATCTTGTAGAGCAGCTTCTCATCACAATGGGCGATCTCCCGCATTGTCTGAACGCCGATCCGCTCCAACCGCCCGACAGTACCGTGGGAGATCCGCCAGAAATCGGTGAGAGGCCGGTGATCCCATAGCGTCTCACGGTAGCTCTCCTCCGTCAACTCTGCAATGAAGTCTGGGGCGTGTTTTGCTTGGATGTCGAGTGCGATCTTGGCGAGGTAAAGGTTGGTTCCGATGCCACAGGTGGCGACAAGGCCCAGGGTGTCATGGATGTCCTGGAGGATCATCTGCGCGAAGTCCCTAGCCGTCTGATGCCGCAAGCTCATATAATCGGTGATGTCCAAAAACGCCTCGTCAACGGAGTAAACGTGTATGTCCTCCTTGGCAACGTACCTAAGAAAAACACCGTATATGCGAGCAGAGTAATCCAGGTAGAGAGCCATCCGTGGCACAGCAGTGATGTATTCAATGTCGGGCGGTATTTCCCGGAGGCGGCAGCGATTTTTCACGCCCAGCCGTTTCATCTCTGGGCTGACAGCGAGGCAGATGGTAGCGTCAGTCCGAGCGGGGTCGGCCACGACCAGCTTGGTGGTCATGGGGTTCTTATGCCGCTCCACGCACTCCACCGAAGCGTAAAAAGATTTCTGATCAACGCACAGATATGTTCGCCCCACGTCATTCACCGCCTTTCCGGGAGAGTAAAACATATTATAATCGCCTAATCAGAGAATTTCAAGACAAATTTCTCTAACTAAGCGCAGAGTGCGAATGTCACAAACAAATAGAGAGTGGCGGCCCACCTGGGCCGCCACTCTCTATTTGTTTCGTCATTTACTGGCTAGGGTTTTTACCATATTCGTGACCAACTCCAACTCCGCCGCATCCAGCTTTCGTAGTTCCCTGATCAACTCAGCCATCTGTGCTGGGTAGGCAGAGCCTGTATCGAAAAACTCCATTGGCGTCACACCAAGGTATTCACAGATGTAAAACAGCCCTGTCAGGGACGGCAGGGACCGTTTGTTCTCAATGCGGTTGATATAGCTGTCATTCTGTCCAAGGGACAACGACATATCCCGTGCTGACACGCCTTTCGCAGTTCTCAGCTGGGCAATACGTTCCTGAGTATACTCCTCATACATAAGGTGAACCTCTCTTTCTCACCTCATTGTATATCGTATGAGCAGTTGTTATACGATAAGCGAAACCATATTCTTGTTGACGTAGGATATTTGTTGCCCTATTATTGACGTGAGTATGGGATATAAAATCCGACATGGCGAATTGGACCAAGGGAGTTTCCCTACAATTCTTCCTACTCAAGCTGCCTTTATGCAGAGTTGCTCATAAGATACATCAGATACACAATCAGAAAGTACAGTTTATAGTACAGCAGATCAGGCATACTTTTAGGAACAAGACATACAAAGCGAGGTGAAATCAAGATGAAAACTGCCTCCAAGGTCATATCTTGCATTCTGCTGTGTGCCCTACTGATCTGTCATCCCATCTTGGGCTATGCTGATCCGGGATCAGTTGTGCCGGACGGGAGCAACTTCACCATCCATTTTATTGATGTCGGCCAGGCGGACGCTGCCCTGGTGCTGTGCGATGATAGCGCCATGTTGGTGGACGGCGGCAACAAAGAGGATTCCAGTCTGATCTATACCTATCTGCGGAACCTCTCTGTGAATCACCTGGACTACATCGTCTGCACCCACCCACACGAGGATCATATCGGCGGCCTGCCGGCGGCTCTGAACGTGGCCACTGTGGACCATGCCCTCTGCCCGGTCACGTTCTATGACAGTAACCAGTTTGAAGCCTTCGCTACCTACCTGGAGCGGGCGGGCGTTCCGATCACGGTCCCCTCACCGGGCGACAGCTTTGCCCTGGGGAGCGCGACCGTGGAAATCCTTGGCCCGGTGTATGTGACCGATGACATCAACAACTCCAGCATCGTACTCAAGATCACCTACGGGGACACGTCGTTTCTGTTTACTGGCGACTGTTCATTTGAGGAGGAGCAGACCATCCTCGACACAGGTGCCAATCTCCAGAGTACAGTATTAAAGGTGGGGCACCACGGCTCTGCCAGCTCCACCAACTACCACTTTTTGTACGAAGTCATGCCCGAATGTGCCGTGATCTCCGTTGGGCAAAACAACCCTTACGGACACCCCACAGAGGAGGCACTCAGCCGCCTCCGGGATGCGGACGTTAAGGTATATCGGACGGATCTCCAGGGTGACGTGATCTGCACCAGTGACGGCACCACCGTCAGCTTCAGCGTCGAGAAAAACCCGGATGCAGACACTCTGACGGCATCGGCAGTTTATGATGCCCAAGCCACCCCGGTCAACTATAACCCAGAAGCCGGGATCGAGTATGTCCTCAACACCAACTCCCACAAGTTCCACTACCTCGAATGTCCGTCCGTGGCGACGATGAAAGACAAGAACAAGCAATACTATCAAGGCACCCGCGAAGAAGTTATCGCCATGGGATACGAGCCATGTGGCCGGTGCAATCCGTGATGGAGCCCATACTGGCCCATGCCTAAGATGAACCGTTTGTTGAGGAAGTATTGAAGTACATACAAAAAGACTGACTGACCCAAAGTGTAACCGCATAACAAAAAAAGATGGCCGCCACATAAGTGGCGGCCAGATCAATAATGAGTACAGTCAGCGCGTATCATGCGAGTGGGTCTTTTGCTTTTTCTCAATGGTCGGTGTCATGTCATCGTAACCCATGATCCGGGCGACGTTGGCTCGTGCCATCTGCAAATTCTGCATCTCGTCCCGTGCGGAGCGATATTCAGAGTAGGCCCTTTTCTTCTCTGCCAGAAGCTCGGCATATTCGGCCTGGAGGCTCTTGACGGTGGGGAGCTTTTTCAGCCCCAGCTCATCAAATGCTTTCTTGGCCGCCTTGTGCAGAAGTATCTCTCGCTCATGCTCGGCCAGAAACTTTTTGGAGTACCCGGCCTTGCGATAGGCAGCGTAGACCTCGCGGGTCTTGGAGTAGTTGATGATCTGCGTTTTCAGCTCGGCTATCTCTGACATACGGGCCTCCGCAGCCTTAATCTTCCCGGATAACTCATGGAAGTGAGCTGTGGCAGTTTCTGTCTTTTTGCAGAGCGCACCGTAGTCCAACAGCTTGTTCTCCGTCAGATAGTTGAGAGTGTTTGCCATCTGCTTCAGGTTAAAGGAAGTAGCCCATCGTGCGTAACCAGCACCCTTGCCCTCGGCAAGTTTGGCTTGGATGTCCACCAGCAGATTTACCTTCGGCGGATCTGCAGGTGCAGCGGTTTTCTCGCGGGGTGTATGCTTTTTCTTCCCGGCAAGCACAGCCGCCAGATCATCCTCGGTGTAGCCGGAGCCAAGGCTGCTCATGCGAGCAACATTATTCCATCCTGGAGCTTTCAGCCTGATGGATTTCCCGCGGCGGTCAACCTGGATGCCCGCTTCACGCAGAAGATCAAACAGCGATTCAAAATCGCCCGGACCTTTCTCCAACGCCCGGTCAATGGCAGCACGAAGCTCATCACGGTGACAGGGCTTTTTTGTGTAGCCTTGCCATTTGTTGTAGCTCTCGCCTTTGAGCTGTGGGTTATCAACGATGGAATACCCGTTCTGGATACAGATGGTGTCGCTCAATCGCCGTACAGCTTTGGTGCTTCCCCAGAAGTTGCGAAACTTTCTGGAACAGTCCAGCGCGGTGGAGTTCCAGATGATGTGGTTGTGGATATGCTTCTTATCAGTATGGGTGCAGACGATAAACGCATGGTTGCCTTTGGTGAACCGCTGCGCCAGCTCCACACCCAGACGGTTGGCTTCCTCTGGGGTTATTTCGCCAGGGAGAAAGGATTGCCGAATCTGATAGGCAATCACGTCGTCGCCGCCGCGCGCCCGTCCTGTTTTAGCTTGGTATTGGCACTTGGAAAAGGCAAACTCAACGTCGGCAGTTTCCCTGCTGCATTGAAAGGATGAAATGAGCTTTCCGCCATCAGTCTTATGCGGGTTTTCAGAGTACGCAACGATCTTATGGATCGCGGCCACGACCGTGCGGACATCGCCTGTGTGCAATGGCATTATCCTTGTCGTTGCCATGTTATTGAATCACAGAGAGGGATAGAAGCAAATCTCTGGTTTCAGACAAAAGCTGCTCTTGGCTCTGGTGGATCTCCTCAAGATCGGAGTCGTAGATATGCCCCGTTTCATGGACGCGGCGAGTGAGCTGATTGAGATTGTTGCTGGACCGCCGCATCAGAGATAAAAGCTCTCTCAGTTCTGGCATATCCAGCTTTACGACGTAGCCATCCAGCGCCATTTTGCGGAGAAACGCACCGAGGTTGTTGATACCGGCTTTTGCCATCCTCTCCCGTATCTGCTCACGCTCTTGCTCCGTTACCATGAAATGAAGCTGCACTGTCCTTGTCCTGTTCGCCATGTCACCGATCCATATCCTTGTTTTTGGCGGCGGGCTTGGGCGCGGAGGCGACCGGCTGGGTGTCGTGGAGCTTGGCCCGGATCGAAGCCCTGGGCTTGCGGAGCGGGATGCTGCGATCCGCATCCTTGGGAACAAACAGAAAAAGGCCCGGACGGTCTTTCATGTCAGCGAGAAAGCAGCCATTGATCTGGAACAGTTTTCTCAGTTCCATTTGGTCATTGGACGAGGCCCGTGCCATGAAATCATCCGAGAGCTTTGCCATGAAATGCGTTTCGTTGGGGCTGTTCGGTTCCGTCCGCCTTTGCAGCTCGTTGAGCAGCCGTTCCGCCTCCTGCCTTACTTCCTCGCTGGTGAGCGGCAAGGTGAGCAGAAGCTGGTGCCGTGCTTCGCTGGTGAAAATGTTAATAAGGCCGGGGTGACTTCTCAAAACAAGCTCACACTGTCTATCGTTCCCAAAGCCATCCGGGTTTTCGCATACGTCAATGGTCTGTGCCCATTTTTTGT
>CANPXZ010000152.1 GCA_947587485.1 uncultured Oscillospiraceae bacterium | reverse complement strand
CCTCCCCGGAGGCGCTGGCAGACAGCGGATCAAAGTGAGCGGATAAGAGAAAAGCACAGAATACATACAGGCAACATCGCCTCGGTCTGATTTTGTCAGACCGAGGCGGTATGTTATATGACGAGTCAACTCTGCGCCGGGTTTTTGTCAGTGTCCAAATGGGCGCGGAGGCTGCCCAGTGCGGCGCTGCCGCCCATATGGGCCGCCATGTGCTTTTGCAGGCAGGAGAAGCTCTCATCAGACAAATCGTGCTCTATTTTGCAGGCGTCCTCATAGGCAGTCTTCTCGCTGGCACCCAAGGCCATCAAACAGATGGCCAGCGTCTCGTGTCGCTCGTATACCCGCTTGGCGATGGCCAAACCTTTATCCTCCAGATAGAGGAAGCGATCCTCATTCCGGCGAATATAGCCATTCTGCTCCAGCTTCGCCATAGCCACGCTGACGGAGGGCTTCGTGACGCCGAGGATATTCGTTACATCAATCGCGCGGGCATAGCCTCTGTCCATCGTCAGCATATAGATGGCTTCCAGATAATCCTCCATGGACTTATTGACGGTCATGGTGCCCTCCCTTCTCCAATAGTAAGTGTTAACAGGTACTAACATTTTACCATTCATATCAGGAAAAATCAACTGAGAGAAAATATCTCTTGACATATATATAACACTGTTATATAATGCGTATATAACGATGTTATATACGGGGGATGAGTGTATGAGTACATCCGATACCACGACGCTCTCCAATATCCAGAAAGCTGCCTCTAAGGAGTTCCTCAATAAAGGATTCCAGGATGCTTCCCTGCGACAGATCGTGAAGATGGCGGGCGTTACCACCGGGGCCTTTTACGGGTACTTTTCCAGCAAGGAGGCGCTGTTCGCCGCCATCGTGGAACCCCACGCAGCGGCAATCATGGGCGCGTTCATGGGGGCGCAGACGGATTTTTCCGCACTGCCGAAGGAACAGCAGCCGGAGCACATGGGCGTGGAGTCCGGGCAGTGCCTCGACTTCATGCTGAACTATATCTATGACCACTACGAGGGCTGCAAGCTGCTCATCTGTCATAGCGGAGGCACTTGCTATGAGGGTTTTGTTGACCGCATGGCAGATGTGGAGGTAGAGGCGACCTTTCGTTATATGGACGTGCTGAAAAGCCTGGGGAAAGATGTGCCGCCTTTGGATACTGAGTTGGCTCATATGATCGCCAGCGGGATGATGAACGGTATTTTTGAGGTCATCCGCCACGATATGCCAAAGGAACGGGCGGTGCGTTTCGTCCGTCAGCTCCGGGAGTTTTACACTGCTGGCTGGCAAAAAGTCATGGGGCAGTAAAAGGCCCCATTTCTTTTGCACTGAGGTTAGTTATAACTAATATTATACGGGAAAGGAAGTTGGTTTTGTGAAAAAGCAATCAAATCTGTCACGACTGATGGACTACGCCGGGAGCCGTCGTGTGCTTCTCTATCTGTCGTGGATGCTGTCGGCGCTCAGCGCCCTTGTCGCCCTTGTGCCGTTCTGGTACATCTGGCGGATCATCCATGCGGTGCTGGATGCCGCTCCCCATTTTGAACAGGCGGAACACCTGGCCGTTTACGGCTGGATGGCGGTACTGTTTGCCGCGCTGTCCTTTCTGATCTATTTTGCGGCCCTGATGTGTTCCCACATCGCAGCGTTTCGGGTAGCCAGCAATCTGCGGAAGGAGCTGGTGCGGCATATCGCAAAGCTGCCCCTCGGCGCGGCGGAGGAGTTTGGCAGCGGAAAGCTGCGGAAGATTATTAACGAATCCTCGGCGGCGACGGAAACCTATCTCGCCCACCAGCTTCCCGACAAGGCGGGAGCCATCGCCACGCCCTGCGGCCTACTGCTCCTACTTGTCTTTTTTGACTGGCGGCTAGGGCTTTTGAGCCTTGTGCCGGTGGTGCTGGGTTTTGTCCTGATGATGGCCATGACCGGTGCGCGGATGGCGCAGAAGATGAAGGAGTACCAGGACGCGCTGGACAACATGGCGAACGAGGCCGTGGAATATGTGCGGGGTGTGCCGGTAGTCAAGACCTTCGGGCAGACGGTGTTTTCGTTCAAAAAATTCAAGGGCTCCATCGACAATTACGAAAAGTGGGTCATCGCCTATACGAAAAGCCTGCGTCTGCCCATGATGTGCTATACCACCGCGATCAACGGTGTGTTTGCCGCGCTGATCGCCGGGGCGTTCTGGTTCACCAGCGGCGGTGTGACGGCTGCATTTTTGACGAACTTGCTGTTCTACATCATCATCACGCCGGTGATCGCTCTGACACTTACCAAAATCATGTTCATGGGCGAAAACGGGATCATCGTCGGCGATGCCCTTTCCCGTATCGACGGCGTACTGGCCCTTGCGCCGCTGTCCGAAACAAGGACGCCGGTATCGCCCCGGGACAATTCTGTGGAGCTGGAGCATATCAAATTCAGCTATGACGGCAAAAACGAGGTGATCCATGACATATCCCTGCGAATTGAGCCGGGGCAGACCGTAGCCTTTGTGGGGCCCTCTGGAGGCGGGAAGTCCACCCTGGCAAGCCTTGTCTCTCGTTTCTTTGACCCCCAGGGAGGCTCAGTCAGGATCGGCGGCGTGGACGTGCGGGATATTCCCAAAGGGGAGCTAATGGATACCGTCTCCTTTGTGTTCCAGAACAGCCGTTTAATCAAAGCATCTATCCTGGACAACGTGCGGATGGGAAAGCCGGACGCCTCCGAAAGCGAAGTTCTGGCGGCGCTGGAGGCGGCACAGTGCGGAGATATTTTGGAGAAGCTGCCCCAGGGCATCCATACCGTGATCGGCAGGGACGGCGTGTATCTCTCCGGCGGTGAGCAGCAGCGCATCGCCATTGCCCGCGCCATGCTGAAAAACGCACCGGTCCTGATCTTGGACGAGGCCACGGCATTTGCCGACCCGGACAATGAAAACAAGGTGCAGGCGGCGCTGTCCGCTCTGGCCCGCGGCAAGACCGTCCTGCTGATCGCCCACCGGCTCTCCACAGTGGTTGGTGTTGACCGCATCTATGTCATTGAGGACGGCAAGGTCGCGGAGGCAGGCACACGGAGCGAGCTGCTGGAACAGGATGGACTGTTTCGGAGAATGTGGAAGGAATATCAGACCTCCGCACAGTGGAAGGTCGCAAAGGAGGGGATCGCATGATCACGATGCTGCAAAGAAAACTGGCGCTGTCCCGGCAGGGCGCGGTGGATCTGGTCAAGGGGTGTCTTGCCTGCGCCTTACAAAATATTTCCCTGATGTTGCCGGTGTCGCTTTTGTATCTGCTTGTAAGAGACCTTCTCGGCAATGGTATCGACGGAAAGGCCGCATTTTACGGGGCGGGCTGCGTGGTCTGCCTGCTGCTCATCTTCGGCGCGACGTATGTCCAGTACAACGCCACCTATTTTGCCACCTATATTGAGAGCGGCGTGCGCCGGGTGACGCTGGCGGAGCGGCTAAGAAAGCTCCCTCTCTCGTTCTTCGGCAAGAAGGACCTGTCCGATTTGACGGGGACGCTGATGGCCGACTGCACCTACATGGAGACGGCGTTTTCTCACTTTATCCCGGAGCTGGTTGGTTCCTTCCTCTCCACCGCTCTTGTCGCAGTGGGCCTGTTCTGCTTCGACTGGCGGATGGCGCTGGCCGCCTTGTGGGTGCTGCCGGTGTCCTTTGCCATTGTGTTGCTATCAGCGGGCGTACAGGATAAATTTTACGCAAGATCCTCTGCGGCGAAGCTGGCCCTGGCGGACGGGATACAGGAGTTCATCGAGACTGTGCGGGATCTGAAGTCCAACAACGCCGAGGACGCCTACCTTGTGGGCCTCGACCGGAAGATCGACGAGGTGGAGAAACGCTCTATTTTCACCGAATTGGGCGTGGGCGCGTTTGTCGTTTCGGCGGGCCTGATCCTGAAGCTGGGCATCGCCACGGTAGCCTTGGTGGGTTCTGTGCTTCTGGCGGGCGGCTCCCTTGACCTGATCACCTTTTTCGCGTTCCTTCTGCTGGCGTCGCGGCTGTATGATCCGCTCCAAGGCTCGTTGCAAAACCTCTCTGCGATCATCTCCTGCCGGGCGCAGATCGGACGCATGAATGAGATTTTAGAACACCCGGTACAGGGCGGCGGCGACAAGCTGACGAATAACGGCTATGACATCGCCTTTGAAAATGTAGGCTTTTCCTACAACGACGGGGAGACGGTGTTGCGGGATGTGTCCTTTACCGCAAAGCAGGGCGAGGTAACGGCTTTGGTCGGGCCCTCCGGCGGCGGCAAGACCACGGTGTCCCGTCTGGCAGCCCGGTTCTGGGACATCGACAGGGGCAGGATCACTGTGGGCGGCATGGATGTTTCTGTGATCGACCCGGAGGCGCTGCTGTCCCTCTACTCCATTGTGTTCCAGGACGTGACGCTCTTTGATAACACCGTCATGGAGAATATCCGTATCGGCAAAAAGGATGCCACTGACGAGGAAGTGTTGGCGGCGGCACGGCTGGCCGGATGTGAGGAATTTGCAGAGAAGCTGCCGGAGAAATGGAACACCAACATCGGAGAGAATGGCTGTGAGCTGTCCGGCGGAGAACGCCAGCGTATCTCCATCGCCCGCGCTTTCCTGAAGGACGCGCCCATCATCCTGCTGGACGAGGCCACCGCCTCCCTGGATGTGGATAATGAGACAAAGATCCAAGCGGCGCTGTCCCGGCTGATCCGAAACAAGACCGTGCTTGTCATCGCCCACCGTATGCGGACCGTGGCGGGCGCAGACAAGATCGTGGTGCTGTCCGATGGAAGGGTGGCCGAACAGGGTGCGCCTGACGCTCTTCTGAAACAGAACGGCCTCTATGCCCGCATGGTGGAACTGCAAACAGAAAGCGGGAATTGGGCAATCGGATGATCAGACGATGTGATAGAAGAACATGGATTTGCCCATATCAGACTGAAATCATCACAGGTATGATTCAAACTGCAAAGCCTCCGTTAGAGCGTTCTCATTCCCTTAGTTATTATACTAAGGGCGCACTTCTATACATGGTCTGACGACCATGTATGTGCGCTCTGCGAGGCACAGCCCGGACACCTGAATGTCCGGGCTGTTTTGCGTCGCTGCTGCTCCGTACAAGGGGCGGCCCCCTTGCGCCTCGTCGTCGCAAAGTCCGCTCTGTTCCGTTTCCGCTAAAGCGAAAACTGCACGCG
>CANPXZ010000151.1 GCA_947587485.1 uncultured Oscillospiraceae bacterium | reverse complement strand
GACATCGTCTCCGGCCTGGGCTGGGGCTTCGGCTACTTCGGCATGCCCCACATCATCATCCGGTTCATGAGCCTGAAAAGCCAGAAGGATCTGAAAAAATCCGCCGCCATCGGCGTCACCTGGACGGTGCTGATCGTGCTGTTCGCCACGCTGGTGGGCGTGATCGGCCGCATGTTCCTGGGCTACGACGAGGCCATCGGCGGCGGCGAGCTGGTGTTCATCACCATGACCCGGCGCATCTTCCCGGGCGTGGTGTCCGGCATATTGCTCTCCGCGGTGCTGGCGGCCAGCATGTCCACGGCGGACAGCCAGCTGCTGGCGGCGGCCTCCGCCTTTGCCAGCGACGTGTATAAGCCCGTGTTCCGCAAGAACAAGGCGGGGGACAAGGAGATGCTCTGGGCCGGCCGCGCGGTGGTGGTAGTCATCGCCGTGGTGGCGCTGGTCCTGGCCGCCGACCCCGACGCGGGCTCCATCATGGGACTGGTGTCCAACGCCTGGGGCGTGTTCGGCGCGGCCTTCGGCCCGGCCATCATGCTGAGCCTTTACTGGAAGCGCTTCAACTTTGCCGGCGCGGTGGCCGGCATCGTGGTGGGCGCGGGCGTGGATATCCTGTGGCTGTGGAAGCTGGCCGGTACGGGCGTGTATGAGATCGTGCCCGGCGCCATCGCGGGCCTCGCGGCCGCAGTCATCGTGTCCCTGGCCACCAAGGCCCCCGGCCGGGATGTGGAGGCCCTGTTCGACAAGGCCGTGGCGTACACCGAGGAATGATCGTTATAGAACTTGTGCCGCCGGGAATGACGCTCCCGTCCGGACTCGCGCCGCAGGAACGCGGAGGTCCGGCCGTCCGCGCCATCCCCGGCGGCACATGATATGGCCCCCACTGACGAGGGGGCTGGCAGCGCGAAGCGCTGACTGGGGGAGAGAAGATGACATCCAGTTCCGGTGTATCTCTCCCTCTGTCACGGCTTCGCCGTGCCACCTCCCTCGTCAGAGGGAGGCATTACCGCACTTTAACACTTTACACAAAATTTTTGTGTTCATTTTGGGAAAATCTTGACGTATCTGGCGGTTGACACAAGGAAAACCAGGCGTTATAATGGCCACAACCTCGCGAGAGGGACAATCGAATACCACACAAAGGCAATGAAAAGAAGAGTAAGCGGAAAGGTTATGCCGCAGAGAGCCCCGGCAGCTGGGAAGGGGTGCAGAGAGTCCGCCGAACATGGTCTTGGAGCCGCGTGGGCGATATGTAGTCCGCGACGGGGGCGCCCGTGACAGCGCAGGGGTTTGATGGAACCCTCAAAGGTCTGTACCGTGAGGTGCGGATGAAGCAAGGTGGTACCACGGCGTTTATCTGTCGTCCTTGATGTTGATCAGGGGCGATTTTTTGTTGTGAGTGAGGCAAATATGAGCGAGACGATCATCCGCATCGAGCATCTTTATAAGACCTTCGGCACGGGCGACGGCAAGGTGGAGGCCCTGCAGGACATCAACCTGGACATCCAAAAGGGCGAGATATTCGGCATCATCGGCCTGTCAGGCGCGGGCAAGAGCACCCTGGTCCGGTGCATCAACCTGCTGGAACGGCCAACCAGCGGCAAGGTGACCGTGAACGGTCAGGAGCTGACGGCCATGAAGGAAAAGGACCTGCGCAAGGCCCGCCGGGGCATGAGCATGATCTTCCAGGGCTTCAACCTTCTCATGCAGCGCACGGCGCTTCAGAACGTCTGCTTCCCGCTGGAGCTGAGCGGCCTCAGGGGCGAGAAGGGCTGGCGGGAGAAGCGGGCGAGGGAGCTTTTGGAGATGGTGGGTCTGCCCGACAAGGCGGACGCCTATCCGGTGCAGCTTTCCGGCGGCCAGAAGCAGAGAGTGGCCATCGCCCGGTCCCTGGCCGAGTATCCCCAGCCCCAGGTGCTGCTGTGCGACGAGGCCACCAGCGCCCTAGACCCCACCACCACCCAGTCCATCCTGGACCTTTTGAAGAAGATCAACCGGGAGCTTGGGGTCACGGTGGTGGTCATTACCCACGAGATGCGGGTGGTGGAGCAGATCTGCGACCGGGTGGCCATATTGGACCACGGCGTCATACAGGAACAGGGGGATGTGTCGGAGATCTTCTCCAACCCCAGGACCGAGGCGGGCCGGCGTCTGGTGATGCCCGGCGGAGAGAAGATCCACGTCCTGCCGGAAAACCGGCTGGTGCGCATCGTGTTCAACGGGGCCGTCGCCAGCGAGCCCATCATATCCGAGGTGGGCATCAAGCTGGGCATCCGGCTCAACATATGCGCCGCCGATACCCGGACCATCGGCGGCAAGGCCTTCGGCACCATGGTGCTGAGCCTGCCCCAGGACGAGACCGAGGCGGCGAGAGCGCTCATTTACTTACGGGAGATCCCCGGCGTGACGGCGGAGGAGGTGACGGACCTTGTTCAGTGAGAAAAACGTGGAGCTTTTGATGGACATCCTCCACAACGACCTGTTGACGGCCATATTCGAGACCATTTTCCTGCTGACCATCCTGCCCACGCTTCTTGCCTTCCTCATCGGCATGCCCCTGGGGGTGCTGCTGGTGACGGGGGATGAGAAGGGCATCCGGCCTCTGCCGAGGCCCGTCATGCAGGTCACCAATGTGGTCATCAACCTCTTGCGGAGCGTGCCCTTTCTGATCCTGCTGGTGGTGGTCCTGCCCCTCAGCAAGTTCATCGTGGGCACCAAGGTGGGCACCAAGGCCATCATCGTACCGCTGACCATCGCCGCATTCCCCTTTGTGGCCCGGTTGGTGGAGACCTCCATCCGGGAGGTGGATCAGGGGGTGATCGAGGCGGCCCAGGCCATGGGCGCCAGTCCCATGCAGATCGTGTGCAAGGTCCTGATCCCCGAGGCAAAGCCCTCGCTGCTGGCCAATCTCTTCGTGGCCCTCATCACCATCTTCGGCTACGGGGCCATGGCGGGCATCCTGGGCGGCGGCGGCATCGGCGCCATCGCCATCAACTACGGCTATTACCGGTCTAAGCCCCTGGTCATGTGGGTCATGGTCATATTGCTGATCATCCTGGTCCAGATTTTCCAGAGCATAGGCGACTTCATCACCAAACGGAGCGATAAACGCATCCGGTGAACATACCAAAATGAAAAATAATTTGAAAAGGAGAAAACCAAAATGAAGAAGATCCTTGCAACCATCCTGGCCCTGACGCTCGTGCTGAGCCTGGGCGCGGCCGCCCTGGCCGACGACGACACCGTCACCATCAAGATCGGCGCCACCCCCACCCCCCACGCGGAGATCCTGGAGTTCGCCAAGGACATCCTGGCCGAGCAGGGCATCGAGCTGGACATCAGGGAGTTCACCGACTATGTGCAGCCCAACGAGGCCGTGGAGTCCGGCGACCTGGACGCCAACTATTTCCAGCACACCCCGTACATGGACACCTTCAACGAGGAGAACGGCACCCATCTGGTGAGCGTGGGCCTGGTCCACTATGAGCCCTTCGGCATCTATCCGGGCGCTACCGCCTCTCTGGAGGAACTGGAGGACGGCGCCGTCATCGCCATCCCCAACGACGGCTCCAACGAGACCCGCGCTCTGCTCCTGCTCCAGCAGGAGGGCCTGATCACCCTGGAAGAGGGCATCGACGCCTCCTCCAACGCCACGATCTATGACATCGCCGAGAACGAGCACAATTACGAGTTCCAGGAGATGGAGGCCGCCCAGCTGCCCAACGTGCTGGACGATGTGGACCTGGCGGTCATCAACGGCAACTACGCCCTGCAGGCCGGCCTGAACGCCGGTGAGGACGCCCTGGCCGTGGAGGACGCCTCCGGCGACGGCGCTGTCACCTACGCCAACATCCTGTGCGTCAAGGAGGGCAACGAAGAGAACGAGGCCATTCTGGCGCTGCTGGAGGTCCTGCAGTCCGACGAGGTCGCCCAGTTCATCGAGGAGACCTATGAGGGCGCCGTGGTGGCCATCACCGGCGAGGAAGAGGCTCCCGCCGACGAGGCCGTGGAAGAGGCCCCCGAGGCTGAGGAAGCCGCCGAATAAGACCAACTGGAAATGTCCCGGTCCGCAAGGGCCGGGACATTTAACTTTTTGTGACTACTCTTTACTTTTTGTTCCTGGTGTGCTAAAGTGGCCCTGGAAGGGATAGCCATCCGCCGTATGCTTTTGGATCGGAGGGATCAACATGAAGCGAAAGAGACTTTTGGCCTTGCTGCTGTGTCTGACGCTGCTGGCAGGATTCTCCGGCGTCAGCGCCTTTGCCGAGGGCGAGCCGTCTGTTGAGGGCGAACTGCCGCCCGTCGAGGGGGAGCTGCCGCCCGTCGAGGGCGAGCCGTTACCCGAGGAGGTGCCGCCCGTCGAGGACGTGATCGGCGGCGAGGGCGAGCTTGCCCCGCTGACCGAAGCCGGCCCGGCCGCGCTGCCCCAGGAGAATGTGGACTGCTATAACCCGGAGAACGAGAGCATAGAGCCCGTGATGGCCTGGCTGCTCGACGGGAGCACGACCCAGCTGGAGAGCGGGGCCTATGCCGTCAGCGGCGAACTGGAAATCGCGGAGCCCATCACGGTCAGCGGCGAGGTCAGCCTGATCCTGAAGGATGACGCCAAGCTGCGCTTGACGGCCATCGAGGTACTGGAGGGCGGCAAACTGACCGTCTGGTCGTCCTCGCCCGCCAATACGGGCCGTCTGGAGGTCCGGCGGCAGGAGGATGGCGGGGAGGGCCCTGTCCTCACCGGCAAGGTGTCGGTCAAGGGGGGCATCCTCATGGCCGACGGCATATCCGGAGAGCTGTCCCTGGAGCAGAACGGTCCCTACGTCGCGCTGGGCGGCGCGGATAGCATGAACTACCAGCCGGTGAGCTGGACCGGCGGCCCGGTCCCTGATTGGCCCGGCCTGGGCTGGTTCTGCATCCGGCCTGTGACGGACTGGAGTCTGGCCGTGTATGGAGACGCGGAGGGGGGCTTGGTCCAGGCGGGAGCCGCCGCCAATTTTACGGCCGTGCTGAATATGCAGACGGGGGAAGGGCCTGTGTCGGTGGAAGTGACCGACAGCGCGGCCTGGAGCGTGGACGGCGCGGCCTCCTGGATGGATGGAAGCACCCTGAACGTGGGCGCGGAGGAAACCAGCCCTGCGCTGAATGTGACGGCGAGCTATAACGAGTATACCGCCTCCGTGCAGCTCACGGTGGAGATCCCGGCCACCCCGGAACCGGCCCCAGAACCGACCCCAGAACCCACCCCGGAG
>CANPXZ010000150.1 GCA_947587485.1 uncultured Oscillospiraceae bacterium | reverse complement strand
ATCTTGCCGCCGTACCAGCCGAAGTAGTGGTTGTAGCTCTCCACGTCGGTGATGTGGTGCATGGGGCTCTCCACCGGGGTCATGGACACGTGGGCGATGGTGGTGAGCCTGGTCGGGTCCAGCTTGTGGCAGAGGTCGTTGAGCTCCTTGTGGTTTTCCACCAGCTTCTCGCTGATGCCGCCGATCAGGATCTCGTTGGACACGCCCCAGAAGCAGATGGAGGGGTGGTTGTAGTTCTGGATGATCAGCTCGTGCATCTGGCTGACGCAGTTCTGGTGGGCGGCGGGGTCGGTGTTGAACACGCTGATGAAGGGGATCTCGGCCCAGACGATGAAGCCCAGCTCGTCGCAGGCGTCATAGAAGTCCTGGGAGTGCTGATAGTGGGCCAGGCGGATGGTGTTGGCTCCCAGCTCCTTGATGAGCCAGGCGTCCTCATAGTGCTCGTCGGCGGTGAGGGCGTTGCCCTTGTAGAGCCGGTCCTGGTGGCGGCTGACGCCCCGGAGGGGGGTCTGCACGCCGTTGAGGATGAAGCCCTCGTCCGGGGTGACGGAAAAGCTCCGCACGCCCGCCCGGCAGCCGATCTCGTCATATGCCTCGTTCCGCCGCTGCAAGGTGGCGGTGACGGTGTAAAGATAGGGGTCGTCGATGCTCCACAGGTGCGCGTCGGGCACGCTGACGGTCACGGCGGGGCTGTCCGCCGGCCGGCAGGCTGCGGCGACTTCCACCCCGTCCTCGTTCTCCACGGACCATAGGACCGTGAAGTTCTCGTCGGCGTTCTTCACCCAGGCGTTCAACTCGAACGTCGCGCCGCCGCAGGGCATGGGCTTGGGGGTCACGGTGAGGCCCGGGCCGCCCCAGTATTCCAGGTCGAAGTGGGCGTCTGGCACGCTGATGATGTTCACGCCCCGGTACAGGCCGCCGTAGAAGGTGAAGTCGGCGGACTGGGGATAGACGCTGCTCTTTTCCTCGTTGGAGCAGGCGATGACCAGAAGGTTGTCCTCCCCGTCCTTGCACAGGTCGGTCACGTCCGCCCGGAAGGTGGAGTACCCGCCCTCGTGGTAGACGACCTCTTTGCCGTTGACGTACACCGTGGCCTGCTGGCCCGCGGCCAGCACCTCCACGTACACCCGGCCGCCGGCCAGGGGCTGCTTGGGGGTGGCGAAGGTGCGGGCGTACCAGCATTTGCCCCGATAGTAGCTGCCGTTGCCGTCGCAGCCGTCGATGGCGTTCCAGGAGTGGGGCAGGTCGACTGTCTCCCAGTCCTGGGGGAGGGACGCGGGGAGACCCGCGTCCTCCTTGATGAATTTCCAGCCCTCGTTGATGTTGATGACTTCGCGCATTCTTACCTCCTTAACGCTGGATGCGGCCGGAGCCGTCGCCGCCGGCCAGCTTCTCCACCTCGGAGACGGTGACCATGTTGTAGTCGCCCTCGATGGAGTGCTTGAGCGCGGAGGCCGCCACGGCGAACTCCACCGCGCCCTGGGTGTTGTACCCGTTCAGCAGGGCGTAAATGAGGCCGCCGCCGAAGCTGTCGCCACCGCCCACGCGGTCGATGATGTGCAGCTCGTACTTCTTGCTGAAAGCGTACTCGCCGCTGGCCACGTCGTAGAGCATGGCGCTCCAGCCGTTGTCGAAGGCGGAGTGGCTCTCCCGCAGGGTGATGGCGACTTTTTCGAAGTGGAACTTGTCCGCCAGCTGCTTGGCCACGGACTTGTACCCCTCCCGGTTGATCTCGCCGGCGGTGATATCGGTGGCCTCGGCCTCGATGCCGAACACGTCCTTGGCGTCCTCCTCGTTGGAGATGCACACGTCCACGTACTGGCACAGGTCGGTCATGGCGGCCCGGGCCTGGTCGCGGGTCCACAGCTTGCCCCGGTAGTTCAGGTCGCAGCTGATCTTGACGCCCTTGGCCTTGGCGGCCTTGCAGGCTTCCCGGCAGATGTCCACCACGTTGGGGCCCAGGGCCGGGGTGATGCCGGTGAAGTGGAACCAGTCCACGCCCTCAAAGATGTCGTCCCAGTCGAAGTCGGCGGTGGTGGCCTCCTGGATGGCGGAGTGGGCCCGGTCGTAGATGCACACGCTGCCCCGCTGGGAGGCGCCCTTCTCGTTGAAGTAGATGCCTACCCTGTCGCCGCCCCGGGTGATCTTGGAGGTGTCCACGCCGTAGCGGCGAAGGGAGTTGACCGCCGCCTGGCCGATTGCGTGGGCGGGCAGCTTGGTCACGTACACCGCCTCCTGGCCGTAGTTGGCCAGGGAGACGGCCACATTGGCCTCGCCGCCGCCGAAGGTGAACTCCAGGTGGTCCGCCTGGACGAACCGCTCGTAGTTGTAGGGCTGGAGCCGGATCATCAGCTCGCCGAAGGTGACTATCTTAGCCATTTCCCCTGGCCTCCTTTACGATCTGGACGGACTGCTTGCACAGGTCGGTGATCTCGTCCCACTTGTTGTTGTCAATGAGGTCCGCCGTGACCATGTAGGACCCGCCGCAGGCGGCGATCACGGGGGATTTGAGGTAATCGGCCAGGTTCTTCAGGCTTACGCCGCCGGTGGGCATGACCTTGAACATGGGGAAGGGGGCGCTCATGGCCTTGATCTTGGCAAGGCCGCCGGACTGCTCCGCCGGGAAGAACTTCAGCACCTCCAGGCCCAGCTTATAGGCCGCGTGGTAGTCGGTGGGGGTGGTGCAGCCGGGGAAGATGGTGACGCCCTTGTCCTGGCAGTACTTCACGATGTCCACGTCCAGGCCGGGGGTGACGATGAACTTGGCGCCCGCCGCCAGGGCCTCGTCCACCTGGGCGGTGGTCAGCACCGTGCCCGCGCCCACGATCATCTCGGGATATGCCTCGCTCATCAGGCGGATGGCCGTGGCCGCGCCGGCGGCCCGGAAGGTGACCTCCGCCACGGGCACGCCCCCCGCGATCAGGGCCTTGGCCAGAGGGGCCGCGTCCCGCTCAGGGTGGTTCAGCTTGATGACCGGCACCACGCCGATTTCGGATATTTTCTTCTGGAGATCATTCATAGCGCATGCTTCCTTTCGTATCAGTGGACGTATTTTTTCAGTGTGGCGCGGATGGCGCCGGGGCCGGCGGTGAGCTCCTTCAGGTAGCCCACGACCGCGTCGGCAAGACCCGCCTCGTACAGATCCACGTTGAAGATGACCTTGTTGTGCAGAATGGGGGCCACGGCGCTCTCCACGTCCTGGTCCGGGACCAGCTTCAGGCCCGCCACATAGGGGGTGACCTCCGCCAGCATGGGGTCGTCGCTGCGCTCGAAGGGCTCGCCCTCGTCGTTCAGGCCCATCAGATACCGCAGCCATCCGGCCAGCACCAGGGGGATCAGCTTCAGGTCATGCACGTCCTTGTCGGTTGCGTCCATGTACGCCTTGATGGTGTTGCCGAAGCGGATGGGTATCTTCTGGCTGGTGTCCAGGGCGATGCGCTGGGGCGTGTCCGGCATGAAGGGGTTGGGAAGGCGCACGTCGATGACCGTGTCGATGAACTGCTTGGGGTCCAGGATGCCCGGGTCCACCACCACGGGCAGGCCCTCGGTGTAGCCCACGGTCTTGATGAGGCCCACCAGCTCCGGGTCCTTCATCTCGTCGCAGATGCGCTGATAGCCCAGCAGGCACCCGTAGATGGCAAGGCAGGTGTGCAGGGGGTTCAGGCACGTGCAGACCTTCATCTTCTCCACCTTGTCCACGGTCTCCCGGTCGGTGAAGATCACGCCCACGCTGTCCAGGGGCGGCCGGCCGTTGGGGAACAGGTCCTCGATGACCAGATACTCGGTCTCCTCGGAGTTGACGTAGGGGGCGATGTAGGTGCCGGTGGGGGTGACCACCATGTCCAGGCCCTCCACGCCGTCGGCCTCCAGCATCTTCTGCACGCTGGGGTCGGGACGGGGGGTGATCTTGTCGATCATGGTCCAGGGGCAGGAGAGCTTTTCGGCGGCGTAGGTCTTGAAGCCCGCGTCGACAAGCCCGTTTTCCGTCCACTTCTCCGCGAAGGCGGTGACGAAGGCCCGGATCTTGTCCCCGTTGTGGGAGCAGTTGTCGGTGCTGACCAGGGCCAGGGGCGGGCCGCCGGCCTGGTAGCGGGCATACAGCAGCGCGCACACCCGGCCCAGGAAGCTCTTGGCCTTCTCGGGACCGGCCTGGAAATCGGCGGCGATGTCGGCCTGGATATTGCCGGCGCCGTCTACCAGACTGTAGCCCTTCTCGGTGATGGTGAAGGTCACCATCTGCAGGCTGTCGGCCTGGAAGTGGGCCCGCAGCTTTTCAAAATCCTCCGTGCCCGGGGCCGTGAGCAGACAGTCCTCCACGATGGAGCAGATGACCGTCTTGTCCACGGAGCCGTCGGACTTGAGGGTGGCCAGGATGGAGTAGTTGTCGTTGGGCTGGTGCATGCCCTCGCCCTCCCGGTTGGCGGCGATGACGCCCCGGTCCATGACGCCCTTTTCCAGCATCTCCTGGGCCAGACGGGCCTGGAAGGCCTTGAAGAGGTTGCCGCCGCCGAACTGGATCCAGTAAGGATGCTCCAGCGTTTTGGGGGCGATATCGTCCCGGTCAAAGGCGGGGATGTGGTAGCCCTTGGCCTCCCAGGCGGCGCGTTCGTTTTTCAGGCTCTCGGCAGTCAGTCTCATTTGCGGGTCGCTCCCTTCTCGATGGCCTCCCACAGGCCCTCGATATATGTTGCGCCAAGGGCGCGGTCATACAGGCCGTACCCGGGCATGGCCACCTCGCCCCAGATCATGCGGCCGTGGTCCGGACGGATGGGGCCGGTGAAGCCGGTCTCGTACAGGGCCTTGACGATCTCGTACATGTCGAAGGAGCCGCAGGCGGAGACATGGGGGGCCTCCTCGAAGTTGGTGGGGGAGTGGAACTTCAGGTTCCGCACGTGGGCGAAGTGGATGCGGCCCTCCAGGGCGCGGATCATGTGGGGCAGGTCGTTCTTGAGGTTGGTGCCGTAGGAGCCGGCGCAGAAGGTGACGCCGTTGTGCACGTCGTCCACCGCGTGCATCATCTTGAGGATGTTCTCCTCGGTGTTGATGATCCGGGGCAGGCCGAACACGCTCCAGGCAGGGTCGTCGGGATGGATGGCCATCTTGATGTCATACTTGTTGCACACGGGCATGATGGCCTTCAGGAAGTACACCAGGTTGGCGAAGAGCTTCTCCTCGTCCACGTCCTTGTACATCTCGAACAGCTCCTTGACGTGGGCCATGCGCTCGGGCTCCCAGCCGGGCATGACGGTGCCGTTCATGTC
>CANPXZ010000149.1 GCA_947587485.1 uncultured Oscillospiraceae bacterium | reverse complement strand
CACCAGGTTTTTTTGATCGATCTCATTGTTCCTCCTTTTCCCATCCACGCAAAGAACGGTATTGTATTTCAGTACGCCAAACGGCGTATCCTGACAATATAGGGGCTCCGCCCGCCATAGCCGATGTAGAAAAAAACTCCCATTAAAATTTATTTGGTGAATCATAACATAAAAATGTTAAAGTTTTGTTTGTCTTCTGTGAAGTTTGAAAAAAGTAAAATTCTGCGCGGAAGGACATTGTACATGGCTGATGCATATCGTAATGGTCCCGGTTCGGACCGATTTTTATAATTCAGACCTATACAAATCATAAAAACCATGATATAATCCTATTAAAAAACAAGGAGGAGCGGCGGATGGATTTTCGGGAGCTGAGCTATGTTCTGGCCATTGCCAAATATCAGAATATCACACGGGCGGCGGAGGCCCTCTATGTCAGCCAGCCCACTCTGAGTACCTTTTTGATCGGCCTGGAGCGGGATCTGGGGCTGAAGCTCTTTCGCCGGCTGGGGCACCGGTATGTGCTGACCTATGCCGGGGAGCGGTATGTGGAGCGGGCCAATCAGATTATCCGGGTGAAAAACGACCTGGACCTGGAGCTGGCGGATATCATCAAGCGGGATGTGGGCGTGCTGAACGTGGCGCTGCCGCCGATGCGCTGCGCCTTTGTGCTGCCCAAGGTATTGCCCGCTTTTGAGAAGCGGTTTCCAAATGTGCGGGTCAATATCTTTGAGGGCCACTCCACCGCCAACGATCACCGGCTTCTGGACGGGCAGGTGGACATTGCCTTTTACAGCAAGCCCAACAGCCTCCATCCCCAGATCACCTATGAGACGATCGCCAGGGAGGAAATGCTCATCTGCACCTGCAGGGATCACCCCTTAGGCCGGTTTGCCCAGCCCAATCCCGCCAGCCGATACCCCCGGCTGGACCCGGCGCTGCTGAAGGATCAGCGGATTCTGCTCATGCTGCCGGAGCAGCGGACCCGGCAGATCGTGGACGACTACCTCCGGGAGGCGGGGCTGAAATTCGACAATGTGATGTGCACCAGCAATATGTCCGCCATTCTGGAGCTGGTGGCGGTGGGCTACGGGGTTTCCTTCCTCTTTGAGACCCATCTGCGCCACAGGCCCGCCGGGGAGCGGATGGACAGGTTCAGCTTCGGGCAGCCTAAGACCTGCTCCAACTTCGTGGTGGCCTACCGAAAGGGCAGTTATCTGCCGGTATACGCCCGGGAATTCATTGAGCTTACACGGCAGCTCTTCACCCCGTGAAGGGTGGGCGCCGCGGACGGAGAAGAGAGAGGTTCCCGCACACGCGTTGTTCCCTTTCCACAAGGAAAGGGAACATTTTTTGTGAATTTTACCATATACAAAAACTATAAAATATATTAAAATCATGTATTTTACTTATTTATAAAATCATTGTATTATGGCCTCAGCAAGGGGAGGGCGGCTCCCCACATCGGAAAACATTTTAGAAAGGATTGATACGATGGTAAAACTCTACGACTCCGGCGTGTACCTCCTGAAGGGCAAGGCCCTGGTCCCTGAGGGGCAGGCCCCCCAGACCTTCCAAAAGGAAGAAGCGAAAAAGGGGACCATCGCCTACGGCATCCTCCAGGCCCACAACCAAAGCGGCGACCCCAACAATCTGAAAATCAAGTTCGACGCCATCACCAGCCACGACCTGACCTATGTGGGCATCATCCAGACGGCCCGGGCATCGGGTCTGGACAAATTCCCCCTTCCCTATGTATTGACCTGCTGCCACAACAGTCTGTGCGCCGTAGGCGGCACCATCAACGAGGATGACCACGTCTTTGGTCTCACCGCCTGCAAGAAGTACGGCGGCATCTACCTGCCGCCGCACATGGGCGTCATCCACCAGTATATGCGGGAGACCATGGCCGGCGGCGGCAAGATGATCCTGGGTTCCGACTCCCACACCCGCTACGGCGCTCTGGGCACCATGGCCGTGGGCGAGGGTGGCGGCGAATTGGTCAAGCAGATTCTGGGGCAGACCTGGGACGCGGCCTATCCTCAGGTGATCGCGGTGTACCTGGACGGCAAGCCCCGCCCCGGGATCGGACCCCAGGACATTGCCATCGCCATCGTCTCCGCTGTGTTCCAGAACGGCTATGTGAAAAACAAGGTCATGGAATTTGTTGGCCCCGGTGTGTCCACCATGTCCACGGACTACCGCAACGGCATCGACGTCATGACCACGGAGACCACCTGCCTGTCCTCCATCTGGCGGACCGACGAGGATACCCGCGCCTACCTGGCCAAGCATGGCCGGGGCGGCGACTTCCAGCAGCTGGATCCGGCGGAAGTGGCGTATTACGACGGCTGCGTGTATGTAGATCTGTCCACCGTCCACAGCATGATCGCCCTGCCCTTCCATCCCTCCAACGGCTATGAGATCCGAACCCTGAATGAAAATCTGGACGACATTCTCCATCTGGTGGAATCCGACGCCCAGAAGCTCATCAAGCGGCCGGAGCTCCACTTGAATCTGTGGGAGAAGGTACACGACGGGGCCCTCTATGCCGATCAGGGCACCATTGCCGGCTGCGCCGGCGGCACCTACTCCAACATCATGGAAGCGGCCTACCTGCTAAACGGCAAGAGCACCGGCGACGGAGAATTTGCCCTGGGGATCTACCCCAGCAGCCAGGCGGTCATGCTGGACCTGGTTCGCAAGGGGGCGGTGGAGAAGCTGCTCTCGGCCGGCGCCACCATTCGGACCGCGTTCTGCGGGCCCTGCTTCGGCGCGGGAGACACCCCGGCCCACGGCGGCCTCTCCGTTCGGCACACCACCCGGAACTTCCCCAATCGGGAGGGCTCCAAGCCCGGCAACGGCCAAATCGCCAGCGTGGCGCTGATGGACGCCCGCTCCGTGGCGGCCACGGCGGCCAACGGAGGCCGGATCACCGCCGCCGACGAGCTGGGCTATGAATATACCTGCCCGGAATATGAATTTGACCCCACCGCCTACGCCCACCGGGTCTATCAGGGCTTCGGCAAGGGCAACCTGAACGAGCCGCTGGTCTGCGGCCCCAACATCAAGGACTGGCCGGAGCTGCCGCCGCTGAACAAGCATATGCTTTTGAAGGTCTGCGCGTACATCACCGACCCCGTCACCACCACCGACGAGCTGATTCCCTCCGGCGAGACTGGGTCCTTCCGGTCCAACCCGATGGGTCTGGCGGAGTTCACGCTGAGCCGCCGGGTGCCGGGCTACGTCGCCAAGGCCAAGGCCGTCATGGCCGACGAGAAGGCTCGGAAGGCCGGTTCCTGCCCCAATGCGGTGGCGGCGGTCCTGGACCAGGTTCGGACCCTCCCCGGCTGTGAGGATGTGAAGGACGAGGATGTGGACCTGAGCAGCACCATCTACGCCGTAAAGCCCGGCGACGGCTCCGCGCGGGAGCAGGCCGCCTCCTGCCAGCGGGTCCTGCTGGGCGGCGCCAACATCGTTAAGGAGTACGCCACCAAGCGTTACCGCTCCAATCTGATCAACTGGGGCATGGTGCCCTTTGTAACCGAGGATCCGGACTTTGAGGACGATGACTATATCTTCGTTCCCAACATCCGTCAGGCTCTGGAGGGGGATTTGACCGCCATTCCCGCTTATGTGCTGGGAACGCGTCCCCGGTCCCTGAAGCTATCCATCGGCGCGCTGACCCAGGAGGAGAAGCAGATCCTGCGCCAGGGCAGCCTCATCAACTACAACCGGGCTCAGAAGGCCGGAAAGTGAGGAGCATTATGGAAAAGAAGACCCTGCGCCTGCCGGTGTCCATCCTCCGGGGCGGCACCAGCAAGGGCGTGTACATCCTGGAAACGGATCTGCCGGAAGACCGGGCGGAGTGGGAGCCCCTGCTCCTGCGGCTCATGGGCAGTCCGGACAAAAAGCAGATCGACGGCCTGGGCGGTTCCCAGTCCGTCACCAGCAAGGTGGCCATCATCAAGCGCTCCGCCCGGCCCGACGCGGATGTGGACTACACCTTCGCCCAGGTGTCTGTTGACAAGCCTCTGGTGAGCTACAAGGGCAACTGCGGCAACATCTCCTCCGGGGTAGGCCCCTTCGCCATTGAAAAGGGCCTGGTCGCCCCCGCCGGGGACGTGACCTCCGTGCGAATTTACAACACCAATACCGACAAGCTCATTGTCGCCGACGTCCGCACGCCCCATGGGACCGTAGCCTATGAAGGAGACTTCGCCATCGCCGGGGTGCCCGGCGAGGCCAGTCCCATTCGGCTCAAATTTGTAAATCCCGCCGGGACCCTGGGAAAGGGTCTGCTGCCCACAGGCAGCGCGGTGGATGTGCTGGAAGTGCCCGGCTTCGGGAAGGTGGAGGCGTCCATCGTGGACGCGGCCAACCCCCTGGTTTTTGTCCGGGCGGAGGACCTGGGTCTGAACGGGAGAGAGCTGCCTGACGAGTATACCCAGGAAAAACTGGACCTGCTGGAAGCGGTGCGGGGCCTGGCGGCGGTGCGGCTGGGATTGATTTCCGACTACACCCGCTCCGCCTGGGAGACCCCCGGCATCCCCAAAATGACCGTGGTGGCGAAGCCCGCCGCCTACACCGCCTCCGACGGCAGAGCCATCGCGGCGGAGCAGGTGGACCTGCTCTCCCGCATGATGTCCATGCAGAAGCCCCATCCCAGCTACGCCATGACCGGTGCCATGTGTACCGCGGCGGCGGCGGTCGTCCCCGGCAGCATTGTGCGGCAGGTCCTGTCCCCCAACGCGGATACCCAATTCCTCCGCATCGGCCATCCCAGCGGCATTTTGGAGTGTGGCGTGGACTATCGGGAAAACGGCGATGTCCCCGTCATTGACGATACCTTCGGCTTTCGGACGGCGAACCTCCTGCTGGAAGGAACAGCTGTCATCCGGCTATAAAAAGAGAAAATGTAAATTGGAGGGTAATTTTCCATGACTGAATTTCTGGCTCCGTATATGCCCGTGATCTCCCTGGTGGTTCTGGCCATCGTGGTGGCCATTGGCTTTATAAAGAAAGTGAATTTGGGCTTTTTGTCCCTGGGCGTGGCCTTTATCCTGGCCACGGTGGGCGGTCTGAAAGCCAGCGCCGTCACCAACGGTTTTT
Source organism: uncultured Oscillospiraceae bacterium (assembly GCA_947587485.1). Lineage (GTDB taxonomy): Bacteria > Bacillota > Clostridia > Oscillospirales > Oscillospiraceae > CAJOIG01. The sequence continues at coordinate 167 of CANPXZ010000149.1, read as the reverse complement.
CCAGCTCCATGTTCGTTACTTTGGTGGGCGTCACCTTCCTCTTCGGCATGGCTTCCCAGAACGGGACGCTGGACCTGTTCTCCAAGAAGGTGGTGGATGTATACTAAAAAAGTGGACAAGTATGATAGAATAGTAGACAAGTAAAGAACAGGAAGGAGCAATACTTA
>CANPXZ010000148.1 GCA_947587485.1 uncultured Oscillospiraceae bacterium | reverse complement strand
TTTTACACGATTTGGGCTATGTTGTCTCTTTTTTCTTTCACCCTCCCACGGTGTTGCACTTCAGATGATAACCTGCCGTCCTCCCCCTTGGGGGGAACGCTTCGGTTCATCATGATGTATCGGCTTTGAAAGTCAAAGTCGGGTCCTGCGTCCACTGTTTCGCCAGCAGGGCCGATGGCGTTTGAAACAGTGCTGGCACGTTATATCTCGCCCTGAAGCATCATCAGGGCCAGTGCCTTATGGGTATTCAGTTATTGTTTTCCAGTACCTTTTGTCTAAAGAGTAGGTTAGATTACCACCTGAAAGAACATTTGTCAAGCCTAAAAATGTGTTGTGTATTTATTTGTTTCAGCATGCTACTTTATAATGCTCCCGCAGGAGGGCCACGAATTCCCGGACGATGGGGCGCTGGTCCTCTCTGTGGGTGCAGAGCACGCAGGATATGGTCTCTTTGCAGTCAAAGGGCGTCCAGGCAAATTCGGGGTTGTGGTTATTGAGAAAACCCGGCGAGAGGCACACGCCCTTTTCCGCCGCTACGTTGGTCAACGTGGTCTCATGGTCGGCGCTGTTAAAGTAGTTCACACCTCCCCCGGCGATGATCCGTTGCTGCACCTTTTTCAAGGCCGGAGGTGATCCGCCGCCGATCATCAGCGTCCGGCCCGCCAAGTCCTCCGCTGTGACACGTTCCTTCTTCGCCAATGGGTCATCAGGAAGGGTGATGAGATAGATAGGGCTATTATAAAACGGCTGTATCTGGATGTCAGAGATATGCCTGACGCTGGTCTCCAAGGCGAACAGTATGTCTGTCTCCCCCTTCAAAAACTGGTCTATGGAATTTGCGTAGGAGTAGACCGGGGTGATGGAAACCGCCGGGTGGAGCTGGGCGAATCGCCGCATGAGCCGGGGCAGGCCATAGATGGCCGAGCGGACGGGCATGCCGATGGAGATGTTCTCCGCATATCGGGCGCTGAAATTCTGGGCCTGCTCCACGGCGTTTTTCAGCTCCTGGCGGACGTTGCGCAGGGTGACGCAAAACTGTTCCCCGGCGGGCGTCAGGGCCGCGCCCTTCCGGTCGCGGGCGAAGATGGCAAAGCCCAGCTCGTCCTCCACCGCCTTGATGTGATAGCTCAAAGTGGACTGGGCCATAAAGAGATTCTCTGCCGCCCGGTTGAAATTGTGGGTCTGGGCCACCTCCAGAATGGCGTCCAGGTCTTTTGTGGTCATGCCTGTCACCTATGTAATCAGTATTTTCGATTGACTATCTAATACTTCGTTTGGCTTTATTGATTCTATAATGCTATACTATTCTTGTCAAGAACCAACAAGGAGGGCACGGCGATGGATTCTATCAAGCTGAACGACAAAAAGGCGATCCCGCCTCTGGGCTTCGGGGTGTTTATGGTCCCCGACGACGGGACGTGCGAAAAAGCGGTGTCCGGCGCGCTGGCGGCGGGCTATCGGCTGATCGATACGGCTGCCGCCTATATGAACGAGCAGGGCGTTGGCCGGGCCATCCGGCACAGCGGCATCGACCGGGAAGAGGTATATGTGACCAGCAAGCTGTGGATACAGGACTATGGCTATAAAGCGGCAAAAAAGGGCATCGACCGCTCCCTGGAAAACCTCGGCCTGGACTACATCGACCTGTATCTTATCCACCAGCCTTACGGCGATGTTGCCGGGGCGTGGAAGGCGATGGAAGAGGCTGTGCAGGAGGGGAAGCTCCGCTCCATCGGCGTGAGCAACCACACGGTCAGGCTTCTGGGCGAGATCCTGCCGAAGATGGAGATCCTTCCGGCGGTGGATCAGGTGGAGTGCAACCCCTACTGCCAGCAGAGGGAGCTTCGCAAATACATGGCCCGGTACGGGATTCGGACGGAGGCGTGGTATCCCCTGGGCCACGGCGACAAAAAGCTGATGACCGACCCGGTTCTGACAGCCCTGGCGGAAAAGTGCGGCAAGGACGTGGGGCAGGTCATTCTCCGCTGGCATCTGCAGGAGGGTATCATCCCGCTGCCGAAGGCCACCAGCGACAGCCACATCCGGGGCAATATCGACATCTTTGATTTTGCTCTTTCCGACGCGGATATGGCCGCCATCGCCGCGCTGGACACCGGCAAAGGGACGCATGACCCGGAGGACCCCGCCAACGCCCAGCGTCTGAGCGCATTTCGGATACACGACTGAGAAGGAGGCTTCTATGAAACGTGCTATATTGATCGTTCTGACTTTATGCTTGCTGGCCGGAACGGCAGCCTGCGGAGGTTCAAACCGTGCCGCGCAGTCCGCTACGCAGACGCCTACTCCCACCGCCGCACCCGCGCAGGACACGGCTTCTGTTCAGCCGACTGCCACACCCGATGAAGGACCGGCGGAAGAAACGACAGCGGGCAGCCACATCCTGGTGGCGTACTTCTCTCTTGCAAACGAGCAGTACGAGGTGGGCGTGATCGAAAAGGGCAATACGGAGATCGTGGCGGAGATCATCGCGGACGTCACGGGCGCGGATACCTTCAAGATCGAATCCACCGAAGAATACCCTACCACCTATGACGGGCTGCTGGAGGTCTCCCGCCAGGAGGAAAACGACCCGCCGCAGATCGCCGAGACGGTGGAGAACATGGACGGGTATGACACGATCTTCCTGGGCTATCCCATCTGGTGGGGCGATCTGCCCACCATCGTAAAGGTCTTTTTGCAGAGCTACGACTTTACCGGCAAGACCATCGTTCCCTTCTGCACCCATGCGGGCAGCGGCCTGAGCGGTACGCCGGGAACTATTGAGGACATCTGCCCGGATGCCAGCGTGGGCGAGGGCCTTGCCATCCGGGGCAGTACGGCCCAGAATGACCGGGACAGCGCCGCCCAGAGCGTGGAAAGCTGGCTGGCGGACGGCGGATATATCGACTGAAAAGGAGGAGCACCCCATGTCTGACTATTTCGGAAAAGAGACGCCCAAGCTGGGCTTCGGCCTGATGCGCCTGCCCAAAATGGGAGACGTGACGGACATCGAGCAGGTAAAAAAGATGGTGGACCTGTTCATGGCGGCGGGCTTTACCTACTTTGACACCGCCTTCGTGTACGGCACGTCAGAGCAGGACATCAAGAAGGCGCTGGTTGACCGCTATCCCAGAGACAGCTACACCCTGGCCACCAAGCTCAACGCCTTTCTGATGGCACCCAACGAGAGGGCGGCCAAGGAGCAGTTCACCACCAGCCTGGAGCGCACCGGTGCGGGGTATTTCGACTACTATCTGCTCCACGCCATGATGGAGCCTGCGAATAAAAAGTCAAGCCCAAAATGAAGAAAAAGTGCAGCAAAGGAACGGGCACAACAAAAAGGCTGGCGAGAGCCAGCCGAGATGGCAGATATAGCAGGTAAGTATTAGGGCAGGATAATAGCCGAGCGGTCGTAGCTGTTCCAGTCCAGCTTCTGGCCGCAGCGGTCACAGTAGTTCTGGTACTCGCGCTCCAGTGTGCATCCACAGCCAGGGCAGACAGGGAAAGCTGTCAGCCCATGACAGGTATGAAAACAGCGTGTGAAAATAACAGCCATTGGGATGCTGTGCATATCAGCTTTCACCAGCACCGGATAGCTCAGCAGTTCGTTGGGCAATTTCTCAAAGCCAGTAAAGATGTTCTCAAGCACAGTAACTACACGAAATATGACAAGTTCCACCTGTGGGACTATGTGGCCCAAAAGAAGGCGGACGGGCTCATCAAGCACCTGGGCTTCTCCTTCCATGCCGGGCCCAAGCTGCTGGACAAGCTGCTCACTGACCACCCGGAGGTAGATTTTGTCCAGCTGCAGATAAACTACGCCGATTGGGAGAACCCGGACGTGACCTCCCGCGCCAACTATGAGATGGCCCGCTCCCACGGAAAGAGTATCGTGGTCATGGAACCGGTGAAGGGCGGCAACCTGGCGGACCCGCCCGCGGCGGTGATAAAGCTGTTCACGGACTATGCCCCCGACGCATCCCCGGCCTCCTGGGCCATCCGCTTCGTGGCCAGCCTGGACGGGATCATCACCGTCCTGTCCGGCATGAGCAGCGTCTCCCAGATGGAGGACAATCTTTCTTACATGAAGGATTTTAAGCCGCTGAACGAGAACGAGCAGGGTATCATCCGGGAAGCGCAGCGCATTTTGGGCCATTCGGCGACCATCCCCTGCACCGCCTGTCACTACTGCACGGACGGCTGCCCCAAGCAGATACCCATCCCGGACATCTTTGCCGCCGCGAACCTGCAGCTTGGAAACGGCCAGATGGCCCAGGCGAAGGAGAGCTACGCCGCCGTTACGAGCGAGGGCCATAGGGCCTCTGATTGTATCGGCTGCAAGCAGTGCGAGCGGGCCTGCCCCCAGCATCTGCCCATCACTAAATATCTCGCCCAATGTGCGGAGATGCTGGAAAAGTAAAGGAGCGGCTATGAAAACAAGAAAGCTGGGACAGACCGACATAGGTCATATTGGTGAACGGCAGCCCCCATGAGCGGGGATGCGTATATACGGCGTTGGAGGAGATCGCCGGGACACTGGCGTCAGAGGGCGTCCACGGGGACATCTTCTGGATCGGGAACAAGCCCATTTCCAGCTGCGTGGACTGCGGCAAGTGCGCGGAAACGGGCCGCTGTGCTTTCAACGACCGGGTTAACAACTTCCTTGCCGTGGCGGGAGAGTATGACGGCTTCATCTTTGCCTCGCCCGTGCATTTCGCGGCGGCCACCGGCGGCCTGACCGCATTTATGGGCCGGGCGTTCTTTGCAGACCTGCACTCCGGCCAAAACCGCTTTGCCCTCAAACCCGCCGCGGCGGTGGTATCGGCCCGTCGCTCTGGCGCGACAGCCACGCTGGATCAGATCAACAAGTTCTTCCTCTGGGGGCATATGCCCATCGTGTCCTCCCGGTACTGGAACATGGTCTATAATGATCATCGCAAGGCGAAAACGAATGTTTTCGCTGCCAAACAACACGTTTGGCGGCAAATGATCCAAGGATCATTTGCGCGATGCTCATTGCAATGAATATCTGGCAAAACAGCCGCGCTGTTTTGCTGAGCCGCAAAGCGGCTCGGCGCAACGCCTTGCGGCGTTTCGCCATCAGATAATCATTATGGCAGTACGCCGGACCAGGTGCGGGCGGATGCGGAAGGAATGCGGAACCTGCGTATGCTGGCCAAAAACATGGCTTGGCTGCTGCGGTGCCTGGAGGCGGGAAAGGCACAGGGCGTGCCATATCCAAAGTATGAGTGAGAAATTAAAACGAAGATTTACAAAATAAGTGCAACAAAGTAAAGAAAAGGGGTGACTCAAGGGAAGAAAGCTTCTAAAATGGTGTT
>CANPXZ010000147.1 GCA_947587485.1 uncultured Oscillospiraceae bacterium | reverse complement strand
TTCATCCCCCTCATGGACGCCACCAACCTGGTGAAGAGCTACGCCATGGTGAACGTGGCCCAGTACCAGATCGTGGCCACCGGAGCCACGGTGCCCGCCTGCGAGCGGTCCTATGTGAGCATGCTGTCCGACCGGGGCGTGGTGACCGGCGGAGGTCTGCCGGAGGTGCAGGATGAGAGCGCCGGCGTGATCGAGGAGATCCGCACCGCCGTGCTGGACGGCACCAGCTGGTACTATATCCGGCTGGAGGACGAGGACGTGTTCTACGCCGTCTCCGCCGCCCAGGACCGGAACGTGATCGTGCTGAACGTGGGCGACACCGTGACGATCCAGCACGCCGCGCCGGAGGAGGGCGAGAGCCCGGCCATTCTGGAGGCCTACGCCGTCACGGCGGAATGAGCGCGGGAAGTATTGATATTGGGCAAAAAATCAAGTATAATCGAACAAGTATGAACGCGGCGCGGGCCGCAGGAGGAGGAAGACGTTTATGAAAGCTCTGAACGAGAGGGATCTGAAGATCCTGGCGGCGGAGATACGGCTGGAGACATTGAAGGTCATCCACTCTCTTGGCTTCGGCCATGTGGGCGGGTCCATGGACCTGGCGGATCTGATGGCGGTGCTGTACGGCGCGGTGATGCGCTACGACCCGAAAAACCCCCGCTGGGAGGACCGGGACTGGCTGGTGCTCAGCAAGGGCCACTCGGGCCCGGTGGCCTATGCCACCTTCGGCCTGATGGGCTTTTATCCCATGGAGGAGGCCTACACCCTCAACAAGCCCCACACCCGCTTCCCCAGCCATACGGACCGGCAGCTGACCCCCGGCGTGGACCTGACCACCGGTTCTCTGGGCCAGGGAGTTTCCTCCGCCATGGGCGCGGCCGTGGGCAATAAGATCGACGGCCGGGACAATCACGTGTTCGTGGTGGTGGGCGACGGCGAGGCCGACGAGGGCCAGGTTTGGGAGGCGCTGCACTTCGCCTCCGCCAAGAAGCTGGACAACGTGGTGGTGTTCATCGACAACAACGGCTACCAGCTGGACGGCCCCACCTCGGCCATCCTGGACCACGGGGACCTGGCGGGGAAGGCGGCGGCCTTCGGCCTGTATACCCAGCAGGTGGACGGACACGACGTGGCCGCCATCTATCACGCCATCGAGAACGCCTGCGCCCACAAGGGCGCGCCCTCCTGCATCGTGCTGAACACCTGCAAGGGCAAGGGCGCAACCTTTGCCGAGTCCAGCCACGCCCACAGCTCCCAGCCCACGGAGGAGCAGTGGCAGGAGGCTCTGGCGGCGTCGGAAAAGGCGCTGGAAGCGGTCAAGAAGGAGGCAATGTAAATGAGCATCGAACTGATCGGCAGACATGAAAAGGACTCCCGGGCGTGCCGGGACGCCGTGGCGGGCAACCTGGAAAAGCTGATGGACAGCGACCCCACGGTGTGCTATATCGACTGCGACCTGGCGGGGTGCATCAACACGAAAAAGCTGATCGCCAAGTATCCGGACCGGGCCTTCGAGGCCGGCATCGCCGAGGCCAACGCCGCGGGCATCGCCGCGGGCCTGGCCGCCACGGGGAAAAAGGTGTTCATGCACTCCTTCGGCACCTTCGCCTCCCGCCGGTGCTATGACCAGATCTACATGTCCGCCGCCTACGCGGGACTGAGCGTGCGGGTGCTGGGCTCCGACGCGGGGGTCACGGCGGCCTACAACGGCGGCACCCATATGCCCCTGGAGGACGCCGCCATGTATATGTCCATCCCCGGCGCGACGGTGCTGGACCCGGCGGACTTTGACCAGCTGGCCGCCCTGACCAACGCCCTGGCGGAGCGGGAGGGCGTGAGCTATACCCGGTTCATCCGCAAGGGCGTGATCCGCGTCTACGGCGAGGGCTCCGAGTTTGAGATCGGCAAGGGCGTGGTGCTGCACGAGAGCGACAAGGACGTATGCGCCGTGATCGCCTCCGGCCTGATGCTGGACGAGGCGCTGAAGGCATGGGAGGCTCTGGCGGCCGAGGGGATCGCCGTGCGGGTCATCGACATGTTCACCTGGAAGCCCCTGGACGAGGACCTGGTGGAGAAGGCCGCCCGGGAGACGGGCGCCATCGTGACGGCGGAAAACCACAACGTGACCTGCGGCCTGGGCTCGGCGGTGGCCAACTGCCTGGCCAGGAAATGCCCCACGCCCCAGGAGTTCGTGGGGGTGCAGGACCGGTTCGGTCAGGTGGGCCCCCAGGACTTTTTGATGGACGAGTACGGTCTGCGCGCCGCCAACATCGTGGCGGCGGTGAAAAAGGTGCTCGGCCGCAAATAAGCTATAAAATGCAACAGCGCCTGCCGCACTTTGCGGTAGGCGCTTGCTGTATCTTATGCTGTTATACCCGCACAGACCGGCCCAGGGCGGGGGCGAGGATATGGCCGTCCTTTGCCGCCGGGGCGCCGCCGATCAGCACCATGTCGACGCCCTCCGGGGGCCGGATGGGGTCGGCGAATGTGGCGGTATCCCGGATCCGTTCCGGGTCGAAGATCACGATATCCCCGTCCGCGCCCGGGCGCAGGGCGCCCTTGCCCTTCAGGCCGTATCGCATGGCGGGAAGATATGTCATTTTCGCCACGGCATCGTACAGGCTCAGCTTCCCGGGCTGGACATACCGGGCGATGAGCCGAGGGAAGGTCCCGGCGGCCCGGGGATGGCCCTGGCCCAGGTGCATGGTGGCGTCGCTGGCCAGCATCACGCCCGGGTGGAGCAGGGCCTTCTCCACCTCCTCCGGGCGCATCACGTGGCAGACCGTCCGGCAGGAGGGGAACGCCGCGCGCTCCTTCCGGAAGATCTCCTCCGTACAGCGCCGGCCCTTGTATGCGCCCTCGCACAGCTCCAGCGCGTCGTAGCCGCAGCCGTAGCGCTCCAGCCAGCCATCGTCGTAGGTGGCGGAGCCCAGGCCCGTGGAGAAGGCGTCGTAGGGGTAGCAGTCGCAGGCGATGTCCTGGCCGGAGGCCCGGCGGGCGTCCACCGCCGCGAGAAATGCCTCCATCTGGCCGAAGCCGGCCATGCTGCCGATGTGGGACACCTGGGCGGGGACCCCAAGAGACCCCGCCGCGTCCGCGAACTCCGCCAGGGCGTCCAGCACCGCCGCCGCGTCGTCCCGCAGATGACAGGCGGCGGGCTTTCCCGTACCTCGCAGAGGGGCCATGGCGGCCAGAAGCTCCCGCTTATCCATGCCGGGGGCATAGCGGATGCCGAAGGACGCCCCGGCGCAGCCCCGGTCCAGGGCCCGGCGGATGCCGTCGGCCATGGCGCGGACCTGTTCGTCGGAGGCGGGGGCGTAGTCGTCCGCCGCGCCGGCAAGGGTGCGAAAATACCCGTGTCCGGCCAGCATGGCCACGTTCACGAAGGCCCCGTCCCGGTCCACGATGTCCAGATAATCCCCCGGGTCCCAGACGTTTGCGCCGCAGTTGCCGCCCACCACGGTGGTGACCCCCATCCGGAGCATGCAGGAGAACACGGACCGGTCCGGGTCGTCGTAGAGCCGGCCGGACGAATCCACCGGGTCCTCGTGGACGTGGATGTCCACGAAGCCGGGGCAGACCACCTTGCCCGCCGCGTCGACGCGCCGGTCCGCCGGGGGTTCCCCAGGACAGACCGCCGCGATCCTCCCGTCCTCGATCAGCACGTTCAGTTTGCTGTCGATCCCGCTGGCCGGGTCGATCACCCGGCCGCCGTGAACGAGGGTTTTCATAGGTCAGATACCTCCCAAAAGGGTTTGCCGGGGGAGCGCGGTGCTCCCCCGGCAGTTTTGATGCGGTTTAAAACAACCCGCACACCAATTCAGTATATGCGGCGGGGTCGTCCAGGGGCAGACCCGCGATGAGCTGGGCCTGGGCCAGAAGCACCATGGCGAGCCTTGCGGCCCGGGGCTTGTCCTCCTGGAATGCCTTTTCCAGGGCGGCGAAGGCGGGATGGGCCCCGTTCAGCTCCAGCACCCGCTTGGCCTTGACCCGCTCCGCCTCCGGCACCCCGGGCAGGTTCTGGAAATACTTCTCCATCTCCAGCGTGACCTCGCCCTCGGTGGTCAAAAACACCGGCTGGCTCTTGAGCTTGTGGGAAAGGCGCACGGTCTCCACCGCGCCGCCCAGGCTCTCCTTCACGAAGTCCAGAAGGGCCTTGGACTGCTCCGCCTTTTCCTCCGTGTCCTTCTTTTCCTCGTCGCTCTCCAGGCCCAGATCGTCGCTGGTCACGTTGCAGAATTCCTTCTCCGCGTAGGTATGCAGCATCTGCATGACGAACTCGTCCACGCTGTCCGTCAGGCACAGCATGTCGAAGCCCGCCGCCTTCACCGTCTCCGCCTGGGGCAGGGCCGCCGCCCGCTTCTCCGTCTCGGCGCAGGCGTAGTAGATCTTCTTCTGGCCCTCGGGCATGGCGTCGGTGTATTCCTTCAGGCTGATGAGCTTGTCCTGGCCCACGCTGTGGAACATGAGCAGGTCCTGGAGCTTATCCTTGTGCATGCCGTAGTCGCCCACCACGCCGTACTTGAGCTGAGGGGCGAAGGCCTTGTAGAAGGTCAGGTACTTGTCCCGGTCCTCGGCCATGAGCCGGGTCAGCTCCGATTGGATCTTCTTCTCCAGGTTGCCCGCGATGACCTTCAGCTGCCGGTCGTGCTGCAAAAGCTCCCGGGAGATGTTCAGGCTCAGGTCGGGGGAGTCCACCACGCCCCGGACGAAGCGGAAGTGCTCCGGCACCAGGTCCGGGCACTTGTCCATGATCATCACCCCGGAGGAATACAGCTGCAGGCCCGGCTGATAGTCCCGGGTGTAGTAGTCGTAGGGGGCCTGGGCCGGGATGAACAGCATGGCCCGGTAGCTGGTAAGGCCCTCCGCGTTCACCCGGATCACGGCCACCGGGTCGGTGCTGTCGTGGAAGTGCTCCTTATAATAGGCCATGCAGTCGTCGTCGGACGCCTCGTTCTTGGGCCGCTGCCAGATGGGCACCATGGTGTTGACCACCTGGTCCTCCACGATGGTGTTGTAGGCGCCCTTGCCGTCCTCGCCGCCCTTTTCGTCCCACTCCCGGCGCTCCACCATCATGTGGATGGGCCAGCGCACGTAGTCGGAATACTTCTTGATGAGCTCCTTCAGCCGCCAGCTGTCCAGGTAGGAGCCGTAATCCTCCTGGTCCGAGTCGGCCTTGATGTGCATGATCACGTCCGTGCCCACGGCGTCCTTCTCACAGGCCGTGACGGTGTACCCGTCCGCGCCGGAGGACTCCCACTTCCATGCCTGGTCCTCCCCGAAGGCCCGGGTGATCACCGTCACCTTGTCGGAGACCATGAAGGCGGAGTAAAAGCCCACGCCGAACTGGCCGATCACGTCCACGTCCGCCGC
>CANPXZ010000146.1 GCA_947587485.1 uncultured Oscillospiraceae bacterium | reverse complement strand
GGCGTGAAGCTCAACAAGATCACCAACCTGGCCGGGGACATCGCCCTGAGCCTGGGCGTGAAGAGCGTGCGCATCGCCCCGGTGCCGGACAAGATCTCCACCGTTGGCGTGGAGGTGCCCAACAAGAGCGTGCGGACCGTGTGGCTGGGGGACCTGGTGGATTCCGACGCCTTCCGCAATTCCAAGGACAAGCTCTGCGTGGCCTTGGGCAAGGATATCGGCGGCAACGTGGTCGTCAGCAACCTGGCCAAGATGCCCCACCTGCTCATCGCCGGCACCACCGGCTCGGGCAAATCGGTGTGCGTCAACTCCATGATCCTGAGCCTTTTGTATAAATCCACCCCGGACGAGGTCCGCATGATCATGATCGACCCCAAGATGGTGGAATTCGTGGTCTACAACGGCATGCCCCACCTGTACGTGCCCGTGGTCACCGACGCGAAGAAGGCGGCGGGAGCCCTGCAGTGGGCGGTGGTGGAGATGCTCAAGCGCTACCGGCTGTTCTCCGAGTCCGGCGTCCGGGACCTGGCGGGGTACAACGCCATCCAGAAGAGCCAGGGCGGGGAGGCTTTGCCCCAGGTGGTGGTCTTCATCGACGAGCTGGCCGACCTGATGATGGTGGCCTCCAAGGAGGTGGAGGAGTCCATCTGCCGGGTGGCCCAGATGGGCCGCGCCGCCGGCATGCACCTGGTCATCGCCACGCAGAGCCCCCGTGCCGACGTGATCACGGGCCTTATGAAGGCCAACATCCCCAGCCGTATCGCCCTTTCCGTGTCGGGACCTTTGGAGAGCCGCATCATCCTGGACCAGCAGGGGGCGGAAAAGCTCCTGGGCAACGGCGACATGCTCTATTCCCCCATCGGCAGCAAGCCGGTCCGGCTCCAGGGTGCCTTCGTCACCGACGAGGAGCGGGAGGATATCATCAACTTCGTGAAGAAGGAGGCCGAGGCCGAGTACTCCGACGAGATTTTGGCGGAGATCGAGAAGGCCGCCTCCGACAAGGACGCCAAGAACGCCCCTGCCGAGGAGGAATCCGGCGGCGGAAAGAACGACTACGACGAGCTGCTGCCCCAGGCGGTGGACGTGATCTTCGAGACCAAGCAGGCCTCCGTATCCATGCTCCAGCGGCGGCTGAAGCTGGGCTATTCCCGGGCCGCCCGGCTCATCGACCAGCTGGAGGAGGTGGGCGTGGTGGGCCCCTACGAGGGCTCCAAGCCCCGGCAGATCGTCATCACCAAGCAGCAGTGGCAGGAGATGCAGTACGCCCAGGGCACCGCCCCCGTGGACACCATCGCCCACGAGTTCGCCCAGGTGTCCGAGGACGATCAGTTCGCCCCCACGGACGAGGAACTGGCGGGGGAGGATATCCCGTCCGCCTCTGCGGAAGCCGCCGGTGAGGACGGCGAAGAGGAGGACCAGCTGCTGTGACAGTGGAACGCGCGCATATGGATGACCGCGCTTTACAGTCCCTCGGTCCACTTGAACTGGCTCACGTAGGGGACGCGGTGTATGAGCTGCTGGTCCGCACGGAGCTGGCCCGCCGGGGCGGCGGCCGGGTGGGGGACCTGCACCGGGCGGCGGTGGCCTATGTGGCCGCCCCGGCCCAGGCGGCGGCATTGGAAAAGCTCTCGCCCCGGCTGACGGAGGCGGAACAAAAGCTCGTCCACCGGGGCCGGAACGCCCACGTCCACGGCTGTCCCGCCGGGTGCACCCCGGCCCAGTACCACGCCGCCACGGCCCTGGAGGCCCTGTTCGGCTGGCTGTGGCTGGCGGGTCAGACGGACCGGGTCCGGGAACTGTTCGCCATCATTCTGGAGGAAGATCATGCCTCTTGACGCAGTATTTATCACCGAACTTGGCCGGGAGCTCAACGAAAAGCTCGCCGGCAGCAGGATCGACCGTGTCCACCAGCCGGAAAAGGACACGGTCGTTCTCGCCTTGCGGGGAAACGGGGGCGGGGCCCGGCTGGCGCTGTGCTTCGGGTCCGGCTCGGCCCGGGTATGCCTGACCCGGGCGGAGTATGAAAATCCCGCCCAGCCGCCCATGTTCTGCATGCTGCTTCGCAAGCACATCCAGGGCGCGCGGGTGGAGGCGGTGGAGCAGCCGGAGAACGAACGGATGCTGCTCATACGCCTGGCGGCCTATGACGAGCTGGGGGACAGCGTGGAAAAGACCCTGGCGGTGGAGCTTCTGGGCCGCAACGCCAATCTGATCCTGGTGGGTCCCGACGGACGTATCCTGGACGCGGCCCGCCGGGTGGACGAAGAGATGAGTCCTCTGCGGCAGCTGATGCCGGGGCTCATCTACCGGCTGCCGCCAAAGCCCGCCCCGGGGAAGTTTTCGGGGCTCTCGCCCCTGATCCGCCGGGAGATGGAGTGGCGGGGCCTGCCGCCGGTGTTGGAGAGCCTGGAGGGGATAGAGCGGACGCCCACCTTGCTGGTGGAGGACGGAAAAGGCGTGGACTTCACCTTCATGCCCATCTTGCAGTACGGCCCGGCTACCGAGAGCGTGCCCTATCCGGGCTGGTCGGCCCTGCTGGAGGCATTTTACGCGGAGAAGGACCGGACCGAGCACTTGAAAAGCCGGGCCCGGAGCCTTGCCAAGCTGGTCCGCAGCGCCAAGAACCGGACGGAGAAGAAGCTGGCCCTGCGGCTGCAGGAGCTGACCGCCACGGAGGACCGGGAGACGGACAAGCGCCGGGGCGACCTCGTCACCGCCAACATCTGGCGGATGAAGCCGGGGATGGATCGGGTGACCCTGGAGGATTTTTACGAGCCGGACAGCCCCCTGGTGGACGTGCCCCTGGACCCCAGGAAATCCCCCCAGCAGAACGCGGCGGCCTATTACAAGCAGTACGCCAAGAAAAAGACCGCCCGGGAACACCTGGTGTCCCTCATCGAGGAAAACCGGGTGGAGGCGGAGTATCTGGCCTCCGTGGCGGTGGAGCTGGACCGGGCCCAGACCCAGAGCGATCTGGAGGTGATCCGCCAGGAGCTTGTCCGGGCGGGCTATGTCCGGGAGGCGAAGGGGAAGGGCAAACGGCGGGAGAGACCCGCCCAGCCCCTGCGGTTCGTCACCTCCGCCGGACTGGAGGTGCTGGTGGGCCGCAGTAACCTGCAAAACGACGAACTGACCTTTAAAATCGCCCGGCGGACGGACCTTTGGCTGCACGCGCAGAAGCTCCACGGGGCCCACGTGATATTGCGCTGCGAGGGGGCGGAGCCGGACGAGCGGTCCGTATACGAGGCGGCCTCGCTGGCGGCATTTTACTCCGAGGGCGGCCAGGCCGGCCGCGTGGCGGTGGACGTGACCCAGGCCCGGTTCGTGAAAAAGCAGAAGGGCGCCCGCCCCGGCATGGTCCTCTACACGGACCAGAGGACGATCATGGCGGAGCCCAGGAGGGAGCTTTGATGACAAGGGTGTATTTTGTGCGGCACGCCCAGCCGGAGCACGCCCATGGCGACGATCGGACAAGACCTCTCACAGCGGAGGGGACCGCCGACGCGGAGCTGGTGTGGCGGATACTGCGGGACAAGGGGATCGATGCGTTTTATTCCAGCCCCTACAAGCGCAGTATCGACACGGTCCGAAAGACCGCTGAGCGCCTGGGAAAGGAGCTGCGGCTGGACGAGCGGCTGCGGGAGCGGCGGAGCGGTCCGGGCGGGAACGGACGCGAGATGTTCCGCAGACGCTGGAACGATCACGCCTGGCATGAGGACGGCGGCGAGTCCATTGGGATGGTCCAAATGCGCAACATAGAGGCGCTGCGGCAGATCATGGACGAGCACGATGGCCAGGCCGTCGCGATCGGGACCCACGGGACCGCCCTCAGCGCCATCATCAATTATTACCGGCCAGAGTTTGGCTGCGACGACTTTCTGCGCATCATCGACTGGATGCCCTACGTGGTGGAGCTGGATTTTGACGGCCAGCGGTTCCTGTCCATGACCGAGCTCGGACATGTGGAAAAACCGTTCAAGCCCGTGTGAGTGAAAATAGTAAAGTCCGCACCGGAGAGGGTGCGGACTTTTGCGTATATCGTGGGATTTACCGCCCTGTGAGCAGGCCCATGGCGTTGGCCAGCAGCTCCGCCGCGCCGGAGCGGGTGAGCACGGCCTCCATATCCTCCCAGCCGTGGGGCATGACCCCGGCGGCGGTCAGGTTGGCCACGGCCTGGGCCCAGGGGGCGGCGCTGTTGTCCTCGCCCACATAGGCCGCCGCGCTGACCACGTTCGTCACGCCCAGGACGGAGTTGAGCGTCACGCAGGCCTCCTGTACGGTGACGGGGGCGGCGGGGTCATAGGTGGCGCCGGTGGCGGTGGCCTGGCCCTGGATATAGCCGCGCATGAGGGCGGTGGCCACGTAGGGCTTGAGCCAGGGGCCGATGGAGGCGTCGTCCTGGAAGCCGGTGGTGCTCACGCCCTTGAGCACGTCGCAGTCCGCCGCCGTCATGCACATGGAGAGGAACTCGCCCCGGCTCACCTGGGCGTCCGGATTGAACACGTAGGCGTCGCCCACGTATTCGCCGGTGAACACCCCGGCCTCCGTCAGGGCCACGGCCGAGTATTCACAGCCCTGGCCGGTCAGGTCCGAGTAGGTCACCTTGGACTTCTGCTTGACCAGCTTGATGATGACCGTGCCCTCCTGGGACACGTTGCCGGCGCTGTCGGTGGCCCGGAAGCCGAAGTAGTCCTTGCCCCGCTTGCCCTCCTTGGGGGTGTAGACGAAATAGCCGTCTGCGGACAGCTGGACGGAGCCCTTCATGGGGCCGGTGCAAAGCTCAAAGGTCAGCGCGTCCCCCTCCGCGTCGTAGGCGGACAGCTGGCCGCCCACGGACACGCCCCGGTAGGTCTGGATCTGCTGGTTTTCCGCCACGGGCGGAGTGTTTTCCGTCCCGGGCTGGACGGCGTTGGCGCTCTCGCCGGCGGCGTAGGCCCCGCCGCTGACGGAGACCACGGATTGGTTGGGCGCGAAGGAGCCGTCCGCCAGGCCCGCGTCGGCGTCGCCCGCGCCCGGTGAGGCCTGCGGCCAGTCGGTCACGTCCCGGACCGGCGCGGCGGCCAGCGCCGGCGTGACGCCCAGGGCCATGACCAGCAGCAATGCCCATGCGATCGTTGTTCGTTTCATGTAACGTTCCTCCATGTGAATTTGTACCGTTATTGTGCACGGCGGCCGTGCAAATTATTCCCGAGTACCCAAAAAGCGGTCGCTATATCATAAGCGGTGGACCGGACGGATATTCCATTTGCGGGGCCCCGGCGGGGAAAAGCTCTTGACAAACGGGCAGAAGATGCTATAATAATCAAGCGTCAAACGCGGGGTTGCTGGAATTGGCAGACAGGCAGGCTTGAGGTGCCTGTGTTCGTCAGGACGTGTGGGTTCAAGTCCCATA
>CANPXZ010000145.1 GCA_947587485.1 uncultured Oscillospiraceae bacterium | reverse complement strand
TACTCGTTCACGATGGTGAAGGTGGGGCTGCTGACCTGGCTCTCGTCCAGGCCCATGCCCCGGGCCATGCCCCGGACGAAGGCGGTCTTGCCGCAGCCCAGGTCACCGTACAGGGCCGCCACGGCCCCCGCCGGCAGGCCCCGGGCGAAGGCCGCGCCCAAAGCCTCGGTCTCCGCCTCCGAATGGGTGATATGCGTCGAAAAAGCAGTTTTCATTCTCGCTCCTGACCGCCCGTCCGGGTGGTGCACCACATGAGAAAATATCCAAAGGCGATCCCCGCCATGTTGAGGATCAGATCGTCCACGTCCAGGCTGCCCAGCCGGGTGAAATACTGGAAAAGCTCGATCAGCGCCACCGACCCGAGCCCCGCCAGCAGCACCTTCCACAGCCGGTCCATCCTCTCGCTGACCAGGGGCAGGATGAAGCCGAAGGGGACGAAGGACACCGTGTTGCCCAGCAGGTTCATCCGGGCCCACCGCCGGGAGATGTACGCCAGCTGCATCCGGATGGTGGCGAAGGGGACCAGGTTGTAGTGCTCCCACTCCCGGGCGGAGGCGACCCGCTCCCGCAGCTGGGCGAAGGAGCCCTGGAACTTGATCACCACGAAGATGACCAGCCACGCCACGTAGACCCACCAGAGGGTGCGGATAAAGATCCTGTATCGCTTCATCCGGTCCCCTTAAATGGCCCTGGTGGCGTAGGCGTTCAGGTCGCTGCCGGCGGTGTGGCCCGCCAGAAATTCATAGTAGCCCTGGGCGCCGATCATGGCGGCGTTGTCACCGCAAAGGCGCAGCGGCGGCACGAAGAGCTTTTTGCCCGCCTTTTGGCAGGCGGCCTCGAAATCCGCCCGGATGCGGGAGTTGGCGGCCACGCCCCCGGCCACGGCGATATGATCATAGCCCAGCTCCGCCGCCGCAGCCATGGTCCGGCTCACCAGGGACTCCGACACCGCCCGGCACAGGCTGGCGGCCAGGCCCGCCTTGTCCAGGCTCTCGCCGGTCTGTTCGGCGTGGTGGGCAATGTTCACCACGGCGGTCTTGAGACCGGAAAAGCTCATGTCGTAGGGGTTTGACCCGTTCACGGCTGGCCGGGGCAGGTCATAGGCGTGATCGTCCCCCTGCTTGGATAGATCGTCGATGGGCTTGCCCCCGGGGTAGCCCAGGCCCATTACACGGGCGGACTTGTCAAAGCACTCCCCCGCCGCGTCGTCCCTGGTCCGGCCCAGAACGTGCATGTCCGTATAGCCCCGCACGTCCGCCAGCATGGTGTTGCCCCCGGAGATGGCCAGACACAGAAAGGGCGGCTCCAGCTCCGGGAAGGCCAGATAGTTGGCGGCGATGTGGCCCCGGATATGGTGCACCGGGATCAGGGGCACCCCCAGGGCCAGGGCCGCGCTCTTGGCGAAGTTGACCCCCACCAGCACCGCCCCGATGAGGCCGGGAGCGTAGGTGCAGGCCACGGCGTCGATGTCCCCCCGGCCTATGCCGGCCTTTTCCAGGGCCCGGTCCGCCAGCAGCGTGACCACCTCCAGATGGCTTCTGGCCGCGATCTCCGGCACCACGCCGCCGTAGATCTCGTGCAGGGCCACCTGGGAGAATATCTCGTCGGAAAGCGCCTTCCGGCCGTCTTCCACCACCGCCACGGCGGTCTCGTCGCAGGAGGATTCAACAGCAAGAATTTTCATCACAGCACCAGCGTCATCAAAATGGCGTCCTCTCTCGGTCTCTCGTAGTAATTGGTCCGGCGGCCCACCTGGACAAAGCCGTGCTTGGCGTACAGCGCAATGGCCGCGCCGTTGCCCGCCCGGGCCTCCAGGGTGACGAAGGTAAGCTTCCGCTCCCGGGCCCGGTCCAGCACCGCCTCCAGCAGCGCGTCCGCCGTGCCCATGCGGCGAAAGGCCGGGTCCACGGCGACGCTGTCCAGACTGCCCTCGTCCAGCACGTCCGACAGCGCCGCGTAGCCCAGCAGCCGGCCGTCCTTCTCCGCGACCAGGATCTTTTCCAGCCACCGGCCGATAAAATCCTCCGGCCAGGGGTCCGAGAAGCAGGCGCTCTCCAGCGCGGCGATGGCCGGGATATCCTCTTGTCGCGCGTCGCGGATGACCATGCCGTTCACGCCTCCAACGTTTCCTGGGGTAGGGGAAGAAGCGGCGAAGCCGCACATTATGGAAGGCTCCCTCTGACGAGGGGGCTGTCAGCGCCCTTGGCGCTGACTGGGGGAGAGACAAATCACCTCCAGTGCGGGTGTATCTCTCCCTCTGTCTCGCCCTGTCGGGCGAGCCACCTCCCTCGTCAGAGGGAGGCTTTCTAAGCGGTGTGCGCCGGAGGCGCACGATTCTAGTGGGCGTCCGCCCAGCTGTGGCCCACGTGGGCGTCGGCGGTCAGCGGCACGGAATAGCGCACCGCGCTCTCCATCTCTTCCTTCAATATGGCCGCAGCCCGGTCCCCCAGGGCCTCGGGGCACTCCACGATCAGCTCGTCGTGGACCTGCAGCAGCAGCCTTGCCTCCGGCAGCTCTTTGGCAAGCCTGTCATGGACCCGGATCATGGCCAGCTTGATCACGTCCGCCGCCGTGCCCTGGATGGGCATGTTCCGGGCTACCCGCTCACCAAAGGCGCGCAGGTTGTAGTTGGAGGCGGTCAGCTCCGGCATGGCCCGCCGCCGGCCAAACAGGGTGGTCACGTACCCCCGCTCTTTGGCCTTGGCGATGGTGCCGTCCATATACTCCCGGACCCCGTGGTATTTGGCCAGGTACGCGTCGATATAGAGCTTGGCCTCCGCCTGGCTGACGCCGATGTCCTGGGCCAGGGAGAAGGGGGAGATGCCGTAGACGATGCCGAAGTTGACGGCCTTGGCCCGGCCCCGCAGCTCGTGGGTCACCTGGTCCAGGGGGATGCCGAAGACCTGGCTGGCCGTGACGGCGTGGAAGTCCTCCCCGGACAAAAATGCCTCCCGCATGGCCCCGTCGCCGGAGATGTGGGCCAGCAGCCGCAGCTCGATCTGGCTATAGTCCGCGTCCACCAGCACGTTCCCCGGCCCGGCCACGAACATGCGCCGGATGCCCGCGCCCAGCTTGCGCCGGACGGGGATGTTTTGCAGGTTCGGGTCCCGGGAGGACAGCCGGCCCGTGTCGGTGACGGTCATCTGGAAGGCGGTGTGGATGCGGCCGTCCGGGCCGATGGCCTTTTGCAGACCGTCGGTATAGGTGCTCTTGAGCTTGGTCATCTCCCGGTACTCCAGCACCAGGGGCACGATGGGGTGCTTGTCCTTCAGCCGTTCCAGCACGTCCGCGTTGGTGCTCCAGCCCCGGGCGTAGCGCTTGCCGCCGGGCAGACCCAGCCGCTCAAAGAGGATGTCGCCCAGCTGCTTGGGGGAATTGGGGTTGAACTGGCAGCCCGCCGCGTCCCAAATCCGCTGCTGAAGCTCCGCGATGCCGGCGCTCAGCTCCTGGCCGAAGTCATAAAGGGCCTTTCGGTCCACCAGAAATCCCGCCTGTTCCATCTCCGCCAGCACCGGACACAGGGGCAGCTCGACGTCATGGTAGAGCTCGTGCATGCCAAGCTCCTCCAGCTTTCCCGGCAGGACTTCGTACAGGGCGTACACCGCCTCGGCCCCGTCCAGCTCCCGGCCCAGGTACCGCGCGCTCAGCTTGGGCAGGGCGTAGTCCGAGGCGATGGCGTCCAGCAGATATCCGGCCAGGGCCGTGTCGAACGCGAACCCCTCCGCCGGCAGTCCCTCCGCCAGCAGCAGGCTCATCAGTTCCTTCACGTGGTGGCCGAGCTTTTTTATTTCCGGGGAAAAGACCGTCCGCAGCAGAGCGGTGTAGTCCTCGCCGCCGTTGGACCAGTCCACGTCGTAGACGGTCTTTCCGTCGCACAAACTCAGCCCGTCCAGCCCCTCCCGGGGGACCACGGCCACGATCTCCGCCGCCCGGACCGCCGCCATGGCCGCCCGGGCGTCGCCGGTCACGTGGGCCAAGGCGGGCGCGGCGGCCTCCGGGACGTCGCCATCCGGGGTCAGGCCCCAGCGCTCGATAAACCGGCCGAAGCCCAGCCGGCGGCACAGCTCGTACAGCGCCCCGCCGGGCCGCAGCTCCCAGAGATTCTCCGCCGGGTCGAACGGTACCGGCGCGTCCCGACGGATGGTGGCCAGGGTATAGCTCAGCCGGGCGCTCTCCGCGCCCTCGGCCAGCTTCTTTTTCTGTCCCGCCTTGATGGAGGCATCGTCGATGTTCGCATACACCCCGTCCAGGGTGCCGAACCGGTGCAGCAGGTCCAGGGCCGTCTTCTCCCCGATGCCGGGCACGCCGGGGATATTGTCGGAGCTGTCCCCCATCAGGGCCTTCAGATCCACCATCCCCATGGGCTCCAGGCCGTACTCGGCCCGGAACCGGGCCGGGTCGTACTCAACGGTCTCCGTCTGACCCATGCGGGTCTTGATGTGGACCACATGGGTGGCGTCCGTGATGAGCTGGAAGGCGTCCTTGTCCCCGGTGACCAGCCGGCAGGCCCAGCCGGAGCGCTCGCACGCCGCCGCCATGGTGCCCATCAGGTCGTCCGCCTCCCAGCCCGCCAGCTCGTACCGGCGGATGCCCATGGCGTCCAGAAGCTCCTTCAAAATGGGGATCTGGGTCCGCAGCTCCTCCGGCATGGGCTTGCGGGTGGCCTTGTAGGCCGCGCTCATCTCATGGCGGAAGGTGGGCGCGTGCACGTCGAAGGTCACGCACACCGCCTCCGGCGTCTCCAGCTCCAGCAGCCGCTGCAATATGGCCACGAAGCCGTACACGCCGTTGGTGGGCGTGCCGTCCGGGGCGTTGAGCATGTGGATGCCGAAAAACGCCCGGTTGACGATGGAGTTACCGTCCAGGATCATGATCTTTTTCGCCGTGTCGCCCATGCCGCCAGTCCTTTCCAGTGTATTATGATGATTGTACCATATTCCCCGAAAAAAAGAAACAGAAAAAGAGCGGGCGCTTTAGCTAGGTGCTGATAAGGAAGTATAATAACAAACCTATCACACATTGGCATGGCAAAGGGCAAAGAAACAGCAGAGAGGCATTTTACCTCTCTGCTGTTCTTTGAAGTTTTTGATCCACACATTGGACAAGATAGAGCCTCCTTTGTAGAATGGTCGTACAAAGGAGGCTTTGATTATGGAACAGTACAAAGAGATCAACGGCATAGGCTACACACTGGTGGGAGATTATTATCTTCCCAACCTGCTCCCTCCCCCGTCAGAGGACAGGCCCGTAGGCGTCTGGGGACGGCGGCGGATGGAATACCTGAAGAACCACCACAGCGCATACTTTATGGAGTTGGTAATGAGCGGGCAGTTGAACACGCACCTGGCCGATACGGATGAGCGGGCCCAAGCCTTGTTTTCTCGGCTGGTAGAACACATGG
>CANPXZ010000144.1 GCA_947587485.1 uncultured Oscillospiraceae bacterium | reverse complement strand
CCTGGTCCCAGTCCGCTGAGAACCCCGACTCCATCGAGGGCGAGACCTTCCACTACTCCTCCTGGGAGAGCATGAAGACCGAGCCCAAGAACGACGCCGAGGCGGATTGGCGCGAGCACAACGGCGTGAGCACCAACCAGGAGTATCTGGAGCAGCAGAGCTACAGCATCATCCCCGGCGTGAACTACTCCGCCAGCACCCGCTCCACGGAGCTTGAGCTGACCTGGTCCCAGGTGACCACCGCTGTGAAGCAGGGCTCCTGGAACGCCATCTACGCCAACAGCGACGAGGAGTTCGACCAGATCGTGGCCGACATGATCGAGCAGTGCGAGGCTTACGGCTATGCCGACTGCCTGGCCTGGGGCGAGAACGAGGCCGCGCTGAAGTATCAGCTGCAGGTCGACGCCGGCCTGAGCCCCGCCAAGTAAGCGGGCTATAGCGCGAGAACCGAAACCTTTCCGCGGGGAGCGGAGCCACCCGTTATGCCCGGCTCCGCTTCCCGCCCCTTTATTCCCGGGCCGCCGTGAGAGAAAGGAGCGCCTATGAAGCTGAGAGTGGATTCTCCCATCATCCAGACGGGCATCCGCATCGTGGACCTGCTGATCCTGAATATGCTGTGGGCCGTCGGGTGCGTACCGGTGGTCACGGTGGGCGCGTCCACCATCGCGGCCTTCACCGTCACGCTGAAGATGGCGGAGAGGCGGGAGTCCTCCGGGGTCCTGGCCGCATTCTGGACGGCCTACGCGAAGAACCTCAAGCACGGCATCCCCCTGACGCTGATCTTTGCCGTGGTGGTCTACGGCATATGGCTGGACTGGCAGCTCTTCCGGAACCTGGAGGGGAACACGGTGGGCTTTCTCATCGTGGCGCTCCTGGCCGGATTCTTCCTGCTGATCCACTACCTCTATGTGTTCCCCCTGGAGGCCCGGTACGCTAACACCATGTGGCGGAGCCTGGCCAATTCCCGGCGCATCTTCATGCGCTTTTTCGTCCGGACTCTGGGGCTTATCGGCATCCTGGTGATCCAGGTGCTGATCTTCACCCAGATCAGCTATCTGCTCTTGTACATCGGCGTCTTCTGCCTGCCGATCCTGATGATATACACCACCAGCCAGGTCGTCATGCCCATCTTCCGCCAGATCGAAAAGGACGGCGCCTCCGGCGACGGCTTTTCCATCGACCGGGAGGGCTACTCGGTCCATTAAAATGCAAATTGCGGCGGGATCTCCCGCTTGGAAAATAGATACAGCTGTGATATGATCGTCCCCAGCGACGACAGGAGGAGCGTACCATGAAATTCCACTACGGCGAATGGCTCATGCGCCCGGGCGTAAAGACCTATAACTGCGAGCAGATCCGCCAGGTCCGCCTGAGCGAGGACGGGCGGGAGGCGCACCTTTTCGCGGTGCCCTACCGGCATGACGGCAGGAGCCTGGACGGCCCCGCCCAGGAGATATGCATCTCGTCGCCCCAGCCGGACATGCTGCGGCTGCGGACGGTGCACTTCAAGGGCGTCCGGCGCAAAATGCCCCGTTTCGACCTGGATGATCAGCGCTGCCCGCTGGACGTCCGGGACGACGGGGAGATGCTGACGGTGGCCTCCGGCCGGCTGCGGCTGGAGATCCACAAAAAGCCGCCCTGTACCCTTACCTATTACTACGCCGACCGGAAGCTCACCAACGTGGGCGAGCGGTTCGGCTCCGCCATGCTCAGCTATGTGGACGCGCCGGAGGGGCCCTTCATGATGTGCCAGCTGCAGGTGGACGTGGGGGAGAAGCTCTACGGCATGGGGGAGCGGTTCACGCCCTTCGTCCGCAACGGCCAGACCGTGGACATCTGGAACGAGGACGGGGGCACCTCCAGCGAGATATCCTATAAGAACATACCCTTCTATCTGAGCACCAATAATTACGGCGTGCTGGTGGACGACACGGGGCCGGTGTCCTTTGAGGTGTGCTCCGAGGCGGTGACGAAGGTGCAGTTCAGCGTCCCCGGCCAGAGCCTGGACTTCATCCTCATCGGCGCGCCGGACCGGAAGGGCGTTCTGGAGCGGTATTCGGCCCTGGCGGGCCGTCCGGCTCTGCCCCCGGCCTGGACCTTCGGGCTGTGGCTTTCCTCGTCGTTCACCACCAGCTATGACGAAAAGACCGTCATGAGCTTCGTGGACGGCATGCGGGAGCGGGACATCCCTTTGCGGGTATTTCACTTCGACTGCTTCTGGATGCGGGAAAACGAGTGGTGCGGCTTCCAGTGGGACCGGGACATGTTCCCCGACGTGGAGGGGATGCTGGAGCGGATGCACGAAAAGGGCCTGAAGGTCTGCGTGTGGATCAACCCCTATCTTGCCCAGCACAGCCCCGCCTTCGACGAGGCGGCGGAGAAGGGGTATCTTTTGAAACGGCCCGACGGGGATATCTGGCAGTGGGACCTGTGGCAGGCGGGCCTGGCGGTGGTGGACTTCACCAACCCGGAGGCCGTGGCGTGGTATCAGGGAAAGCTGCGCCGGCTCATGGGCCAGGGCGTGGACTGCTTCAAGACGGACTTCGGCGAGCGCATCCCCACCGACGTGGTCTACTATGACGGCAGCGACCCCCAGCGGATGCACAACTATTACACTTATCTTTACAACAAGGCGGTGTTCGAGGTCATCCGGGACGTGAAGGGCGAAGGGGAAGCCGTGGTCTTTGCCCGCAGCGCCACCGTGGGCGGGCAGAAGTTCCCCGTCCACTGGGGCGGGGACTGCAACAGCACCTATGTGTCCATGGCCGAGTCCCTGCGGGCTGGCCTGAGCCTGTGCCTGAGCGGGTTCGGCTACTGGAGCCACGATATCGGCGGCTTCGAGGGCACCGCGCCGGCGGACGTGTACAAGCGCTGGCTGGCCTTCGGCCTTCTCAGCACCCACTCCCGGCTCCACGGCTCCGGCTCCTACCGGGTGCCCTGGCTGTTCGGGGAGGAGGCGGTGGACGTGTGCCGCCGGTTCTCCAAGCTGAAAAATACCCTGATGCCCTATCTCTACGCCCTGGCGGCGGAAAACAGCCGCACCGGCGTGCCGGTGATGCGGGCCATGCTGCTGGAGTTCGACGATCCCGGCTGCGAGGATCTGGACCGGCAGTATATGCTGGGGGACGGGCTTCTCGTGGCCCCGGTGTTCCGCTCCGACGGCAGCGTGGACTATTACCTGCCCAAGGGGACCTGGACCCATCTTCTCACCGGGGAGACGGTGGAGGGGACCGGCTGGCGGCGGGACAGCTATGACTTTTTCTCCCTGCCCCTGTATGTGCGGGAAAACACCATTTTGCCCGTCGGGAGCCGGGATGACAGGCCGGACTACGACTATACGAAGGACCTGACGCTGGGGCTGTACGCCCTGGCGGACGGCTGCCGGGCGGAGCGGGAGATATGCGACATGTCCGGCGCGCCGGTCCTCTCCGTGACCGCCCAGCGGACCGGGGATGAGATCACCGTGACCGTCCGGGGCGATGCCGAGGGCCTGAAAATAGAGCAATTCGGCACGGACTGCCGGATAACGATCAAGCAAGAGAGTGCAAAGGAGTGAGCATATGATACAGGTCGGCATGGCCTATTATCCCGAGCACTGGGATCGCTCCCTGTGGGAGGAGGACGTGGCCCGGATGGCGAAGCTGGGCATACACGCGGTGCGTCTGGCGGAATTCGCCTGGAGCCGGATGGAGCCCGAGGAGGGCCGGTTCGACTTCGACTGGCTGGACGACGCCATTGACGTCATCGCCCGCCACGGGATGAAGGTGATATTGAGCACGCCCACCAACAGCGGGCCCATGTGGCTTTACACGAACCACCCGGAGACGGTCCAGTGGGACCGGACCGGGCATCCCATCAGCCTGGGCATCCGGGGCCACCGGTGCATCCAGAGCCCGGTGTTCCGCCGCTACGCCGGCCGGATCGTGGAGGAAATGGCCCGGCGCTACGCGGGCCGGCCCGAGATCATGGCCTGGCAGATCGACA
Organism: uncultured Oscillospiraceae bacterium; assembly: GCA_947587485.1. Taxonomy (GTDB): domain Bacteria; phylum Bacillota; class Clostridia; order Oscillospirales; family Oscillospiraceae; genus CAJOIG01. Next base: position 1,445 of record CANPXZ010000144.1, on the reverse strand, counting down.
ACGAGCTGGAGAGCAACCACTGCACCTGCCCCTCCTGCCGGGAGGCCTTCCGCCGCTGGCTGCGGGAGAAGTACGGCACGGTGGAGGCCCTGAACAAAGCCTGGGGCAACGAGGTCTGGAGCGGCGAGATCAGCGCCTGGGAGCAGATCCAGCCCCTTCTGGCGCCGGACTGCATGCCGGACTGGCACAACCCCGCCTTCATGCAGGACTATGAGCGCTTCGGGGCCTGGTGTCTGGCGGATTTCATCCAGCAGCAGCGGGACATCATCAAGAGCCACGATCCGGACGCGGTGGTGACCACCAACAGCTGGTTCTGCGCCAACATGCCGGACTTCTATCAGGAATTCGCCTCCCTGGACGTGGCGGCCTACGACAACTACCCGCCCATAGACCTGCCGGAGGACCCGGAGGCGTTGTATTCCAACGCCTTCGGCCTGGAGCTGGTCCGCAGCTTCAAGGGGAAGAATTTCTGGCTTTTGGAGCAGCTGGGCGGCGCGGGAGGCTGCTGGAGCCCCATGGGCCCGGCCCCCTGGCCGGGGATGATCGAGGGCTACGCCATGCAGGCGGTGGCCCACGGGGCGGACCTGGTGAGCTTTTTCCGCTGGCGCTCGTCCTGCTCTGGGGCGGAGATGCTGGGCCACGGGGTGGTGGATCACGACAACCGGGACAACCGCCGCCTGGCGGAGATCGGGCGGTTCTGCCGCCGGCTGGAAAAGCTGCCGGACCTGGACAGGACCGGCCTTTCCAGCGACGTTGCCATGCTGTACGGCCCGGAGCAGGAGTTCGCCCTGAAAAACCAGCGCCAGTCCCGGAACTTTGCCTACTGGACCCAGCTGCGGCTTTTCCACGACGCCTGCATGGGCCTGGGGGTCAACCTGGACGTGATACCGGAGAGCGCTCCGCTGGAGGGCTATAAGGTGGCGCTGGTCCCCACCCACTACGTGACGGACCCGGCCCTGGCGGAACGGCTGGAGGCCTTCGCCGCCGCCGGCGGCACGGTGGTGATCACCAACCGCAGCGGCGTGAAGGACAAACACAACAACTGCGTCTTCGGCGAGCCTCTGCCCACGGTGTTCCGGCACCTGTGCGGCTGCCGGGTGGAGGAGTATGACGCCATCGGCGAGGACCGACGGCACATCGCGGCGGAAAACGGCGGCAGCTTTATTGTCACCGGCTGGTGCGACCTGCTGGCGACGGAGGGGGCCCGGGTCTGGGCCCGGTATACGGAGAAATTCTACGCCGGCACGCCGGCAATCACGAAAAACGCCTTTGGCGCGGGCTGGGCCTACTATGTGGGCGCGGTGGGCGAGCGGGCCCTGTACCGGTCATTGCTGCTGGAGATATTCCAGGAGCAGGACATCCCGGTGCTGACCGGGCTGCCCCAGGGGGTGGAGGTCACCACCCGCAGCGGCGAGGGCGGCACCTACCGCTTCTTCAACGACACC
>CANPXZ010000143.1 GCA_947587485.1 uncultured Oscillospiraceae bacterium | reverse complement strand
CACCAACGAAAGAGTGCAGATATTCTACACCTTCAAGGAGAGCGGCGGACAGCAAAAAAGCGCCTGATACCAAGGGTCTCAGGGCTTTTGTTCCGTACTTTTTCCACCTATACCATCGATCGGCACACCGTAGGTGGAAAAGCGCACGTCTTGGGTGATGTCAAAGTTGTCGATGGCCTTGATCAAGCCGATGCAGCCCACCTGGAACAGGTCGTCCACGTTCTCCCCACGACCGGAAAATTTCTGGATCACGCTCAGCACCAGCCGGAGATTGCCGCTGATCAGCTCCTCCCTCGCCTGCATATCCCCGGCCTTGGCCTTGATGAGCAGCTCCCGCGTCTCCTCGTTTTTCAGTACCTTCAGCCTGGCAGTATTCACGCCGCAGATCTCCACTTTGCATTGCAACGGACTATCCCCTCTCGTTTTGTCTTGTCAGGCGAAGATAGTGTTGCCAGGAGAGGAAGATTTGATTCATCCGCCGGCGTGCCCGCCGAAACTGATATGATATAAAAACTCAAAACTGGATATTTTCATATGCTCAGTTTATGCTATAGTCTTATCATACAAAATCGGACGGAGGTACGGACCGTGAAACAGAAACGGATCATGACGATACAGGACCTGTCCTGCTTTGGCAAGTGCTCGCTGACGGTGGCCCATCCCATCATGTCGGCCATGGGGCTGGAGGTATGCCCCATCCCCACGGCCATTCTGAGCACCCACACGGCGGGCTTTCAGAACTGGACCTTCCGGGACCTGGCCGAGGACCTGCCCAGGATCGCGGCCCACTGGAAGAGCCAGGGCCTGACCTTTGACGGCATCAGCACGGGGTATCTGGGCACGGAGGCGATGATCGGCATGGTGGCCGATTACTTCCGGCTGTTCCCGGAGGCGGTGAAGATCGTGGACCCGGTGTTCGCCGACAACGGCAAGCTCTATCCCGCCTTTGACGAGGCCTACGCCAAACGCGTGGCGGAGCTGTGCGGCCGGGCGGACGTGATCGTGCCGAACCTGACGGAGGCCACGTTCATGCTGGGGGAGGAATACGTCCCCGAGGGCTACGACGAGGCGTACATCCACGGCCTGCTGCGGCGTCTGACCGGCCTGGGCTGCAAGACGGCGGTGGTCACGGGCGTCAAATACGACCCCGCTCACCAGGGCGCGGTGGCCTACGACGCCGCCAAGGACGCATATGTCCAGTATTTCCGGGAGAACATCGACGTGTCCTTCCACGGCACCGGGGACGTGTTCACCTCGGCGCTGGCGGGGGCCGTGATCCTGGGCAAGAGCATGCAGGATGCCCTTCGCATCGCGGTGGACTACACGGTGGAGTCCATCAAGGCCACCATGCCGGACGTGGAGGACCACTGGTACGGGGTCAAGTTCGAGACCTGCCTGCCCGGCCTCATCCAGGCCGTCCAGGGCAGCTGAACAAGGAAATCATGAACCAACAAGCCGCGGGGAAAATCCCCGCGGCTTGTTGACATTGGGCAAAAATGGCAATATGATAAAATCAGATACTGCTGGAGAGGGGGCGGAGCGATGAAGGACCGGACGGACGCCGGGCGGCTTTCCCTGCGGGATCTTGGGCCGCTGCTGGGCTTTGAGGCCCTGTACAAGATGGCCGCCGTGGTCCTCTTCGTCCCGCTGATGGCGGGGGCGTTCTCCCTCGCGATGCGCCTCAAGGGCTACGCCTACCTGACCCACGAGAACATCGGCGCGTTTCTGTCCGATCCCCTGACAGTCCTGTTACTGGCGGTCCTGCTGATCCTGGCGGCGGCATACGCCGTGACGGACATCGGGGCCGTGGCATTCGCGGCGGACCAGGCGGTCCGGGGCGTGCGGGTCGGCCCGGAGCAGATCCTCCGGTTCGCCCTGAAGAACACGGCCCGGCTGCGACGGCCCGGGGACATGCTGATGGGGCTGACGGCCATGCTGCTGATCCCGCTGGTGAGCATCGGCCTGGGGGCCGCGTTCCTGGAGGCGGTCACCATCCCCGCCGCCTTCGTGCGGTTCGTCCGGGCCCGGCCCTACCTGCCGCCGCTGGCCGGGGCCGTGGTGCTGCTGAGCACGGCGCTGGGGCTTCGCTGGCGGTACGCGGTCTTCATCTTCACCGTGGAGGGCTGCGGCTTCGCCGAGGCCCGCCGGCGGGCCGCCGCCCTGGGCCGGAGGACGCTTTTGAAGGACCTGGCCGTCCTGCTGGCCGTACAGGCCCTGTCCGCAGGTCTTTCCATCGTTCTTCTGCTGCTCGCCATGGCCCTGGCCCGGCTGCTGGGCGGGCTTTTCACCGAGTTCTTCCCCGTGAAATGGCTGGGTCCCTCCGCCGTGTGGCAGTCGATCGTGCTGACCCTGGCGGTCATCGCCGGGCTGACCGTACCGGTGGGATACGGGGGCCTGGCCCTGCTCTACTACCGCCGCCGGGCCCGGGCGGGCTGCCCGGACATCCACGCCATAGCGCCACCCGCCTCTCCCCGGCCCGGCAAACGGCGCAGATTTCTCATGGCCGCCGCCGTATGCGCCCTGGCGGCCGGGAGCGTGACGCTGGGCTTTCTTCTCAGCACTGGCGGCATCAACCCTGACATCGAGCACCTGCACATCATGGAGATCACCGCCCACCGGGGCGCCTCCGCCTATTATCCGGAGAACACCATGGCGGCCTTCGCCGGGGCTATGGACCAAGGCGCCGACTGGATCGAGCTGGACGTGCAGCAGACCGCCGACGGAGTGCTTGTGGTTGCCCACGACGCCAATCTGAAGCGGACCACCGGCGTGGACGCCAACGTCTGGGACCTGACCTATGCCGAGGTCGCCCAGCTGGACGCCGGCAGCTCTTTCGACCCGGAATTTGCCGGGGAACGTATCCCGCTTTTGTCGGAGGTCCTGGCCTTCGCGGGGGAAAACGGTCTGCATCTCAACATCGAGCTGAAGCCCACCGGCCACGAGACGGACCTGGAAAAGCGCACCGTGGACGCCATCCGGGCGGCGGAGCTGGAGGACAGCTGCGTGGTCACCTCCCAGGCCTACGACACCTTGCAGGCGGTGAAGGCATACGACGAGCACATCCCCACCGTCTACGTCATGCGCCTGGCCTACGGCAGCATCGACCGGCTGGACGCGGCGGACGCCTTCAGCGTCCAGGCCAAGAGCGTCACGCCCTCCCTGGTCTCCCGGGTCCACAACGCCGGCAAGAGCCTGTACGTCTGGACGGTCAACTCCAAAGCGAGCATCACGAAGATGATCGAGCTGAGCGTGGACAACATCATCACGGACAACGTGGATTTGGCCAAGCAGTGCGTCTATGAGAGCCGGTACAACGACCTTTTGGAGGAATACTCCGATCTTTTGCCCTGAGGGCGGCCAAAAACCGGGACAGCCCCTTGCCGTTTGCGTAAAATCGGATTAAAATAGAGAAAAACGACGAACCAAAGGAGGCCGCCGCACGCCATGCCCTTCGCCCACAGCCGCAGATACGCCACGCAGTATGAGAAGATGTCCCGCCAACCTATCCCCTCCCTGATCCTGGAGTTGGGTCTGCCCACCACCCTGAGCATGCTGGTCACGAACCTGTATAACGTGGTGGACACCTGGTTCGTGGGCCGCATCGGCACCAGCGCCTCCGGGGCCACCGGGGTGGTGTTCGGGATGATGAGCATATTGCAGGCGGTGGGCTTTATGTTCGGCCACGGCGCCGGCAGCAACATCTCCCGGCTGCTGGGGGCGAAGCACCTGCAGCGGGCCAGGCAGTTCTCCTCCACGGCGTTTTTCCTGTCGCTGCTGTGCGGCCTTCTCATCGGCGCGCTGGGCCTGGTCCTGCTGACGCCCCTGTGCAGACTGCTGGGCTCCACGGACACCATTTTGCCCTACGCCCGGACCTACGCCGCCTGCATCCTGCTGGCCGCGCCGGCCATGGTCACCAGCTGCGTCATGAACAACATCCTCCGCTACGAGGGCCTGGCCGCCTTCGCCATGGTGGGTCTGGTCAGCGGCGGGATATTGAACATCTTTGGCGACGCGCTTTTCATGATGGGCCTTCACATGGGCATCCTCGGGGCCGGGCTTTCCACCGCCCTGAGCCAGTACATCAGCGCCGCCATTTTGCTGTCCATGTTCCTGCGGCGCAGGACCCAGACCGTGTTCAGTCTGCGCTATCTGCCCCTGCGCACGCCGCCGGAGGACGGCACGCCCAAGGACGAGCTCCCCGCCAGGCCGGGACCGGCGCTGCTGGGCTCCACCGTGAAAAACATCGTCGTGGCCGGACTGCCCAGCCTGACCCGCCAGGGGCTCAACAGCGTGTCCACCATGGTGCTGAACGGCCGGGCCAAGCTCTACGGCGACGCGGCCATCGCCGCCATGAGCATCGTGAACCGGGTGTGCAACTTCCTGTTCTGCGTGGGGCTGGGCATCGGCCAGGGCTTCCAGCCCGTGTCCGGCTTCAACTACGGGGCCCGGCTCTACTCCCGGGTGCGCCGAGGGTTCTTCTTCACCTTGGGCTTCGGCACGGCCATGATCTCCGCCTTCGCCCTGGCCGGCGGCCTGCTGGCCGCGCCCATCGCCCGGCTCATGCGGGACGACCCAGACGTGATCGCCATCGCGGTGCCGGCCATGCGGGTCCAGTGCGCCGCGCTGCTGTTCATGCCCCTGTCCACCTGCTCCACCATGCTGTTCCAGAGCATCGGCCTGTCCTGGCGGGCCACGTTCCTGTCCACCATGCGAAGCGGCGCGTGCTTCATCCCCCTGCTTCTCATCCTCACCCGGCTGTGGGGTCTGCCGGGGGTCATGTATTCCCAGTCTGTCGCGGACGTGCTGGCGGGGCTGGTGTCCGCGCCGTTTCTGATATACTTCTTCCGCCATCTGCCGGCGGAGGACGCCGCCGGGACATGAACTGAAAATGCCTCCCCGGCGGGGAGGCATTGCCGCAAATTAATTAAGGGCGCGGTGAAAACCGCGCCCTTTCGTTTTCTTCGGCTTTTTACACCAGCTCGATGACGGCCATCTCAGCGGCGTCGCCGCGGCGGGTGCCGGTACGGGTGATGCGGGTATAGCCGCCGTTGCGGTCGGCATACTTCACGGCCAGGTCGTCAAAGACCTTCTTGGCCACGTCCTCCCGGGTCAGGAACTTGAGCGCCAGGCGGTAGTTGGCCAGGCCCTTCTTCTTCCCCAGGGTGATCATCCGCTCGGCCAGAGGACGGACCTCCTTGGCGCGGGTGACAGTGGTCTCCATGCGGCCGGTGGCCAACAGATCGGTGACCTGCTGGCGGAGCATAGCCATGCGGGCAGCCGTCGGCTTACCGAGCTTGCGTGTTCCGGGCATTTTCCTTTACCTCCAAATGTGAGTGTCGGTGTCGGTTACTTGCTGTCGTCGTCGCTGGCCAGGCTCAGGCCCATCATCGCCAGCTTCTGGATGACCTCCTCCAGGCTCTTGCGGCCAAGGTTGCGCACCTTGATCATCTCGTCCTGGGTCTTGGACACCAGATCCTCCACCGTGTTGAT
>CANPXZ010000142.1 GCA_947587485.1 uncultured Oscillospiraceae bacterium | reverse complement strand
CCACTGCCCCGGCTTCGCCTCCGCCGCCAAGTACATCGCCACCAGCGCCATGGAAGTGTCCAAGGACGGCAAGGTCTACCCCACCGGCCAGGTGACCATCATGGAGATCATGGGCCGTCACGCGGGCTGGCTGGCCGGCTCCGCCGCCCTGGCTACCCACTTCGGCGCCGGCCCCGACCTGGTGTATCTGCCGGAGACCGACTTTGACATGGAGGCGTTCCTGAACGACGTGGAGCGCATCTACACCCAGAAGCGTTCCTGCCTGGTTGCCGTGTCCGAGGGCCTGCACTTTGCCGACGGCACCTTCGTGTCCGAGGCCAAGGCCAGCTCCACCGACGGCTTCGGCCACGCCCAGCTGGGCGGTCTGGCCGCCCGCCTTGCGGAGCAGGTCAAGGCCCGCACCGGCGCTAAGGTCCGCCCCATCGAGCTGAGCCTGCTGCAGCGCTGCGGCGCGCACCTGGCCTCCGCCACCGACCTGGAGGAAGCCGAGATGGCCGGCCGCAAGGCCGTGGAGGCCGCCGTCGCCGGCGAGACCGGCAAGATGGTCGCCTTCGAGCGGTCCTATGACAAGATCGGCCAGTACGTCTGCAACTACATCCTCCTGCCGCTGACCGCCGTGGCCAACGCGGAGAAAAAGGTCCCCCTGGAGTGGATCAACCCGGAGCACAACTTCGTGACCCAGGACTTCATCGACTACGTCCTGCCTCTCATCCAGGGCGAGCCGGAGCGTCCCACGGAGAATTCCCTGCCCCGCTACGCCAAGCTCAAGAAGGTCCTGGCGTAAAAGACAACTTAACAAGGCCCGGTCGGGATAAGCCTGACCGGGCCTTTACATATTGCGTGATTACTTTTTCTTGTCGAACGCCGGGTTGACGGCGTACACGTTGCGCTGGTCCATCCTGCTGGTGGCGATGCCCATGGCCTCGCCGAAGCGCTGGAAATGGACCACCTCCCGCTCCCGCAGGAAGCGGATAACGTCGATCACGTCCGGATCGTCGGCCATGCGCAGGATATTGTCATAGGTCACCCGGGCCTTCTGCTCTGGTGCGACTGGATAAAGACAACTTAAAAATTCCAGTGTATCTCGATGGGTACGTCCCGTGTGCCGGGGATGCGCTTGCCCACGGTGATGTAGTCGATCAGTACCTCCACAGTCTCCCGGTCAAGGTGTTCCAGGTTGGTGTACTGCTCGATCAGTTCCCGGCGGTTATCGCCTGCGGCGATTCGCTCGTCAATGGTTTCGATTTGTTTTTCCGTGTCGGCGACGGCCAGTTCCAACCGTTTGCGTTCCTCGGTGAAATCCCGTGACATGTCCAGATAATCGCCCTCGGACAGCAGACCTTTTACTTTGTCCAGGTACAAGTCCCGGATGCCCTTGGTGTACTCGGCAATCCGCTTTTGGTATGCTGTTATCTCGGACTGTAGGCTGGACTTCTGCTCTTGCAGGTCAGCACAAAACTCGATCTGCCGGGCCAGTTCATCCTTGTCCAGATACCCTGCCGTCAATCGGTTCAACTCCGTCAGTACCATCTGTTCCAGCTTGTCAACGGCGATGAATGCGCCCTCGCAGGCATCCTTTGACACATGATGGGTGCAGCATTGCAGATAGTGGCAGCCCCGGCTCTTGGACGAGCGCATGACGTAGCCACAGCCGGCGCACCGGGCTTTTCGGGCGAAAAGTCCAATTTTGCCGGAGTCGAAAGGCTTGGCCCGTTGCTCCCGCAGGGTCTTTACCGCATCCCACAGCGGACGGTCGATGATGGGTTCATGGGTGCCCTCTACCATATACCACTGGTCTTTGGGGCGCGGGCGGCACTGCTTTGTCTTATAGGACACGCTGCCGTACTTGCCCTGTACCATATTGCCGATGTACATCTCATTTTCCAGCATATCCGCGATGGCAAAGTATTTCCAGAGGGTACTGTTCTTCGTGGTGGGCTGCATATAGCGCAGACCGTGCAGACGCTTATACTCCGTGGGGTTCGGTATGCCCCGGTCGTTGAGCATCCGGGCGATGGCGGTTTTGCCGTAGCCCTGGGCATAGAGGGTGAATACCTCCCGGACAACGGCGGCGGCCTCCTCATCGATAATAAGGTGGCCTTTCTGGTCGGGGTCTTTCTTGTAACCGTATAGGGCAAAGGCGCCGATGTGAAACCCGTTTTCCCGGCGGCTGGTCAGCACACTTCGGATGTTCTCGGACATATCCTCCAGATACCACTCGTTCACCAGCCCGTTGATCTGGCGGGATTTTTTGTTGCCCTTGTTGGCGGTGTCGGCGTTGTCCACGATGCTGATAAAGCGGATGCCCCAGAGGGGGAAAAGGCCGTGTATGTACTTTTCCACCAGTTCCAGCTCGCGGGTAAACCGGGATTGGGTCTTACAGAGAACGATGTCAAATTTCCGCTGCTCCGCGTCCCGTAGAAGTCGGTTGAACTCCGGCCGCCGCCGGTCTGCTCCGGTGTAGTCGTCGTCGCTGTAGATGTTGTAAAGCTCCCACCCCTGTTCCATGACGTATTGCAGCAGCATGGTCTTTTGGTTTTGGATGCTGTTGCTGTCATCGGTCGCAAATTGTTTGTTTCTATCTTCTTCGGATAAGCGGCAATAAATAGCTACCTTCATGTTCCTTTCTCCTAAGAGATAGAACAAGCTGTCTCCCTATGAATATTGTATCATAGGGAACGCAGCTTGTCATTTTTTCGGGCAGCTTTCCGCGCTTATCCGTCTTTCTCTCTCTCGCCGAGTGATAAGCTCTATCCATTTTGCTGTGAAAGTGTCTCTGCATATCGCGTTTCCGCCGCTTTTAAAAACGCTCTTGCAGTTCGTTGCGCGGTGCTGATTTTTTGTCAAATAAGCATTGCTCCTTTCCGTGTTTGGGTAGTACAGCCTATGAGACTGCCTCTGCCGTCTATTACGACAACGGAAGGGCAAAATAACAGAAAATCCCCAAAAGAAGTCAGAACTTTCCTGAATGATACAGGTTTTGACAAATTAAATCTCACGGTGAGACGCATTTCGGGGGATGATAGATAGATTGATGGATAGACCCCTGTGTGGTATAATGGTCACGCATTTCTGGAGGACTGGAAGAACGATCTATGAGTGATTGGTTTACGATTGAACAAATCGATGCGGATACTTACGCGATCAGTGAGTACAAGCATTGGGAAGAAACACATTGCTATCTTCTCTGCGGAACAGACAAAGCGATTCTGATTGATACAGGCTTGGGCGTCGCTAACATTCGTGAAGTGGTGGACAGCCTTACTGTGCTCCCCGTCATGGCGGTCGCCACCCATGCCCATTGGGACCACATCGGCGGACACAGGTACTTTGAAAGCATCGCGGTCCATGAAGCGGAGAAGGATTGGATTTCCGGCTGGTTTCCAATACCCTTGTCGGTGGTCAAGAGCAATCTGATGCGTGAGACTTGTGATTTTCCAAGTGGCTTTTCTATTGATGACTATGAGATTTTTCAGGGTGTGCCGCAAAGAATTTTGTATGACGGGGATCATCTGGATTTAGGTAACAGGCAGTTATTAGTCATTCATACGCCCGGGCACTCTCCCGGGCACTGCTGCTTTTATGAGCCGGAAAGAAAGTATCTGTATTCCGGGGACTTGATTTATCAGGGCTGTCTTGATGCGTTTTATCCGTCCACTGACCCGCAGAAATTCTGGCAGTCCGTGAAGAAGGTCCAGAAACTCGATATAACAAGAATCATGCCTGGCCATCATCAGCTAAATATCCCTGTAGCCCTGATTGATAGAATAGAAAAAGGATTCAGCAAATTGGCGACTTCCGGTAAACTGGAACAGGGAAACGACATATTCGATTTTGGTGATTTCCAAATCCATATCTGAACCAATTATATGTTGGACAAGCCCGCGTCAAGCGGGCTTGTGTGCTGTTATCCCCTTGATGACCAAACTTCCGGCGCGTGGCCTCGGTCAAGGCCCGGCCAGCCTTCGGCTGGCCGGCTCGTTCAGCGATTGTGACAGCAATCGCCAAGCCTTGACAGAGACCACGCGCCAGAATATAATTCGGACAAGGGATAACCGCTCCGCCGCTAGGGGCTTGGGGCATTCCCCAACAAGGTCATTTGTTTAACAAATGACATACTTGCTATGTAGTAACGAAAGTGATTATTACGACGCTTTATTGATATAGGGAAGTCAGCTTGTCCTATCGTATTTCCTTACGTTGTTCTTTCCTGGTCGCAGCATCCGCGCCCATGTCCTCGGACAGGTCCGCGATCACGTCGCCTTTGACGGCGAAGCTGGCGGCGTTATAGGGCCAGCCCGCAGCCGCCTGGGCGTACACACCGGCGGTGTGGTCCACGAAGTAGTCCTGGAAACCGGCCTTCTCCACCTGCTCCACTGTCATGTTCCGGGTCAACTGGTGGACGATGGTGCCCACCATCTCCAGATGCCCCAGTTCCTCCACTCCGATGTCGGTCAAAATGGCCTTCACCTCGGGATAGGGCATGGAATACCGCTGGCTCAGATACCGTAGCGACGCGCCGAGTTCGCCGTCAGGTCCACCATACTGTGTGATGATATACTTCGCCATGGCCGGGTTCGGATTCTTGATCCGGACGGGGTATTGCAGCTTCTTTTCATATACGAACATTACTTTTTACCACCCTTTCCGCCCGCGTTCCAGGGCCAGGGGTCCTCGGGCCAGACCCAGGAGTCGAACATGGCCGTGTCCGAGCGCTTCACGGGCCCGCACATCTCCACATAGCGCTTGCGGCCCTCCTTGGCAAGAGCGGTGAAGCTCTTCCAGGTCTTGAAGGCCTCCTTGTCGTCGGGATGGGTGTCCAGATATAAGGCCAGCTCCTGGCAAACAAAGTCGAGAGCCATCAACTCCGCCAGCGGCGTGTTTTCCACGGGGCAGGAGGCAACATAGTCCATGAAGGGCAGGTCCAGACCCGGGAACAGCGTACCCTTGCTCAAGGCATCGGCGCTGTCATAGGCCGGTTGGCTGCTCTGCTGAGCCGCCAGCATGGGCACGGCCAGCGGCGCGCAGGAGGGCAGAGGCCCCTCTTTATACGTACAGGAATCGTTGTTTTGCAAAAAAATTTCCCCCTTTGCATGCCATACTATGCTAAGGGGGCTTTTGTTGTTATTCGTCAGTCAACAGCGCACAAGCCCGCTGACGCGGGCTTGTCCAACATATCCGGCTTCAAATGTGGATTTGGAACTTGCCAAAATCGAATATGCCATTTCCCTGTTCCAGCTTACCGGAAGCCGACAATTCGCTGAATCCTTTTTCTATTCTATCGATCAAGTCTACAGGGATATTTAACTGATAATGGCCAGGCATGATTCTTGCTACATCGAGTTTCTGGACATTCTTCACAGACTGCCAGAATTTCTGCGGGTCTGTGGACGGATAAAATGCATCGAGACAGCCCCAATAGATCAAGTCTCCGGAGTCAAAACCTCCGGCGAAGCCGGAGGCTTGAATAGGCCCTAGAAGGGCCTGGTACTAGCTTGCCCCTAAAGGGGCT
>CANPXZ010000141.1 GCA_947587485.1 uncultured Oscillospiraceae bacterium | reverse complement strand
TTTACACGATTTGGGCTATGTTGTCTCTTTTTTCTTTCACCCTCCCACGGTGTTGCACTTCGTATGATAACCTGCCCACCTCCCCTTGCACAGGGGAGGCTTTCAATACAGTGTGCGCCAGCGGCGCAATATAAAAGGCTGAGTACTATGCTTAAAAAGAAGCGCAAAACGGTTGCAGTCTGTTTGGCCGGGGATATTCCCACGAACGCTATCGCGGGGCGCTTGTCGGTGGTCTGTATGACGGGGAGCATCCCACCGTCGAGTTTTACACATATGGCTGGGGCCCGATCCCTACTCGCCCGACGACACGCCCGCTGCTTTTCAGAATATAAATGCAGCGTTATCGCCTGCGGGTGATGATCGATGGGAATGGACGGATGGAACGGATAACCGCGGTATGACAGAAAAAATCGACGATTGCTGGTATTATTACGAGGCCTGGCTTTGAAATAAAGGAAAAAACAGGGGCTGCTGCAAATCGTGTAGCAGCCCCTGTTTTTGTTGGAGCATAGCCTTCCTTTCACGTCTCCGACGATGAAAGACTCTCCCCTTTTTCCGCTGTCTCCGGCTCCTTGGGGAGGGGCGCGGCGGTGGGGAAAATGAGCTCCGCCTTGAAAAGGTCACCGTCCAGGGTCAGCCGCATCTGCCCGCCCATGAGCTCGGTCAGGCTTCGCGCGATGGACAGCCCCAGGCCGCTGCCCTCGGTGCTGCGGGAGCTGTCCCCCCGGACGAAGCGCTCCATCAGCTCGTCGGCGGGCATATCCAGCGGCGCGCGGGAGGTGTTTTTCACCGCGACGACCGTCTCCCCCGCCTGTTCTGTCAGGTCAAAATAGGCCCGGGTCCCCGGCAGGGCGTATTTGATGATGTTGGTGATGAAGTTGTCCAGCACCCGGCCCAGGAGCCGTCCGTCCGCCAGGACCCAGGTCTCCTGCTCCGGCATATGGAGCACCGGCGTGACGCCCGCCGTCTTCATCCGCTCGGCGTACTCCCCCACCGACTGCTCCAAAAGCTCCCGCACGTCCAATATCTCCGCGTTCACCGGCATGACGCCGCTGGCGGCCTTGGACGCCTCGATCACGTCCTCGGTCAGCTTCTTCAGCTTGGCGCTGTGCCGGTCCAGGACCTCCAGATACTCCCGCTGGGTCTCCGGCGGCAGGTCCTCCCGCTTCAAAAGCTCGATGTAGTTGATGATGGAGGTCAGGGGCGTTTTCAGGTCGTGGCTCACGTTGGTGATGAGCTCGGTCTTCATCCGCTCGCTGCGAAGCCGCTCCTCCACCGCCAGGGCCATGCCGTCGCCGATGCGGTTCAGGTCCCGGCCCAGGTCCCGCCAGACCAGATGCAGCTGCTTGGCATTCACCTTGTAGCCCAGGTTGCCCGACGCCAGCGCCGCCGAGGCGTCCCGGATGCGCTTCTGCTCCCCGTTCCAGCGGAGGTAGCACAGGTATACCACCACGTCGAAGCCCATTAAAAGCAGGACGATGCGGGCCGTGCTGTAGCCAAAAACGGCATAGATGACACTCAACAGCACAAAGTCTGAATAAGGCAGCAGCGAACTCAACAGCAGGAGCAGATGGGCCGCCACGGCGCAGGTGACCAGCGCCAGGGGCGTGATCCTCTTGACCACCCGCCGCACCAGCAGCCGGTCCAGGAACGCTCCGGCCGTCAGCTGATTGGCCAATATGAGCGCCAGAAGCCCAGCGTACCAAAACATGAAGATCGTATGGAACCGGTACTCATAGATATAGAGCATGCCCAATATCTCCCGCACCGTGTTCCCCAGGGCGTCGTAGAGGAATACCCGGACCAGCACCGCCGCGATGTACAGGGCCACCACGGCCCCGTCAAAGGGCAGTCTGCCCAGGACCGTGAGCGAGCCCTTCTTCCCCAGCCGGACCGCGCCGGCGATGTCCACGGCCAGGGCGGCCGCGCTCAGCAGCGCAAGGACGATGCCCAGGGGCAGGAACAGCCGCCGCAGGGGGTATATCTCGCTGAAGACGTAGTATTCCCGGTAGCAGCCCCCATAGGGCTGGACCGGCAGGTTCACATAGCCGGTCAGGCGAAAGCTCCGTTCCCGGCCCTCGATCGTGGGCGAAGCGCCGATCTCCGCGACATAATAGGAGTTGTCCCCTGTCGTATCCGCGTAGACCGTGTTGGTCTCATTGTCCTCCACGACGTACGCGAAGGCGTCCCCGGCGTAGCTGCCCAGGGACTCGTTGCCCGGGTCCTCCAGCCAGCTCAGATTCACGGCGATATAGTTCAGCGCGTCCAGCACATAGCTTTCCGCCATGTGGGTGTCCGCGAAGGTGAAATCCTCGCCGAACCAGCCGTCCTCCAGCACATACCGGTACAGTCCCAGCGTCAGCACCGCCCCGGCGGAGAACAGGAAAAACAGGGCCAGCGCCAACAGCCTGACCCATAGATTTTCCGCCAGCCGCCTCAACCGGTCATCCCTCCAGCTTGTAGCCCTTGCCCCAGACAAGCTTCAGATACCGGGGCGTCGCGGGGTCGATCTCCACCTTCTCCCGCAGGTGCCGGATGTGCACCGCCACGGTGCCCTCGGCCCCCATGGGCTTGTCGTTCCACACGCGGCGGTAGATCTCCCGGCTGGAAAAGACCTTCCCGGGATTTTCCATGAAGAACTTCAAAATGTCGTATTCCTTGGGCGTTATATTGATCCGCTCCCCATCCACCGACACCGCTTTGTTCTCGTCGTCCAGCTCGATGCCGCCGACCACCAGCACGGAGGAGTCATCCGACAGAGAGGCGGAATTCATGTACCGGCGCAAGATGGCCTTGACCCTGGCCAGGACCTCCTGGGCGTTGAAGGGCTTCGTCACGTAATCGTCCGCGCCCAGCTCCAGGCCCATGATCTTGTCCTCGTCCTCGCTCTTGGCGGTGAGCAGGATGACGGGCACGCTGCTCTTCTCCCGCAGGAGCGTCAGGGCGGATACGCCGTCCAGCTCCGGCATCATGATGTCCAGCAGGACCAGGTGTATCTCCTCCCTGCCGACGATCTCCAGCGCCTCCAGGCCGTTGGCGGCCTCCAGTACCTTATAGCCCGCGCCGGTCAGATAGATGCGGAGCGCACGGCGGATGTCCCGATCGTCGTCACAGACCAATATATTGTACATGGCAGGTGCCTCCCCTCCAACTATTTGTTTACATAGTAACACAAGTTACAAAAAGATGAAAGAGGGAAGTTCTTAAGAATTTCTTAATTATGACAAAAAATGACGCCCCGGATACAAATCCAGGGCGTCAGGCGGTGAAAATCGCAAGGGTGAGCTCGAGGGGGACGGGAGTCCCGCCTCGAATGGGATCTGACGCCCCGCGCGAAGCGCGGCGAGCGGAGCGAGGACTTTTGTACTGCAAAGCGGTACAAAAGTACCGGCGTCATTAAAACGCCCCGGAAACAAATCCGGGGCGTCAATGGGTTTTTCTTATTACTTTTCCGGGATCACGGCCTCCCGCATGATGAACGCACGCAGGGAGTTGAGCACCGCCAGCAGGGCCACGCCCACGTCCGCGAACACGGCCAGCCACAGCGGGCAGGTGCCGAACATGTCCAGCACCAGGATGATGACCTTGAACGCCAGCGCGAACAGGATGTTCTGCCACACGATGGTACGGGTATGCTTTGCCGCGCCCATGGCCGTCACCACCTTGGAGGGCGACGAGCCCATGATGACCACGTCGGCCGCCTGGATGGCGGCGTCGGACCTGGCCCCGTGGAGGGACACGCCCACGTCCGCCTGGCGGATACAGTCCCCGCTGGTCTCCGCGTCGCCCACGAACATGAGGGTGCCGCGCTTGATCTGCCGGTTCTGGATCTCCTTGACCACCGCCACCTTTTCCGCAGGAGGACAGTTGGGATAAAACTCGTCGATGCCCACCTGCCGGGCGAATTTCTCCGTGGCGGCGGCGCTCTCGTCGGCCAGCATGGCGACTTCCCGTTCCCTGTCCCAGGAGAGGACCGTCACCATGCCGGGCGCATCAGGCTTTGCCACGCTGCCAAAGAGGATACGCCCCGCGTACCGGCCGTCGATGGCCATGTACACGCAGTCCTCCTCCGCCAGCTCGTCATCGCCGGGATACACGTTGTGCTCCCGCAGGAACGCCAGCGGCCCCAGGACGATCTGGACGCCGTCCACCTCCACCGTGATGCCGAAGCCCTCCTCCTGCTGGCGGTAGCTCTGGATCAGTTCGATGTAGATGACGCCCTTGTAGGCGGCCTTGATGGCCTCGGCGTACGCGTCGTCGGAATAGGCGCAGGCGTGGGCGGCGATGCGCAGAAACACGTCCGCGTCCATCCTCTCGCTCTTGACGGAGAGGACCCGAAGCCCCTCCCCCTCCAATGCGCCGGTCTTGTCAAAGACCACCGCCCGGACCCTGGCCACGTCATCCATGGCGCAGGTGTTCTTAAAGAGGATGCCCTGCCGGGTAGCGCCGCCGATGCCGGCGAAGTAGCTCAGGGGGACGGAGATGACGATGGCACAGGGACAGGCGATCACCATGAGCACCAGTGCCCGGTACACGCCCTCCGTCACGGAAGTGTGCAGCGCCAGCGGGGACATCACGGCGATGATCGCCGCGATGCCCAATACCACCGGCGTATAGATACGCGCGAAATGGGAGATAAATTCCTCCGTATGGCCTTTGGGCCCCTTGTCAGAGCGCACGTCGGCCAGGACCGCGTTGGCGTCAGCAGAGCGGTTCTCCATGAGACCCTCGATGTTCTGGCGGACCTTTGCCACGGCATAGCCCTGGAACAGCTCGCCAAGCTGGTAGAGGATCATCACGCTGGCGCCCTCGCTGGCCTCCCGGATGACCACGGAGGCGATGGCGACCACGCCCATGAGAAGGCTCTCGTCCAGCAGCCGCTTGTGGAAGATATTGGCCACGGCCCGGATGAATACGTCGTACCCCGCGCACAGGATCGCCAGCACGTTCAGCGCCACGCTCAGCCAGGGCAGCAGCCGCTCGGCCACCAGGCCGCCCACGAAGAGCACCGCCGCCGCAGCCAGCCGCCAGATCATCACCGTGTCGAAGCCATGATGCTCGTGGTGATGCTCCTGCATGCAGCTGTCGCAGGTGCAGTCATGCCCGTGACCGGCCAGAGCCTCTTTTATCTCCCTGATAAAGCCCATGAAATCAGGCCTTGCCGGCGCAGCCCAGCACGTCCACCAGCTTGTGGCGCACCAGCTCCTTGATGTTGGCCCGGGCGGGCTTCAGGTACTCGCGGGGGTCGAACTTGTCGGGGTGCTCGTCGAAGAACTGGCGGATGGTGCCGGTCATGGCAAGACGCAGGTCGGAGTCGATGTTGATCTTGCACACGCTCAGGGTAGCGGCCTTGCGCAGCTGCTCCTCGGGGATGCCCACGGCGTCGGGCATCTTGCCGCCGTGCTCGTTGATCATCTTCACATAGTTCTGGGGCACGGAGGAAGAGCCGTGCAGCACGATGGGGAAGCCGGGCAGACGCTTGGAGACCTCTTCCAGCACGTCGAAGCGCAGGGGAGGCGGCACCAGGATG
>CANPXZ010000140.1 GCA_947587485.1 uncultured Oscillospiraceae bacterium | reverse complement strand
GCCGCCACGATCATGGAGGAGAACTTCAGCATCTCGGTCAGCTTGTTCAGCTCGGCGTAGCCGCCGGAGATGGTGCTGGCCTGGCTGGCGCTGGCGGAGCTCTTGATGAGGATGTTGCGGATGACCAGAGGCATGGGGGCCTGCTCGGCGCGCAGATAGATCAGGGCGGTGAACCAGTCGTTCCAGTAGGCCACCATGGAGAACACCACCATGACTGCCATGATGGGCTTGGACAGGGGGATGACGATGCGCAGGAAGGTGCGAAGCTTTGTGCAGCCGTCGATCTCCGCCGCCTCGATCAGGTCCTTGGGGATGTTGTTCTGGAAGTAGTTGCGCACGATGATCATGTTGCCCACGGCCACGCCGCCGGGCAGAAACAGCGCCCACATATTATAGAGGAGGCCCGTCTGCTTCACCACCAGGTAGGTGGGGACCAGGCCGCCGCCGAAGTACATGGTGATCAGGAAGAAGATGCTGAAGAACTTCCGGCCGGGCAGGTCCTTCTGGGCCAGGGGGTAGGCGGTGACGTACAACATCACCACGGAGAAGATGGTGCCGATGACGGTGTACTTGACGGAGTTGATGAAGCCCCGCAGCAGGCTGTCGTCGGCGAAGACGGCGGTGTAGCCCTTCAGGGTGAACTCGCTGGGCAGCAGGAAGGTCTTGCCGGCGTACACGTCGTAGGGGTTGGACACGGAGGCCACCACCACATAGTACAGCGGATAGGCCACCAGCAGCATGATGATGGTGCAGAATACGACCAGGATGATGTCGCTGGTCTTATCGGACATACCACGAGATTTTTTCATAGCGTCCGCCTCCTTACACGATGCCCACGTCCGAGGTCTTGGACGAGATCTTGTTGACGATGAACAGCAGCACCAGGTTGATGACCGTGTTGAACAGACCCACGGCGGTGGAGTAGCTGTACTTGGCGTTTTCGATGCCCTGCTGGTACACATACACCGCGATGACGTCGCTGGTGGCCTTGTTCAGCTCGGTCTGCAGCAGCCAGACCTTCTCGAAGCCCACGTTCATCAGGGACCCGGCGCTCATGATCAGGTTCAGGATCGCCATGGGCAGCAGCGCCGGCACGTCCACGTTCATGATCCGCTGGAACACGGAAGCGCCGTCCACCTTGGCCGCCTCATAGAGGCTGGTGTCCACATTGGACAGCGTGGCCAGATAGATGATGCAGCCCCAGCCGGCGTCCTGCCAGATGCCGGAGGCGATGTAGATGGTCCGGAAGGCGGAGGACTGGGTGAGGAAGTCCACCTGGGTGCCCAGCAGCAGGTTGATGAGGCCGCCGGAGGGGCTCAGGAAGATGCGGAGCATACCGCAGATGACCATGGTGGAGATGAAGTGCGGGGCGTACAACACGGTCTGCACCACGCGCTGGTAGCGCTTGAACCGCAGCTGGTTGATGCACAGGGACAGGATGATGGGGATGGGGAAGCTCCAGAGCAGACTGTAGAAACTCAGGAGGATCGTGTTCTTGATCATCCGGCCGAAGGTGGGCGCGTTGAAGAACCGCCGGAACCAGTCCAGACCTACCCACTCGCTGCCAAGATAGCCCCGGCTGGCCTTGTAGTCCCGGAAGGCGATCTGGATGCCGTACATGGGTATGTACTTGTAGATGAACGTGATGATCACCGGGATCAGCAGCAGCAGGTACAACTGCCAGTTGTTCATCAGGCGGTTTTTCAGAGGCTTGCCTGTGCGGATCGGTTTTTCACTGACCGCTTCGTTCAATGTGTGTCACTCCTTTCTAATTTTGCGGGAATCGGTCGATGCTTTCTGTCTCACCCCTTTTTATGGAACTCCGGATGTAACGTTTCACGCATTGGGCCGCAAAATCCCCCGCCTTTTTGCATATAACAGGGTCGTGAAACGTTTCACGAATCGTTGTAGGATAATAATATGCCCATTCCTATCCTCCTGTCAAGACATTCATTTGTATGAAATTACAGTTTTACCTATTCACCAAAATAATCATTAATTTTTTGTTAAAAACGCCGTATCGCCTCGAATTCCTTGTTTTTTCGCATTTCGTCCTTGCAAAATAGGGTTGGATGCGCTATTCTATGAACGGAACCAGCGAAATTTCATGAAACATTTCACGAAATAACAAGGAGCGACAGTATGAAGCGCGGCACGATGCCCACCATGAAGGACGTGGCCCGGGAGGCCGGTGTGGCGCTGGGAACGGTGTCCAAGGTCTTCAACGACATCCCCGTGGGCGAGAGCTACCGCCAGCGGGTGCTGGACGCGGCCCAGAGCCTGGGCTACCAGGTCAACAGCTATGCCCGGGGCCTGAAGGCCGGCAGGACCGGCACCGCGGCCCTGATCCTTCCCAACGCCTATGACCCCTATTTCGCCGCCCTGGCGGACAATGTCTGTCAGGCCCTGGCCCGGCGGGGATACCGGATGCTTCTGACGGTCACCGGCTCGGACCCGGACGCAGAGCAGCAGTGCATCCGCATGGTGGAGCAAAATAAAGTGGACGGCGTCATCGGCCTGACCTACAACCCGGCCCTGGAGATCTCCCCCGACGTTCCCTTCGTGAGCATCGACCGGTATTTCGGCCCGGCGGTGCCCTGCGTGGCCTCGGACAACTTCGGCGGCGGCCAGCTGGCGGTGGAGAAGCTTACGGAGCTGGGCTGCAAACGGCTGGCCTTCTTCCGCATCGGCACGGACGTGCCCGGCGAGCCGGACAAGCGGCTGGGGGGCTTTCAGACCACCTGCCAGCAGCGAGGGATCGAGCACACCACCCTGGTCCTGAACGACCGGGACGGCTATGAGCCCTTCCGGACCTTCCTCCGGGAGCACATCCAAGACGGCCGGCCGGAGTACGACGGCATCTTCTGCAACACGGACCGGCTGGCCTTTTACGTGCTGGCCATGCTGGAGGACCTGGGTCTGCGGGTGCCGGAGGACGTGCAGGTGGTGGGCTTTGACGGCGTGCGCCAGTTCGGCAACGACGTCTATTACTGCTCCACCATCGTCCAGCCCGTGGCCCAGATCGCGGAGACCAGCGTGGACATCCTGCTCCGGGAGGACCGGTCCGACCTGCCCAGCCTCATCTGTCTGCCGGTGGCCTACACCCCCGGCGGCACCACACGGGACGGCGAACATGGCCAGTGAGTATTTAAAATGGAAATACCGGGACGTGAAGCCCGCGGAAAAGCCCGCGCCCCTCACGCCCAGGGAGAAGCGGGCCAACTGGTGGTATTATAATAAGTGGCCTGTGGTCATCGGCCTGGTGCTGGTCCTGGCCGCGGGGGACATTTTGTGGCACGCGCTGGGCATCGGCGAGACCGAGCCGGACTTCCAGTTCGCCTACGTGGGCGAGGGTCCCCTGCCCGACGATACCGCCGCCGCCCTGGAGACCGCCCTGGCGGCCCTGGGCACCGACGCCAACGGCGACGGCCGGACCCTAGTCCGGCTCAACCAGTACGTCACCGGCGGCCAGGCCAACGCCGACTATGGCTACGCCTCCTCTACCCGGCTCGCGGCCGACATCGAGGGGAGCGACAGCTACTTCTTCCTGCTGGAGGACCCGGAGGGCTTCCAGCGCGGTTATCAGCTCCTCCGACGCCTGGACGGTACGCTGCCGGAGGAAACGGACGGGGACTGGGCCGGCTGCTGTCTGGCCTGGGCGGACTGCCCGGTCCTGACAGGGCTGGACCTGGGGACCTATTCCCACATCGTGCTGGGCGAGGAGGTCACCGGCCAAAGCCAAGAGCTTTTGCGCGGGCTGTACATCGCCCGGCGGGGCTTCTGGACGGAAAAGGTCTCCGCCAACGCGGAGGCCTGCGACGAACTGTGGAACACGCTGACCGAGGGGGCAACGCAATGAAAAAACGCCTGACGATCACCCTGCTGGTGTTTCTGTGCATCGTGGCGGCGATCACCGTTTTCATCTACACCATGGCGGACAAGGGCTATCCCGCCCAGGCTGCGGACGGCGCTGCCTGGGACAAGAGCTGGGAGATGCTGGGGCCCGTGCTGGCCCTGGAGGAACCGGGCAACGGCCTGACCCTCCGGGACAACAGCACCGTGCTCACCTCCGACGACATCTTCTACGCCACCTGGTCCGCCGGCGAGAGCACGCCCTATACCAACGAGGACGGGGACGAGGTGCAGGTCTACGACGCCCAGCTTTACATGCTGGCGGTGGGCTGCGCCGACGCGGAGAACGCACATCTGGCCATCCAGGAGTGGACGGACCACGAGACGGATTCCTACGCCGTCCGGGAGACCCGGACGGAGACCTGCAACGGCCAGGAGTACTCCCTGGTCCTCTACGACTGCGCCTCCGACACCAATCCCTACGACCGGGGCGTCACCGCCTTCACCGTGTACGGCAATTACGCCGTCAGCGCGGAGCTGGCCTGCCGGGAGGACTTTGACGGGGACGAGACCGCCATATTGGCCGACGTACTCAGCCGCTGCCACTACAGCGCCGACATCGAGAACGGATAAGGAGGGCGTGACATGGGTCTATTCTTTCCCGACGATCCCAGCTACGACGAGAGCGTCCGGCAGACCGGCTTCAACCGGTACAAGCAGCTTCTGAGCCTGTGCTGGGCCGACTGGGCCAAGGTCAATTTCCTCACCGTCCTGGGCGCGCTGCCCCTGGCCGCCGCCATCTATACGGCCATCGTGGCCTCCAGCGTGCTGGTGCTGCTGCCGGCCTCCGTCGCGGGCGGGATGATCTTCGGGCCCTTCCTGGCGGGGCTTTACGACGCCGTGATGCGTGGTTTGCGGGACGCCCCGGGCAAGTGGTGGCCGGCCTATAAGAAGAGCTGGAGGCAGAACTGGCGGGACAGCCTCCTGCCCGGCGCCCTCACCGGCCTCTTCCTGGGCGTGTTCTCCTTCATGACCGCCCTGTTCTGGTGGGCCCAGGTCCCGCCCTCGGCGGGGACCGTGGCACTGTACCTGTTCGCGGGGCTGCTGTTCCTGCTGCTGAGCACCCTCTACTGGCCCCAGCTGGTGCTGTTCCGGCAGACCGCCGCGAACCGGCTGCGGAACATCATCCTGTTCGCCTCCAAGTACTTCTGGCGGGTGCTGGGCACGGCGGCGCTTCAGGCGGCCTATTGGGGGATCTACTTTCTCTTCGCCCCCTTCACGCTGGTGCTGGTGCCCCTGCTGGGCTTCTGGTATATCACCTTCCTGTCCCAGCTGCTGCTATACGCCCGTCTGGACCGGGAGCTGGAGATCGAAAAACAGCTGACGCCCCTGGAAAAGCCGTAAGCGCCAACATATGGGATCGGCCTGCCGCGAATGCAGCAGGCCGATCCAGTTTGTCAAATCAGTTTTCATAAATCGCAAGAAATATGGTTGTTTGATCAGCTGCATAACTTCCTCCTTCATTCCAATTCTGGCCGCGTTATGAAAAATATGTGTGCAAGCTTCCGTCTGTTACCGCATTTACATAGACAAAAACGTCCATATACGTAACGCCCTCCTTGTCATATTCATACTCGAAGCATGACAATATATTATCCTCTGCTTTTTCCTTAAAACCTTTTGCGCCTAAGTATTGCATGATTTTTTTATAAGCGTTCGGAATACGCTCAAAAGCATTTTCAAATGGTTTGCGTATGGTGATCACCGCATAATCCGCTTCTTTTTGCTCTGCGAT
>CANPXZ010000139.1 GCA_947587485.1 uncultured Oscillospiraceae bacterium | reverse complement strand
CTTTCACCCTCCCTCGGTGTTGCACTTCGTATGATAACCTGCCGCCTCCCCTTGCACAGGGGAGGCTTTCCATAAGGTGCGGCTGTCGCCGCTTCTCAAATCACGCCCAGAGGTTTTCCGGGTACTTGCCGGCGGCCTTCATATCCGCCAGGGCGGCTTGCAGGGCGGGCAGGTCGTCCCGGTAGGTGACCCCGTGCCAGACCTCGTCCGTGGGCAGCACCTTCACCCGGTCCGTCCCAGCGGCCAGGCAGGCGTTTACCACGCTGGGCAGGAAGAACTCCGCCTTGGCGGGGTTTTTCGGCATGTCCTCCCGCAGGAACTTCTCCAGCTCCCCGCCGATGGCCTCCAGGAAGCTCTGATGAAAGCCCCACGTGTTCAGACTCACCGGCGTGTCCGGGGCCAGGGCCGTCCAGCTGGCGCCCCCGTCCAGAGTGTAGGAGGGGCTGTCCACCGGGCCCTGGATGGCCGTCAGCTCCGTCACCGTGGCAAGATACCCATCCGGGTCCGTGGTGCATACGCCCCGGGCCACGGTGCCGTTTTCCGTCAGGGTGTTCTTCAGATCGTAGGCCACCAGGGCGTGGGTGTGCTCGTCCCTGTGCCCGGCCAGGAAATCCGCCAGGGCCCGGAAGG
Source organism: uncultured Oscillospiraceae bacterium (assembly GCA_947587485.1). GTDB lineage: Bacteria > Bacillota > Clostridia > Oscillospirales > Oscillospiraceae > CAJOIG01. The sequence continues at coordinate 5,122 of CANPXZ010000139.1, read as the reverse complement.
CCCCCCGGCCATAGAAATCGTCCGCGTTGATGACCGCGAAGGGCCGGTCGATCAGGTCCCGGGCGGCGTAGACCGCGTGGGCCGTGCCCCAGGGCTTGGCCCGCTCCGCCGGCACAGGGGGGAAACCCGCCGGCAGGTCATGCAGGTCCTGGAAGGCGTAGCGCAGGTCGCACTTTGCCCCGATCCGGTCTCCTACCAGGGCCCGGAAATCGGCCTCGATCTCCTTTTTGATGACGCACACGATCTTCTCAAAGCCCGCTTGTAAGGCGTCGTAGGCGGAGTAGTCCAATATCACCTGCCCCGCGCCGTCCACCGCCGTCATCTGCTTGAGCCCTCCGAAACGGCTGCCCATCCCGGCCGCCATGATCACCAGCATCGGTCCCATCGTCCGCGCCTCCAACTATAATATTGATCATCCTGATTTTACCACAGCCGGCCCCATTTGACAACGCCGCCCGCACAAGAAATCGTCCCGGGCGGATATACTGCAAAGGGTGGACGATGACGGATTTAGCACTCAGATGTTGAGAGTGCTAATATTTACAATTCGTTCACAGAATACACATAAATTTGTTCACAAATTATGTGTATGATACAGACAAATCAAAAAGATACGGAGGTTCGATACAATGTTTGATATGATCCCATTTGCCAGCAGGTCCTATACGCCCAGCAAGATCTGGGACCCGTTCCAGGAGTTTTTCGGCACGGTGGCCCACGCCGCCGCCACGGACATCCGGGAGGATGACCATGAGTTCGTCATCGAGACGGAGCTGCCCGGCTTTGACAAGAGCGAGCTGGCCGTCAACGTGAAGGAGGGCGTGCTCACCGTCCGGGCCGAGCACCAGAGCAAGGACGAGGAGAAGTCCGACAGCGGCTATATCCGCCGGGAGCGCACCAGCGCCGCGGTGGAGCGCCGGTTCGAGGTCTCCGGCGTGGACGCCGCCGCCATCAAGGCGGAGTACGTCAACGGCGTGCTGAAGCTGACCCTGCCCAAGCTGCCGGAGATCGTCCCCGAACAGCACCAGATCCAGATCCAGTAAAAATCCGGTTAAATCGCACAACAAACAGGCGGCCCCGGCTCTCATGAGCCGGGGTTTTGCTGAATCTTTTCGGGGCCCCTTGCAGGATCGGCGCAAACATGGTAAGATACACGACGCGTGGACAAATGCCCGCAAAAGGAGGACATACCCATGTCGCCGAGCAGGCACAAGCAATACTATCTTGTGGACGGGGACGCTTTGCCGGAGGTGTTCATCCGGGTGACCCAGGCCCAGGAGCTGTTGGACACCGGCCGGGCCCAGACCGTGGCGGAGGCCGCCGAGCGGGTGGGCATCTCCCGGTCCGCGTTTTACAAGTATAAGAATGCGGTCATGCCCTTCCAGAACGTGGCCGGGGGCCACATCGTCACCTTCCAGATCATGCTGCGGCACAAGATGGGGGTCCTGAGCGAGGTGCTGGGGGTCTTTGCGGAGACGGGCGCCAACATCCTGACCATCAACCAGGGCATCCCCACCAACGGGGCCGCGCCGGTGACCATCACGGCGGATATGACCGCGCTGGACACCTCCGCCGAGGTGCTGCTGGAGCGCCTTGGCGCGGTGGAGGATGTGATCAAAGCTGCGGTAGCAGCTGGGTAAAGAATAAACAGACAGAGGAACAGAGAGATGACAAAGTACGCGATACTGGGATTCGGCACCGTGGGCGGCGGTCTGGCGGAGGTCATGGCCGACCAGAAGGAGAAGCTGGCTGCGGCGGCCGGGGAAGAGCTGGAGCTGGGGTATATCCTGGTGCGCCGGGACATGCCGGACAGCCCCTGGCGGGACAAGCTGGTGAAGGATTTCTCCGTGATCGAGAACGATCCGGACGTGACCGTGGTGGCGGAGGTCATCGGCGGCGTGGGCGATGCCTATGACTACTCCCGCCGGGCGCTCATGGCGGGCAAGAGCGTGGTCAGCTCCAACAAGGAGCTGGTGGCCACCCACGGCCTGGAGCTGGCGGCCCTGGCCCGGGAGCACGGCGTGAGCTACCTGTTCGAGGGCAGCGTGGGCGGGGGCATCCCCCTGCTGCGGCCTTTGAGCCGGTGTCTGGCGGCCAACCGGATCGACGAGGTGTACGGCATTTTGAACGGCACCACCAACTATATCCTCACGGCCATGGACGCCCAGGGCCAGGATTTTGCCGAGGCCCTCAAGAAGGCCCAGGAGCTGGGCTACGCCGAGGCGGACCCCACCGCGGACGTGGAGGGCATCGACGCCTGCCGCAAGACCGCCATTCTGGCGGACATGTCCTTCGGCTGCAACCTGGACCCGGCCGCCATCCCCACCACCGGCATCACGGCCGTGGCGGCGGCGGACCTGGCGCTGGCCCGGCGCCTGGGCTATACGGTGAAGCTGCTGGGCCGGGCCAGGCGCACGGACGACGGGTGCCTTGCCTTCGTCCAGCCCCATCTGATCCCCCTGAGCCATACCCTGGCCTCGGTGAACGACGTCATGAACGCCTGCGCCATCCGGGGCAGCGCCGTGGGCGAGGTCGTTTTGTGCGGCCCCGGCGCGGGGCGTCATCCCACGGCAAGCGCCGTGGCGGCGGATATCGCCGACGCGGTCCGGCACAGAGCCGACCCCATGGTCCCGGACCTGGGCGCGCCCGGCGGCGTGCTGGCCCCGGAGAGCGCTCTGGCGTCCCCCTGGTACGTGCGGACCGCCGCGTCGCCGGAGCAGGTGCGCGAGGCGTTCCCGGGCGCGGAGCCCGTATGCGCCGGGCAGGAGAGCGCCTTCATCACGGAGAGCATGGACCGGCCAACGCTGGAGGCCCGGGCAGCCGCCCTGGAGCCCCTGTCCGTCTGGCGGGTGCTGGCATAGAATGGATGGGCCAATGCCCACCTATTGTGAGAACAAGGAGACCTGATATAGAATGCTGATCGTACAAAAATTCGGCGGCTCCTCCGTGGCCGACGCCGGCCGTATCCGGAACGTGGCGGGCATCATCGCGGAGAGCTATTTGGAGGGCCACGAGATGGTGGTGGTGCTGTCCGCCCAGGGAGACACCACCGACGACCTGCTGGAAAAGGCGGCGGAGCTGAACGAGGCCCCCTCCAAGCGGGAGCTCGACATGCTCCTGGCCACCGGGGAGCAGCAGTCCATCGCCCTGATGGCCATGTGTCTGGAGGCCATGGGCCTGCCGGTGGTATCCCTGACGGGCTGGCAGGCGGGCATCCGCACCAACGCGGACTACAGCGCCGCCCGCATCAACCGGATCAACACCGAGCGGCTGCACCGGGAGCTGGACAAAAAGCGCATCGTGCTGGTGGCCGGGTTCCAAGGCGTGAACAAGTTCGACGACTACACCACCCTGGGCCGGGGCGGAAGCGACACCACCGCCGTGGCCCTGGCTGCGGCGCTCCACGCCGACAAGTGCCAGATCTTCACGGATGTGGAGGGCGTGTATACGGCCGATCCCCGGAAGGTGCCGGGGGCGAAAAAGCTGGACGAGATCACCTACGACGAGATGCTGGAGCTGGCCAGCATGGGCGCGCAGGTGCTGATGAACCGCTCCGTGCAGCTGGCGAAGCGCTACGGGGTGGAATTGGAGGTGCTCTCCTCCCTGGTGAGAGCGCCCGGTACAAAGGTGAAGGAGGTTTCCCGCAACATGGAAGAGATGAAGATCACCGGCATCGCCAAGGATGCCAACGTGGCACGGGTGACGGTCATGCAGGTGGCGGACCGGCCCGGCTCTGCCTTCCGGGTACTGAACGCGGTGGCCCGGGCGGGCATCAATGTGGACATGATCATCCAGGCCAACGGCCGGGACGAGACCAACGATATGAGCTTCGTGGTGGCCGAGGCCGACGCGGAGGCGGCCTGCAAGGTCCTGCAGGACCGCCAGACGGCCATCGGCTTCCGGGACATCTCCGTGGACAAGGACATCGCCAAGGTGAGCGTGGTGGGCGCGGGCATGATGAGCTCCGTTGGCATCGCGTCGCTGGTGTTCGAGGCCCTGAACGACGAGCACGTCAACATCCAGATGATCAACACCAGCGAGGTGAAGATCTCCTGCGTCATCGACGCCGCCAGCGCCGACCGGGCCGTGGCGGCCATCCACCGGAAGTTCTTTGAGGCGTAAAGACCGTTCATACAGCAAAAAAAGAGACGCCTCACGGGCGCCTCTTTTTTGCGTTTCATCCCTTTTTCGACGCGGCCGCGCCGGTTATCTTCATGCGTACGCCGTTGGCGGACAGGGTATTTTCCAGCCAGCGGTCGATCTGGCCGCCGTTGGCGTTGATGAACTTCACCACCATGTCCTCCTTGGCGCTGTCCGGCATGGCCCGGGCGGCCATGACCATGGGCGGCGGCAGCCGGCCCGCCAGGGCCTGGAGCACGGAGTCGTAGTCCACCTCGCTCACGTTGAATCGCAATTCTACCATTGGATGCATCTCCTCTTTGTTTTGTGGTACGATACAATACAGTATAGCATATAAGATCGGCATTGACAAACCTGCCGCTGATGGGATAAACTGGCAGCATTACAAGAACGGAGGACGGACCATGCTGTATCGAAAGCTGAAGACCCTCTATGAAAAGGTACGGCTGCAGCACTATCGGGACCTGTTCAGCCGGGTCAAGGAGCGGGACGGCTCCCTGAGCGCCACGGAGGCCTACGCGGCGGACGTGATCTATCTGCTGGGTTCGCCCACCGTCAGCGCCTTCGCGGATACCCTGGGCATCTCCCAGCCCAACGCCACCTATAAGATCAACAACCTGGCCTCCAAGGGCTACGCCGTCCGCACGGCCTCCGACGAGGACCGCCGGGAGTGCCGGGTGTCGGTGGGCGAGCGGTTCTACTCCTATTATAACACCGACTATCCGTTCATTGAAAAAAGCGTGGAGAAGCTGAAGAAGGACTACACGCCGGAGCAGCTGGCCCTGCTGGAGCAGATGGTGGACGACATGGTCCGGTACATGGAGGAGTAGAAGATTTTTTGCGGCTGCCGCAAAAAATCGTTGACAACCAGCGGCCGATGTGCTATCATACTTCCTGTTCCGACCTGGGGGTATAGCTCAGCTGGGAGAGCGCTTGAATGGCATTCAAGAGGTCAGCGGTTCGATCCCGCTTATCTCCACCA
>CANPXZ010000138.1 GCA_947587485.1 uncultured Oscillospiraceae bacterium | reverse complement strand
AACATCATCCCCACCAGCACCGGCGCCGCCAAGGCTGTGGGCAAGGTCATCCCCGAGCTGAAGGGCAAGCTGACCGGTACCTCCATGCGTATCCCCGCCGCCGACGTGTCCATCGTTGACCTGACCGTCCGTCTGGACAAGGCCGCTTCCTATGAGGACATCTGCGCCGCGATGAAGGCCGCCTCCGAGGGCCCCATGGCCGGCGTGCTGGAGTATGTGGACGAGGAAGTCGTTTCCTCCGATTTCCAGACCGATCCTCACACCTCCATCTTCGACTCCAAGGCCGGCCTTGCGCTGAACGATCACTTCGTGAAGCTGATGGCCTGGTACGACAACGAGTGGGGCTTCAGCTGCAAGATGCTGGACCTGACCCGTCACATCGACTCTGTCCGTCACGGCAAATAATCCTGCTCTTTGACGCAAGGGCGGCGCAAGCCGCCCTTGTGTTTTGCAAGAGGGCCGGGCGGACCCGGTTCATCTTATAAGATGTCCCGGCATATATTCGTTTATCCGGCTCACACCACGACGCAAGGAGCATGTATGGCTGAGAAGAAGGGTCAAAACTTTTTACACGGAGCTGCCATCTACACCGTTGGCATCATCCTGGTAAAGATACTGGGCGCGGTCTACAAGATCCCCCTGGGCAACATCCTGGGACGTGCGGGCTTCACGCACTTCGATGTGACCTACAAGATCTACAACTTTTTCCTGACCATCGCCACGGCGGGCCTGCCGGTGGCCATGAGCCGCCTGATCTCGGAGGCGGACAGCCTGGACAGGGACAATCAGGTCTATCGGATCTTCCGGGTGGGGACTGTGACGTTCCTGGTCCTTGGCGCGCTCGGGACGGGCATCATGATGCTGTTCCCGGCGGAGATCGGGGCCTTTATGGGCGACGTGCAGACGGCGCGGAGCATCTTTATCATGGCGCCCAGCGTGCTGCTGGTGTGCGTGACGGCGGCCTACCGGGGCTATGCCCAGGGCCATGCGGACATGATCCCCACCACGGTCAGCCAGGTCATCGAGACCGCCGTGAAGGTGGTGGTGGGCCTGGGCTGCGCCGGGTACCTCTACAAGGCCGGGTACAGCGTGGAGATCTGCGTGGCCGGCGCGATCCTGGCCACCACCGTCAGTTCTCTGGCGGCCATGCTCTACATGATGGTGAAGGTCCACCGCAAGTACAAGATCGTCCCGGGACCCGAGGCCGCCGACAATCCGCCCTCCAACAAATGGGTGCTCAATAACCTTTTGCGCATCGGCATCCCCATCACGTTCTCCACCTCCATCATGAGCGTCATCCAGGTGCTGGACGCGGCCATCACCCTGAACCGGCTTCAGGGAGCCGCCGGGTTTACCGACGACGCCGCCCATGTGCTCAACGGCGTGTATGCCATGGCCATGACGGTCTACAATGTGCCGTCGGCCTTCGTGATCCCGTTTTTGTCCTCCATCGTGCCCGCCGTGTCGGCGGCCCGGATGAAAAAGGGGCCGGCGGAGGCCGCCAACATTGCGGAGAGCTCTCTGCGCATGAGTACGCTGGTGTGTCTGCCCATGGCCATCGGCATGGCGGTGCTGGCGGAGCCCTGCATGCGGGTGTTGTATCCCGACGCGGCGGGGCAGGGGGCCTTGCTGCTGTTCGAGCTGGGCATCACCTGCTACTTCATGACCATGAGCCTGATGACCAACTCCATCCTGCCCGCCAACGGCAACGAGCGTCTGCCGCTGATCTCCATCATTCTGGGCGGCGTCGCCAAGGTGGTCGTGACCTACGTGCTGGTGGGCAATCCCAACATCAACGTGTACGGCGCGCCTCTGGGGACCCTGAGCTGCTACGTGGTCATGCTCAGCACCAACCTGTTCTTCATGGCCCGGCATATGGCCCGGCCCATGAACATTGGCCGTATCCTGGGCCGCAGCGGCCTGAGCGCCCTGGTGATGGGCATCGGCGCCTGGGCGGTGTGGAGCCTGCTGCACGGGCTCATGGGCGGCGTCACCGCCACGGTGGCGGGCCGGGAGCTGAACATCCTGCTGCCCTTCGCGGCGGCGGTGGGGGCCGGCGTGATCATCTACTGCGTGCTGGCCATCGCCCTGCGGGCCATCACCCTGGAGGACATGAAGCTGTTCCCCAAGGGCGAAAAACTGGCGGCGAAGCTGCATATTCGCTGAATAGTGCACAAAAACCCTTGAATATCGCGGTTTTTTGAATTTTATACTTGCAGTGGGCTAGAATATATGGTAAATTTTCAATACAAAGATCATTACGACATCAATGACTTCCGGGTCATCATGGAACTGCTCCGGGGCGAAAACGGCTGTCCTTGGGACCGGGTCCAGACCCATGAGTCCATCCGGCGCGATCTGCTGGAGGAGGCCTATGAGACCGCGACGGCCATTGATTCCGGGGATCTGGACAATCTCCGGGAGGAGCTGGGCGACCTGCAGATGCAGGTCTTGTTTCACGCCCGGATGGAGGAGGAAAAGGGCGGCTTCACCTTCGACGACGTGTGCGACGAGGCGTGCAAGAAGCTGATCCGCCGCCACCCCCACGTGTTCGGCCGGATGGAGCTGGACACGCCGGAGGAGGTGCTGGTCACCTGGGACGAGGTGAAGCGCCAGGAGAAGGCCCAGAAGTCCACGGCCCAGGCCATGGACAGCGTGGCGAGAGCCCTGCCGGCCCTGTGGCGGGCGGAGAAGATCCAGAAGAAGGCCGCCAAGGAGGGCTTTGACTGGCCCGACTGGCACGGCGCCCGGAAAAAGCTCACGGAGGAGCTGGGCGAGCTGGACGAGGCCCTGGCCGCCGGGGAGCGGATCGAGGAGGAGCTGGGGGACGTGCTGGCCGCAGCGGTGAACCTGGCCCGGCTTTTGAAGATCGACCCCGAGCAGGCCCTCAACGGCTCCAGCGACCGCTTCGTGCGCCGGTATACCCGGATGGAGGCTCTGGCCGCCGAAAAGGGACAAGCCCTGGCGGACCTGGACCTGGACGGGCAGGAGGCCCTCTGGCAGCAGGCCAAGGGCGAGGAATGATTTTGGAAAAGTACCGCGTTTCGCGGACTTTCAATAAACAAAAGAGGCGGGAGACTGCCAAAAATTAGGAGGTTTACTATGAATAAAGCAGAACTTATTGCGGCCATCGCCGCGCAGACCGGCCTGTCCAAGAAGGACTCCGAGAGCTCTGTCGATGCGTTCGTCGACGTGGTGACCACCGCTCTGACCAAGGGCGACAAGGTCCAGATCGTGGGCTTCGGCGCTTTCGACGTGAAGGAGCGCGCTGAGCGCATCGGCCGCAACCCCCAGACCAAGAAAGAGATCAAGATCCCCGCTTCCAAGGTCCCTCAGTTCAAGGCCGGCAAGGCCCTGAAGGACGCTGTGGCGAAGTAAGATCATACATTTGCGGCGCGGGCGTTCCCGCGCCGCCGGTGTTTTGATGCTATGCGGCTGGATAAGTTTTTGAAGGTCTCCCGGCTCATCAAGCGGCGCACCGTTGCCAACGAAGCCTGCGACGGCGGACGGGTAAGCGTGAACGGCGCGGCGGCCAAGGCCTCCCGGGACGTGAAGCCCGGCGACGTGATCGAGATCCAATTCGGCGCCCGGACCACCCGGGTTGAGGTCCTGTCCGTGGGCGAGACGGTGTCCAAGGCCGACGCCCCGGCCATGTACCGGGAGCTGTAGACGCCTTTCGACGGCCTTCGACGGCCGGGAGAGGGTGTTTTGTGTAAAACCGTGTTGGCCCTGTTTGAAATCGAGCCCAAACCGGCGGAACGGGCGTTTCTGAGCATAATCGTGGCCATGCCCCCATATCCATGTGATATGGGGGTGTCTTTATGAGCTTCAAAAAAATGATCCTGCCGTTCATCCTGACGGCGATGCTGCTGACCACGCCGGCCCTGGCGGTGGAGCCTCTGCCGGAGGACGCCATCACCATCCACGCGCCCTACGCGGTGCTGATGGAGAAATCCACCGGCACGGTGATCTACGCCAAGGCCGCCCACGAGCACTGTGCGCCGGCCAGCGTGACAAAGGTGATGACCATGCTGCTGGTGGTGGAGGCCATCGAGTCCGGGGTCCTGACGCCGGAGACGGTGGTGACCGCCTCGGAGACGGCCTGCTCCATGGGCGGCAGCCAGATCTGGCTGGAGCCGGGGGAGCAGATGACCGTGTCGGAGATGCTCAAGTGCGTGTCCGTGGTCAGCGCCAACGACTGCGCCGTGGCCCTGGCGGAGAAGATCGCGGGCAGCGAGGAGGCCTTCGTCCAGCGGATGAACCAGCGGGCGGGGGAGCTGGGGATGGCGGATACCCACTTCACCAACTGCACCGGTCTGCACGATGACGACGAGCACTATACCTCCGCCTATGACATCGCCGTCATGAGCCGGGAGCTGATCCGCCACGACATGATCAAGCAGTATACCACCATCTGGATGGATACCATCCGAAACGGCGAGTTCGGCCTTTCCAACACCAACCGGCTCATCTTCGGCTACGAGGGTGCCACGGGCCTGAAGACCGGCTTCACCAGCAAGGCCATGTACTGCCTTTCCGCCACGGCGGAGCGGGACGGGGTGGAGTACATCGCCGTGGTGCTCCACGGGGAGACCTCAGCCCTGCGGTTCGAGGACGCTCAGACCCTGCTCAACTACGGCTTCGCCAACTACACGCTCGGGTCCCTGCGGCCCGGTGAGGCCCTGCCGCCGGTGCCGGTGACCATGGGAGCGGCGGACAGCGTCCAGCCCATCTTCGTGGGCGACGAGTACATCCTGGGGGAGAAGGGGGCTCTGTCCGGCCTCACCTATGACATCTCCCTGGCCCAGAGCGTGCCGGCCCCGGTGGTCCAGGGCCAGAGCCTGGGGCATATGACGGTCAAAAGCGGGGATAAGGTGCTGGCGGAGGTGGACATCGCCGCGTCCGAAAGCGTGGCGCGATTGTCCTACTGGACCGTGTACGGCCGCCTGCTGGGCACGCTGATCGGGTGGAAGGCGGACTAAATTCCCCATTTCGCAGATGAAAATGCGCTTTTTTCTGATGTCATCCCCCACTTTATGAAAGCAGATGACTTGAAAAAAGCGTAAGAAAGAGGTATAATGACCGCAAGGAGAATTGGAAGAATTCTCCGCAACTTAAGAAGCAGGAGGGTTTCTGCAAAATGGTAAAAGTTGATCTTTCTGGAGCGTTGAGCTTTCTGGACAGCACCGGTCCGGATTACGGCGCGGCCGGCCAGGCCCATCGGACCCTGGCGGAGAAAACGGGCGCCGGCGCGGACTTCACCGGCTGGCGGGAGCTGCCCCGGCGGGTCCAGGGCGAGGAACTGAAGCAGATCACCGCCGCGGCGGAGCGCATCCGCGACACCAGCGAGGTGCTGGTGGTGGTGGGCATCGGCGGCAGCTACCTGGGCGCCCGGGCGGGCGTCGAACTGATCCAGCCCAAGAACGGGCCGGAGATCATTTTTGCCGGCACGGGCCTCTCCCCGGACGCCCTGGTGAACAAGCTGGAGCAGTTGGGGGACCGGGACTTCTCCGTGAACGTGGTGTCCAAGTCCGGCACGACGCTGGAGCCGGCGGCGGCCTTCCGCATCTTCCGGGGCCTGCTGGAGAAGAAATACGGCGCGGGAGCCCGCAAGCGCATCTATGCCACCACCGACAAAGCCCGGGGCGTGCTGAAGACCATCGCGGACAAGGAAGGGTATGAGACCTTCGTGGTGCCCGACGACGTGGGCGGCCGGTTCAGCGTGCTGTCCGCCGTGGGCCTGCTGCCCCTGGCGGCGGCCGGCTGCGACGTGC
>CANPXZ010000137.1 GCA_947587485.1 uncultured Oscillospiraceae bacterium | reverse complement strand
CCGGTGGCGCTGCAAAACCTGCTGACCACCACGGCCAGCATGGTGGACACCATGATGGTGGCGCCCCTGGGGGAGCTGAGCGTGGGGGCGCTGGGGTTGTGCGCCCAGTTTTCCTCGCTGCTGTTCTCCGGCTACTGGGGCTTTGTGGGGGGCGGCATGCTCTTCTTCGCCCAGTACTGGGGCGCGAAGGACGACGAGGGCCTGGAGCGCAGCTACGGCATGACCCTGACCTGCATGATGACGGTGGCGGCGGTGTTCGGCTGCCTTGCCATTTTCGCGCCGGGGCTGGTCATGCGGGTGTATACGGACAAACAGTCCATCCGGGACATCGGCGTGCAATATCTTCGCATCGTGGGCTTTGCCTACATCATGCAGGTGTTCTCCATGGCCATGAGCAGCCTTCTGCGGGCCACGGAGCGGGTGCGCATCCCCATGGCGGCGTCCATCGCCTCGGTGGGGACGAACCTGTTTTTGAACTGGGTGTTCATCTACGGGCACCTGGGCGCGCCGGTCATGGGCATCCGGGGCGCGGCTCTGGCCACCACCTGCGCCGCGGCGGTGAACGTGCTGGCGATCCTCCTGATGGCCCGGGGGGTGAAGTACCCCTACCTGTTCCGGGTCCGGGAGCACTTCCGCTGGGACAGGGCTCACCTGAGGCAGTATTTTGTCAAGTGCTTCCCCATCATCTGCAACGAGGTGCTCATCGGCGTGGGGAACATGGTGATCAACGTGACGTTGGGCCGCCAGCCAGAGGAGGTCATCGCGGCCATCGCGGTGTTCAGGACCCTGGAGGGGCTCATCATCGGCTTCTTCGCGGGCTTTTCCAACGCCGCGTCCATCCTGGTGGGCACCTGCGTGGGGGCGGGGGAGCTGGAGACCGCCTACGAGCGGGCCAAGCGGCTGATATATCTTTGCAGCGGCATCATCCTGACGGTGGGGCTTTGCGTGCTGGCGCTGCATAAGCCCATCCTGACCGGCATGAGCCTGTCGGGGGCGTCCTTCACGGCGGGGCTCCGGTTTCTGGGCATCTACGTGGCGGTGTCGGTGATCCGCATGGGCAACTGGATACAAAACGACACCTACCGTGCCGCCGGCGACGCGGTCACCGGTACGGTGCTGGAGATCGCGTTCATGTACGCGGTGGTGCTGCCCTGCGTGCTGCTGTCCGGCTTCGTGCTGAAGCTGCCCTATTGGGCCATCTTCCTGTGCTGCTACGTGGACGAGCCCATCCGGTACGTGCTCATGCAGCGGCATTTCTATTCCGGCAGCTGGGTCCGGCCCGTCACGGAGCAGGGCATGGCGGCCCTGCCGGCGTTTCAGGCCCGGCACAACATCCGCAACGGGCTGCGGTTCCGAAGGCCCGGAAAGGGCTGACCCTCGCAGTTTAAGACCACCCCCTTTGGGGGCGGTCTTAAACTTTTGCGGGGTAAATTGACAACCGGGCGGGGAAGCTCTATACTATTATAAAATTGGGCATAACGGAAAGTGTTGGAACATGGAAGCGATACGGTCACGGCAAAACGAGCTGGTGCGGCGGTTTGTGGATCTGGGCGGGGACCCTAAGGCCCGGCAGGCGGCGGGGGAGTATCTCTGCGCCGGGACGACGCTGCTGCGGGAGGCGGTATCCTCCGGGGCGGAGGTCACCTGCGTGCTGGCGGCGGAGGATATCCCGGGCCTGCCGGTGCGGCTGGTGACGCCGGAGATATTGAAGGCCGTGTCGCCCTTGCAGAACAGCCCCGGCCCGGTGTTCACGGTGAGGATGAAGCCCCTTCCCCCGGCGGAGACGCTCCGGCGGGCGATCGTGCTGGAGAACGTCCAGGACCCGGGCAACGTGGGTACGGTGCTGCGCACGGCGGACGCCTTCGGGATGGATATGGTGGTGCTGTGCGGGGCCTGCGCGGACCCATACAATCCCAAGACGGTCCGGGCCTCCATGGGGGCCATCTTCCGCCAGAGCGTGGTGCGGACGGACCTGGCCGGGCTGGACAGGGCGCTGCGGGGCCTGCCCCTTTACGGCGCGGCCCTGGCTCCCGGCGGGCTGGACGTGCGGGACCTGCCGGCGGACGGGCCTCTGGCGGTGGCCGTGGGCAACGAGGGCAAGGGCCTGACGGAGGAGCTGCTGGCCCGGTGTGCCGGGACGGTGCGCATCCCCATGGGCCCCCGGACGGAGAGCCTGAACGCCGCCGTCGCCGCGGCGGTGGTCATGTGGGAGATGGTAAGAGGGGTTTTGCCATGGCAAGGCTGAAGTACTGGGTGTGGCTCAGCTGCATCCACGGCGTGCGGCCGCTCATCAAATACCGGCTGGCGGAGGCCATGGGCGGGCCGGAGAGGATCTTTTTCGCATCCAAAGAGGAACTTGCCGCAGCGGAGCCGCTGCTGCAGAGCGCCGAGGTGGACAAGCTCATGGACAAGAGCATGGAGACCCCCGACAAGGCCCTTCGCTTTTGCGAGGATAACGGCATCACCCTCGTCACCGTGCAGGACGCGGCCTATCCGGAGCGGCTGCGGCATATTCCCGATCCGCCCGCCGTACTGTATGTCTGGGGCAAGCTGCCGCCGGTGGACGAGAGCCTTCTGGTGGCGGTGGTGGGCACGAGAAAGGCCACGCCCTACGGCATCCGCATGGCGGCCCGGCTGGGCCGGGAGCTGGCCCAGGGCGGGGCGGTGGTGGTGTCCGGCCTGGCGGAGGGGTGCGACAGCGCGGCCATGGAGGCGGCGCTCCAGGCCGGCGGGACGGTCGTGGGCGTGCTGGGCACGGCCATCGACGAGGTATATCCCGCGAAAAACCGGGCCCTCTTCGCGGAGACCCGGGCCCGGGGCGCGCTGGTGAGCGAGTACCCGCCGGGCCTTCGGACCTACCCGGTGGACTTCAGGGTCAGAAACCGCATCGTCACGGGTCTGAGCCTGGGGGTGGCGGTGGTGGAGGCGCCCCGGAGGAGCGGCACCCGCAGCACCGCCGATCACGCCCTGGAGCAGGGGCGGGACGTGTTCGCCGTGCCGGGCAACGCGGACAGCTATACCAGCGCCGGCTGCAACGAGCTGATCTCCCAGGGAGCGGTCCCCATTACGGGCGGAGCCGACATATTGCGGGCCTATGAGAGCAGAAGTGACCTTTCCCGGCAGGACGCCCCGGCCATACATATTAAAAAAGAGATTGACAAGCCCAAAGACATAGTTTATATTGACGTAACGGATAGGATGAAAGATCTTCCGGCGGACCAGCAAAAGGTCCTGAGGGCCATGACCCGGCCGGAGATGCTGGCCGACGAGATCACCGAGGCGTCGGGCCTGTCCGCCCGGGAGACCCTGGCGGCGCTGACCATGCTCCAGGTGGCGGGCCATGTGGTCCAGGGGACCGGGAAGCGGTATACGCGCAAATTGTAAAAGTGAGGAACGCTTATGGCGGCAGCAAAAACGGATCTTGTCATCGTGGAATCCCCCGCGAAGGCAAAGACGATAGAGCGCTATCTGGGAGACGGCTATAAGGTCGTGGCCTCCATGGGCCACCTGCGGGACCTGCCCAAGAGCACCCTGGGCGTGGACATCGAGCACGATTTCACGCCGGATTATCAGCCGGTGAAGGGCCGGGAGGACGTGATCGACAAGCTCCAGAAGGCCTCCAAGCGGGCCGGGACCGTATATCTGGCGACAGACCCGGACCGGGAGGGCGAGGCCATCTCCTGGCATTTGAAGGAGCTTTTGTCCATCCCCGACGGGAAGGCCCGGCGGGTGACCTTCAACGAGATCACGAAAAACGTGGTCCGGGAGGGTATCGCCCATCCCCGGGACATCGACCAGGATCTGGTGGACGCCCAGCAGGCCCGGCGCATCCTGGACCGGATCGTGGGCTATAAGCTCAGCCCCTTACTGTGGCGGAAGATCCGCAAGGGCCTGTCCGCCGGCCGCGTCCAGTCCGCCGCTACCCGGATGGTGCTGGACCGGGAGCGGGAGATCCAGGACTTCAAGCCGGAGGAATACTGGCACCTGACCGCCACGCTGAAGACGGATAAGGGCGAGAGCTTCCAGGCCGCCTTCCACGGCACGGACAAGAAAAAGCAGGAGCTTCACAGCCAGGCGGAGGTGGACGCGGTGGCCGACGCGGTGAAGGGAAAGCCCTTCACCATCGCGGACATCGCCCACGGCACGAAAAAGCGCAGCCCGTCGCCCCCCTTCATCACCTCCACCCTCCAGCAGGAGGCCTCCCGCCGGCTGGGCATGACCCCCCGGCGGACCATGTCCATCGCCCAGCAGCTGTACGAGGGCGTGGACATCGAGGGAGAGGGCACCGTGGGCCTGATCACCTATATGCGTACCGACTCCCTGCGCCTTTCCGAGGACGCCCTGTCCGCCGCCGGGACCTTCATCCGCAGCCACTACGGGGAGGAATATTACTACGGCAAGCCCCGGCGCTATAAGGCCGGCTCCAACGCCCAGGATGCCCACGAGGCCATCCGGCCCACCACCCCCAGCCTGACGCCGGAGCAGGTGAAAAAGAGCCTGACCGGGGAGCAGTACCGGCTCTACCGGCTCATCTGGGGCCGCTTCACGGCCAGCCAGATGGCCAACGCGGTCTATGACAACATCACCGTGGACGCGGCGTGTGCGGGCTATGTCTTCCGGGCCTATCACTCCCGGATCGCCTTCCCCGGCTATACCGCCGTGTACGACGACAACCGGGAGGACGAGGAAGCGGAGGATGGCGGCAAAAAGCCCTTGCCGGAGCTGACCGTGGGCCAGAGCGTGGCTTTGCAGAAGCTGGACCCGGAGCAGCACTTCACCGCGCCCCCCGCCCGGTATTCCGAGGCCACCCTCATCCGGGCCATGGAGGAGAAGGGCATCGGCCGGCCCAGCACCTACGCCCCCACCATCACCACCATCACCGCCCGGGAATACGTGGTCAAGGAGGGCAAGTACCTCAAGCCCACCCCCCTGGGCGAGACGGTGACCGAGCTGATGGAGCAGCGGTTCCCGGACATCGTGGACGTGAAATTCACCGCCCGGATGGAGGATACCCTGGACCGGGTGGAGGAGGGCAAGGCCGACTGGAAGGCTGTGCTGAAGGAGTTTTACGGGGGCTTTTCCCAGGACTTGGACAAGGCCGAGGAGGCCCTGCAGGGCCAGCGCATCAAGGTGCCAGACGAGGTTTCGGCGGAGATCTGCCCCAACTGCGGGCGGAACCTGGTGGTCAAGTCCGGCCGGTTCGGCCGATTCCTGGCCTGCCCGGGCTACCCCGAGTGCAGCTTCACCATGCCTCTGGTAGTGGAGATGCCGGGCAAGTGCCCCAAGTGCGGCAGCCGCATCTTCAAGCGCACCAGCAAGAAGGGATACACCTACTACGCATGCGAGAAGGGCGCGGCCTGCGGGTTCATGACCTGGGACGTGCCCACCAAGGACAACTGCCCGGTCTGCGGCAAGACCATGTTCAAACTCTCCGGCAAGGGCCAGCGAAAGAGCTTCTGCGTCAACGAGGAATGCTCCAACTTCCTGCCGGAGGACAAGCGGGGCTACCGCTACCGCCGGTCCAATACCGCCGCCTCCGGCGCGGACGGCGCCGCCGCCGGGGAGACCGGCGAGGCCAATGAGGCCCCGGCCAAAAAGACCGCCGCGAAAAAGCCGGCGGCCAGGAAGGCCCCGGCCAAAAGGACCGGAGCCCGGGCCAAGAGGGAGAGCACATGATGGCGGACATTTCCGTTGTGGGCGCGGGCCTGGCCGGCAGCGAGGCCGCCTGGCAGCTTGCCCGGCGGGGGATGAAGGTCCGGCTTTACGAGATGAAGCCGGAGAAGATGACCCCGGCCCATACGTCGCCGCTGTTTTCGGAGCTGGTGTGCTCCAACTCCCTGCGGGGGGACGACCTGTCCAACGCCGTGGG
>CANPXZ010000136.1 GCA_947587485.1 uncultured Oscillospiraceae bacterium | reverse complement strand
GTATTATCCGGATCAGGTTCCAGGGCCCGGCGCGTCTACGCGCCATCTCAGCCGGGTCACACCCAGCACCCCTTTTCGATTGTATGGTCATTATATACTGTCCATTCCGGACTGTCAATCGTCCCCGTCAACTTTTTCCGGGAAGCCGCAGCCGCAATAATCCTGACGGTACAAGTCATACTCTTTCGACAACTGGATACTGCGCAGATACCCGTTGCGCTTTTTGAAGTCCGAGGGCAGCCAGGCCGCGCCGTACTTCTCCCCCAAAGCCTCCCCGATACGGTTGATGACCTGGGCGTCTTTGTGGGGACTCACGGTGAGGGTGGTGCCGAAATAATGGAAACCCCGCTCCGCCGCGAGGCGGGCCGTCTCCTCCAGCCGCAGCCGGAAGCACACCGCGCACCGGGCCCCGCCCTCCGGCTCCCCCTCCAGCCCCTTCACCGCCGCGAGAAACTCCTCTCCCCGCCAGCCGGGCTCAATGAGCGCCGGCGGATGCTCCATGGGCATGGAGGCGAGAAGCTGTTTCAAAGTCTCCAGCCGCTTTTCATACTCCGCCTCGGGCCGGATGTTGGGGTTATAAAACAGCACCGTCACGTCGAAATACCGGGTCATGTACTCCAGCACATAGCTGGAGCACGGCCCGCAGCAGGTCTGCAGCAGCAGCCTGGGCCGGCCTGTCAGCCCGGACGTCACCGCGTCCAGCTCTTTTTGATAGTTCCGCTTTTCCATGACACCATCATAGCACATATGTAATAAAAAAGTAACCACTTCATTGGAAAATAACTCTATAATAAGGGCAGCATCAGGAGGGGAACGGCTATGGAACGAAGGAGCAAGCTGGATTATTATCTGGACATCGCGGACGCGGCCCGGGAGCGGTCCACCTGTCTGCGGCGGACCTACGGGGCCATCATCGTGAAGAACGACGAAATATTGGCCACAGGCTATAACGGCGCGCCCCGGGGCCGGTGCAACTGCGTGGATATGGGCGTGTGTCACCGGGAGGAGCTGCAGATCCCCTCCGGCGAGCGGTACGAGCTTTGCCGTTCCGTCCACGCGGAGGCCAACGCCATCATCTCCGCCGCCCGGCGGGATATGATCGGCGCCACCATGTATCTGGTGGGCCGGGACGCCCGGACCGGCGAACTTTTGACCGACACCACCTCCTGCTCCATGTGCCGGCGGCTGATCATCAACGCCGGGATCGAGAAGGTGGTTGCCCGGCTGGGCGAGGACCACATCCGCGTCACGAAGGTCCAGGAGTGGATCGACCAGGACGACACCGTGGTCAGCTGAGCCCAACAGACGCACGCTTTGCCTGTCACGCCAACGCGGGGCAGGCATTTCTTAATTTCCGGCGCTTTGGTTGACCTGGGGTAGCGTCCGTGGTAAAATCCGCCTGTAGGTCATTTTGTCCCTGTCGCAACGGAGGCTCCATGCAAAAACGCATCCACAACCCGATACCGTCCCGGTTCCGCACGCTGGCGGCGCTGCTGCTGGTCATGGGAGCGGGCTACTTTTTCATGAGCGACCTGATGGAGGGAACGCTGTTCCAGCACCATTACTGGGACAGCTATACGCTCCAGACCTGGAACTGGTTCCAGGGCCGGACCTGGATCGCCGAGCCGGAGAAGTACGAATATCTGGAGCTGGCCATCTACCAGGGGAGGTATTACCTGTCCTTTCCGCCGCTGCCCTCGGTGGTGCTGGTCCCCTTCGTGGCGGTCTTCGGCATGGACACGCCCAGCAACCTGATCGTGGCCCTGTACGGGCTGGTCAGCGCGGCGCTGGCCTATCTCATCATGCTCCGGCGGGGCCGAACCCCGGCGGTGTCCGCCTTCTGGGCGCTGGTGTGCGTGTGGGGCTGCAACATGATGTTCATGACCACCATCGGCGGGGTGTGGTTCCAGGCCCAGGCATTGAACATGGTGATGTGCCTGGGGGCGGTGCTGTGCGCGCTGGAGGGGAAAAAGGCCCTGTCCACCACGTTTTTGGCCCTGGCGGTGGGCTGCCGGCCCCTGAGCGCCGTGTTCCTGCCGGCGTTCGCGTTTTTGTTCGCCTGGGACGAGCGGGAAGAGCGCGGAGGGTTCTGGAAAAGCTGCCTGGCCCAGTGGCGGTGCCTCGTCGGTCCCATCCTCATCGGGGCCTGCTATATGGCCTACAACTACGTCCGGTTCGATGATCCCCTGGAATTCGGCCACAACTACCTGCCGGAATTCATGCGGGCCGAGCACGGCCAGTTCCACTGGAGCTATCTGCTGCCCAACCTGAAGCAGCTTCTGTTCACCCCGGTCACGTTCGCGGACGGGCGGCTGTCCTTCCCGCTCTATCAGGGCTTCATGTTCTTCGTGGCCAATCCCCTGTTCATCGTCTGGGCCGTCCGCTGCGTCCGGAACGCCGCGAAAAAGCAGGTGAGCGCCGAGGGGCTCGTGCTGGCGGCGGGTATCGTCGCCACGCTGCTTCTCACCTGCCTGCACCGGACGCTGGGGGCCTGGCAGTTCGGCGCGCGGTACACCTGCGACATGATCCCCTTCGCATATATGACGCTGGCGGACCGGGGCACAAAGCGCCCTGCCAGTTGGGAGTTGGCCCTGGGCGGTCTGGCCGTGGCCTTCAACGTCTACGGGGCCATGTACATGTATATGTACGGTTGAGGTGACGGATATGTTCACAAGAGACGACACAAGGGCCGTCAAGGGCGCGGCCATCCTGCTCATGCTGCTGCACCATCTGGCGTGCTACGCCTCCCGGTACCCCCTGGACTTTCCCGGCTTCGCCTCCCTGATCCCCGGGTTCGTGGAGAACGGCTATCTGACCGACGTCGCCCTGAACGCACTGATCTGCGTGCCGACGTTCTTCTTCCTGGGCGGCTACGGGCTCTATAAGCGCTGGGAGCGCGGCGGCTTCCGGCTTCTGGACGCCCTGCTGGACCTCTACAAGCGCTACTGGCGGGTGTTCGCGATCTTCGTGCCCGTGGCCTTTTTGTTCTTCGCCCGGCCCCAGGGCTCCATGAGCGAGTTCTGCACCCGGTACCTCGTCGCCTCCCCCCGGCAGTTCTGGACGGACTTTCTGACCAACCTCACCGGCTACGCGGCCACCTTCAACAGCGAGTGGTGGTTTTTCGGCAGCTATGTGTGCGCGCTGCCCCTGGGGTGTCTGTTCTGCATGGGGACGAAAAACCACCGGAGCTTTCTGGCGGACCTTTTCCTGGTCTTCGCCATCCACATCCTGACCCAGGGGCTGTTCCCGGCCCTGGCATCCGTCCCCGCCCTGAGCGCCCTGGGCAGGAACCTCTTCTATTATCGCTTCCTGGAGCTGAACAAATTCGCGCCGGTGTTCTTCTGCGGCATCGTCTTTGCCAAATATGACGGCCTGGTCCGGATCAAAAACTGCCTGAGCCGTGGCGTCTGGCGGCCTGTGCTGGGCTTTGCCGGGGCGCTGGCGGTGTTCTTCTGCCGGGCCTGGGTGATGACGGACATGGACGGGGCGGACGTGATTTTGGTCCCCCTCTTCGCCGCCTTCGTCTCCGCCCTGTTCGACTGCTGGCGGGTGCTGAAGGGCTGCTTCGCCTTTCTGGGCCGCCACAGCGCCAACATGTGGCTCGTCCACTCCTTTTACTGCTACTACTTCCTGGAGTTCACCAAGCTGGTGTACTGTACCAGGAGCGTATGGCTGGACCTGCTGATCCTGGCCGGGCTGTCCCTGGGCACGTCCATTCTGCTGGAGCTTTTCTACGGCGCTCTCGGCAAGGCCGTCCGGCATAGGGATAAGGCCCTGTCCGTGCGCTGAACTCACCCTGGGAGGTCACCGGATGCAGACTCTGCTTTGGATCGTTTCCACCGCCATGATGCTGGCGCTGCTGGGCCTCATCGCGCTCCGTGCCCTGCCGGAGCTGCTGGGGGTGAAGCTGCGGCGGCCCCGGCGCCGTCTCAACGCCGGGAAGCTGTCCCCCGCCAACTGGCCCCGGCCGGCGCTCTTTCTGGCCCCGCTGGCGATCCTCTGGCTGGGGGCTTTTCTGGGCTACGCCCTCAATACCGGCCGGCCCGACGGGTTTTTCCGCTGCTTCTGGGAGCGGTTCACCACTGCGGGCGACGCCTATTATTACAAACTCATCGCGGAAAACGGCTACGCGCGCACCGGCGAGGACGTGAACGCCATCGTGTTCTATCCCCTGTATCCGCTGCTCATGGGGGCGCTGGGCGCGCTGCTGGGGGGCCGGACGGCCCTGGCGGGCGTGATCGTCTCCCAGGTCTGTTACGGCCTTTCCTCCGTGGCGCTGGCAGCGCTGGCCAAAAAGGAGTGCGCCCACCCCGGGGCCGTGCTGGCCGCCTATTGGCTGTATCCCTTCGGCTTCTTCTGCCTGGGCGTGTTCACGGAGGGGCTTTTTCTGCTGCTGACCATCCTGGGGCTTTACCTGATCCGGGAGCGCCGGTGGCTGCTGGCGGGACTGGTGGGGGCGCTTTGTGCCCTGACACGGGTCCAGGGCGTGCTGCTGCTTCTGCCCGGCGTATACTGCGCCTGGCGGGACTGCCGGGCCCAAAAGCGCTGGAGCTGGCGGTATCCGGCCGTGATCGGCCCGGCGCTGGGCTTCGGCCTGTACCTTTGCCTCAACAAGGCGGTCTGCGGCAGCTTTTTCGCCTTTCAATACTATGAGAGTATCGAGCCCTGGTGGCAGACCCCCCAGTGGCTGGGGGCCACCGTGGCCCAGCAGGCGGATATGATCCTGCAATATCCCGGCATCGCGGACTGGATCTACTGGCCCCAGCTGGTCCTCTACTTCCTCGCTGCGGCGCTTCTCATGGCCGGGTACCGCCGGGAGCTGGACACGGCCTGGCTGCTCTACGGCACGGCGTATCTGGGCATGTGCTACACCGCCTCCTGGCTCATCAGCGGCTGCCGGTATATGCTGGGGTGCATCCCCCTGTACCTGGCCGTCGGGCGGCTGAAAAACCCCGGTCTGCGGGCGCTGATCCTGCTGAGCGAGGCGGTCCTGCTGGCGGTCTATTTCTATTTTTATATCCAGGGCCAGGCGATCATGTGAGGGCGCGGAACGCGAAAATAGAGCTTGACAGAGCGCGTTTTCTGTGGTAGGATAATTGCCGTTCGGAGACAGCTGGCAGCCCCTTTGGGGCGTAAGTCCCGCCGAGAGCATCATGTGTATCACGATGTTTCTATGTGTCGTTGTCTCTTTGGACAAGGACATTTTTCTTTATCAGGAGGTGAAAACCAACTTATGCCCAGCAAAGCGATTCTGACCGAGAAGCAGGCCATCGTGGAAGCGCTGGCCAAGCGTCTGCAGGAGGCCGAAGGCGGCGTCCTGGTGGATTACAAGGGCATCAACGTGGCTCAGGACACTGAGCTTCGCCGTGACCTTCGGGAGAAGGGCGTGGAGTATTCCGTGGTGAAGAACACCCTGACCCGTCTGGCTCTTGACAAGGCCGGTCTGTCCGGCCTGGACGACCACCTGAACGGCACCACCAGCCTGGCCACCAGCGCCACCGATCCGCTGATCCCGCTGCATGAACTGTCCGAGTTCAGCGAAAAGATGGGACAGCTGTTCACCCTCAAGGGCGTTTTCGTAAACGGAAAGGTCCTGAACGACGCCGAGGTGGCGGAGCTCGCTCCCCTGCCCAGCCGTGACGCGCTGTACTCCAAGGTCCTTGGCACCATGCTCGCCCCCATCACGTCCCTGGCCGTTGTCCTGGGGCAGGTGCTCGAGCAGAAGGGCGGCTCCCCTGTGGCCGCCGAAGAGGCTCCCGCAGCCGAATGAGACAAACATCTGAGAAATAATTTGGAGGATATTGAAATGGCTAGCGAAAAAGTTACCGCTATGATCGAAGAGATCAAGGCTCTGTCCGTTCTGGAACTGGCTGAGCTCGTGC
>CANPXZ010000135.1 GCA_947587485.1 uncultured Oscillospiraceae bacterium | reverse complement strand
TGCCGCTATAGCTGCCGTCCACCGTCACCGTTCCGCCGTTGCTCACGGTGAATTTCTGCTCATTCACCATGTTCCCGCTCGCGGTGAGTGTACCAGCATCCACCGAAGAAGTGACGTCCTCTTGCCACCCGAAGGACACATTGCCGTACACAGTGATCTTGCTGTCCGTGCCTTGCAGGGTGATCTTCCGCACCTGCAGCAGGGCGTCTTTTACCAGAGCGTTCTCGTCGCCCACAATCAGCGTGCCCGTTGACCCATCATCACCCACAATCAACGCCCCGGCATGCGCAACACCGAAGTACTTCTCCTGGCCATCGGCCGCATTGCCATGGATCCCACCCGTAGCGGTCAGGCTGGCGCCGCCCGTCACCGTAATCGCGCCATTCACGTCATTATTCGGGGCGTCATGGATGTTGAGCACACCTCCCACCGTCATGGTGGCGCTCCCGCTCAGCTTAATGCTCCCGCCGCCATTCAGGCTACCGGCATCGCCGCTGTAATTCCCGCCGATGCTCACGCTTCCGCCCGTCACCGCCAGCGTCTCCTGGTTCACCATGTCGCCCCTCACATCCAGCGTGCCTCCCGCAATAGTGGAAGTGACGGCCCCAGTCGGCGCCGTTCCATCGTAGCCCAGCGAAAGATTCCCGTACACCGTGACCGAGGAATCGCTCTGCTGCATATCCAAGCTGTACACCTGCAAAAGCGGCCTGTCGGCGGCAGTTTCCCCTGCTGCACTCAAGGCCTCCGCTGTCCCGACCACCACCTTGCCGATTGTCGTTCCATCGCCTACCACGAGCTTGCCGGCGTGGGCATGACCGTAATACTGGTCGCTATGCTCACTGCTGTCCACCCCGTAGAGCGAGCCCTTCACGGTCAAGGTAGCTTTGTTGTTGACCTTGATGATATTCAGCTCCTCCCCCGTCTTTTCCGCAAGGTACAAATCCTTGGCAACCGTCAGGCTGCCGCCGCTCATGGTCAGGTTCTTCGCCACATTGGCATCCCCGTTCAAGGTGAGAACGCCGCCGGCACCCACAGCCAGCGTCGCGCCCTTCAGCGTCACATCGCCCTGCACCTCCGCCGTCGCGTCAAATGTCAGCGTGCCCGTGTACGTATCCTCCGCGCTCAGCGCGCCGCCGATGGTGAGAGAATCCACTCCCTGCCCACCGGTTGAGTCATCCCCTGTGTTAGCGCTGAAGGTGTAGCTCGCCTCTCCCTGGATCGTCACTCTCTTCGCCTGCACAGCTCCATCGAGAGTCACGGCGATCGCGTCGGAGGAGTGCGTCCCGGCCAGCACAACATCGTGCCCCGTCTGATACTCCACAGCCTTGCCTTCACCATCCGACGTGTAGTGCCAGACCTCCTGATCCGCCCCCGTAGCCCCGCTCGCATTGGCCTCCCACACCAGGGAACCGGCATCCCCCGTGAAGTACAGCGCCCCCGCGGTGTCCACGAGAATGAGCTGCCCCTTCGCGTTCAGCTCCACCTGCCACGAGTGCCCACTACCATCAAGGCTGCTCAACTGCTCCTGCACATCCTCCAAGTCGAAGGTGATCCCGTCGGTGCTCATCTCCGTCGCGTCGGTCATGGAGAAGAGGTCATAATGCCTCGTACCGCTCTCCTCGGTCCAGCTGCCGAAATTCCAGGTGCCCGTCAGCTTGATCGTGAGCGAACCGTCGGACAATGCCGTGGGGGTGTGATTGCCGAGCTCGAACTTGGCGCCGTCGGCAATGGTCAGTTTGGCCCCGGAGCCTTCACCGGAGCCGTAGCTGAAGCCCTCAGTCGCGATGGCAAACCCTCTTCCCTCGTCGTTCTTCACCACCAGCTCACCGCTATTCCCGATGACCAGGCTCGTCAACCCGTGCCCGCCCGTCTTCTCAAAGCCCTTCAAGGTGAGCTCCCCATTGACCGTCAACGTCCCCGCCGCAGCCTCCGCGCTGCCCGCCGTCAGTTTCGTCACGCTGCCACCCGCCATCGTCAGCTTGCTCGCCAGGGTGAGATTGCCGATGCTGTTGCTCGTCCCCGCCAGCGCCAACGTGCCGGACGACACACGCACCGCACTCGCCGTCACTGTACCGTTGAACGTCTGCGTGCCCGCGCCGCTCATCGTCAGGTTGGTGAGACTCAGCGCACCGCTGAACGTCTGCGTGCCCGCGCCATTGATGGTCAGGTCTCCCAACTCGCTGAAGCTGCCGGCGCTGCTACCGGTACCATCCGACAAGCCGCCTACCGTCAAGGCCTTGCTGTTCATGTCGATGCTGCCGTTTCCGCCCAAAGTCAACACGCCGGTGACGGTCAACGCCTGATTCGCCGTCAGGCTGCTTTCTTCCCCGACGCTCGCCGCGCCAACACTCGCCGCGCCGTTCACGGTCACGGTGGTTCCGGTCGTCCCGCCCAGATTCAGCGTTCCGTTGGAAACCGTCAAATTCGTCTCCAAGCTGTTCTCCGCGCCGATGGTGATGTTATCGCCGCTCAGCGTGAGGGTTCCATTGCTCACTACCACCCCGGCGCCGGCAAAGCTGCCGCTCAGGGTCTGATTCCCCGTGCCGCTCATGACCAATTTCACACCGCTTCCTTCCACGTTCGCCGAGGCGGTCGTCGCCTCGCCTCCCGTGATTTCCAGCGTGCCCGTGCCATTGATGGTTCCGCCGGCTGTTGCGCTGTTGTCCAGATACTCCACCTGATAAAGCCCATCCTGCTCACTGCTGCCCTCATCCGTCAGATTCAGCGTGGCCCCGCTCGCCAGCTTGATGCCGTAGCTCGCCAGAGCCTCATCCGCATCGTACGACAGCCGCAGCGTGCCGGCTGTCATATCAATGACACCTCCCTTGTCCCCCGTTGTCGTGAAGGAATCGCCGAGAATCAGCGTGCCACTATCAACCCTCTTGAGCGTATGACCTTGGGCGTCCAACGCACCCTTCAGACCGTACTCCCAGCTGCCTCTCACACTGATCGAGGCATCAGCTTCCAACGTAATATTCCACTCCGTTGAATGACCGTTTGCCAGCACCAGAGCAGCCACATTGCTATCGATACTTGAACCCTGATCTTGTGTGGCTGATCCATAACCCGCCAAGTGCAGCGTGTGCGTGTCGCTCAGCTCGCCACCCAGCGCGTTCCAAGTTTCGGCTCCCTGACCACCACCGCCAATGTACAGGGTGTTCTTTTCCTCCACCCAGATGTTTTTCACATGCGCGAGATAGTAATTACCACCACTTACCATCGAGCCTTGCAACTTGAGCTGGGTATGCGTTTCTCCGTCACTCCGCAAGTAGAGGTTCTCAATCGTGTTGTCCTTGGTAACTTCAGCGGCACTTGAAATCAAGCCGTTGAGAATTCCCAACCCATTGGATTGTCCGTTCTCATACAACCCCAACCCGCTCAGCACAATGCTGCCCTCGCCGCCGGCATAGCCGGTCCAGCTCCCGGTCGTCGCACCGGCGTGAATCACCAACTCGCTGCCCGCGCCCACCGCAATGTACTCGATGTTCTTCGTGCCGCCGGTGTACACGTGCACCTTGGTTTCACCGCTGATGTCGAGTTTCTGCAGCGTGACATTATTGCTGCTGCTCGCCTCGGACGCGCCGAGGTTCAGGACTCCGTTCTTCACGGTGATCGCACCGCTGCCGGCTGCCACCGCCCCGGTGAGGGTCAGGCTGTGGGAGGTCTCGCCCTCCTTGGACAGCTCCACCGTGAAATCCAACGCACCGCTCGTATCTCCCAGCCGACCGCCGAAGCTGCTGTCCTTGCTCCCGATCAGCTTGAGCGTCCCTGCGCCGCCGATGGATGTTTCGTCAATGCCCGCGAGGCTGCTCATCTGAGCCGCGCCGTTCACCTTCAGCGAGCCGCCGCTCTGCAAATCCAGTGCGCCGAGATTCACTCGTGCGTTGTCTCCATTCGCCGCCGTGGACACGATCAACCCGCCGCTGAGAGTCGTGCCGGTCGCGGTAACATTCTTGTCCCCTCCATCGATGGTCAACGAACCTGCACCGCTCACCATGAGATCGCCGCCCGAGAAGCTGCCGCCGAAAGTGCTGGCTTCCGATCCCGTGAAGGTCAGATTCGCATTGCGGATGAAACCGGTGAAGTTTTTGAAACCGGAGACGGAAACGAGACTGGTCGAGCCACCCGTAGCGGATGAGCCGGTGATGCTGCCGCTGCCGCCGAGGGTGGTCGCCTGCAAGCCCGCCGCATTATTCAGCGTCACAGTTCCGTTGTTGGTCAAGGTCGTCAGTGTCGCCGCTTCACTCAGCGTCACGGTTCCGCTGTTAGTCAAGTCCGCCAGTTCCGCCCCTTTTGCCAGCGTGAGGCGGCCGCCGGCACTCACCGTGGTGCTGCCCTGTACCGTGAGCTTCTCGTTGAAGGTCACGTTCGTCGCCCCGTTACCTCCGGGCGTGTCGAGAGTCAACGCGCCGCTCACGGTCACCTTCCCGCTGTCGAACGTCCACTCACCGCTCTGCACCTCCATGCTCTTCGCCTCCACGCCATCTGTCATCACCGTCACCGTGTTGCTTCCTCCATTCCCATCCACAAACACGACGTCATCGTTCGCCTGGAAGTGCGTCATTCCCCCATTGCCGAGTTGCCAAATATCACTCGATGTGTTCCACTCGAACATATGGGACTGAGTGTCCTTATCGCCATACAGGGTCAAGGCTCCGGTGTCCTTGGCATAAACGAGTTGACCGGCGTCATTCAAGACGAGGCTCCAGCGATCGTCCAGCGTCACAGCACTCAAGTCCAGCTCAATGCCGCTATGCCAAGCTGGCCCCACCGTCACACCCGTGAAGAGATCGTACGTTGCCTCTGTCCCCGTCCCGGCCTTAGTTTTCAGAGCAGCCAGATCCTCGCTGCCAATCATGAGCTTCAGCGTGTTCTTGCCGGTGACGCTGACACCACCGCTTCCCAGGGCAATCGTTGTGCCGCCCAGCTCCATCTTTTCATCGTCGTACGAGAGCGAGATACCCAGCTGGAAACCCGCCCCCGTCACCTCGATCTGATCGAAAGCGAAGTTGCCCGCCCCCAGCGAGAGCTTCCCGCCCAGCTGCAGGGAGGTCAACTTGCCAGTCATCGCCGACAGGGTTGTTTTGCCGTCAATTGCCAGCGTGCCGCCCGCGGTGTAAGCATCACTCCCACCCTGTTTCGTACCGGCGGCGAGATTGGAAATCGTCCCGTGCGCCGTCAAAGTTCCGCCGCTGAGGGTCACCTGCGTGGTCATATTCGTCAAGTCGCCCTGAAGGGTCAGACTGCCTTTCTGCACCGTCAGCGCGCTGCCCGTAAACTGGTGCACCGTGAAGCCCGTTCCGTCACCCGGAGCGTTGTACTCCATCGCCACACCCACCGTGCCCTCGAACTCGCCGGTCGCCCCTGTCACCACGAGCTTGCCGCTGCTGGCGCCCTCGCCGTTCTTGATTTCAGCCTCCGCCGTGCCGGTGAACGTCCCCACGGTGAGCGTGCCGTTCAGGGTCAGGTCATTCCCCGCCATGGCCAGCGTGTCGGCCTCCCCCGTGCCGCCGTAGGTGAAACTCGAACTCCCCAGGGTCAAGCTTGTCAAATCCATCCTGCCGCTGTAGTCGCCTTTGTTCACGGTCAGCCCGCCGCCCGTCACGTTTCCTTGCGACCCCTTCAATTCTCCCACAGTGTAGTTGGTGCGCGTGCCCGCGCTCCCGATGGCCAGAGTGCCGCCCGAGCTCGTGTCGATGCTGATCTCGCTCAAAGCATCCCGTTCGCTGGAGATGGTGAGCGTCCCGCCATCCGCCACCTTGATGGAACTGCCAGCGGTCGGCGTCCCCGCCGTCACGCTGAATGTTTTGGTGAACTCCAGCGAACCCGCCACCGTCAGGGTGTTCGCCCCCAGCGTGAGCTGTCCGCTGTACAGGTTCTTGCC
>CANPXZ010000134.1 GCA_947587485.1 uncultured Oscillospiraceae bacterium | reverse complement strand
CCTTCCCATTTACAAGGGTAAAGCAGATGGGTATCTTTGGCTATGTGTCGCGGCCTTTCATGCGGTGTAGGGAATTTTGATCCCCTGCGCCGCTTTTGTTGTTCCGGCAGGAAAGCCCGGGGGCGGCCATGCCCCCCGGGCCGGTACTGTCGTGAAAAGGACAACAAAATAAGAAAGGAAGGCACGTACCATGGCAAAGCGCAGTTTATGTATGCTCCTGGCGGTGGCGACGCTGTTCTCCCTGGCCTCCCCGGCATTCGCCGAGGAAGCCCCGGAAGAGCCCATCGTCACCGAGGAGCCCGTCGTTGAGGCGACGGAGGTCCCTGTCGAGACAACGGAAGTCCCTGTCGAGACGACAGAGGTCCCTATCGAGACGACGGAGGTCCCTGTCGAGGTGACGGAAGTCCCTGTCGAGGTGACGGAGATCCCCGTCGAGGTGACGGAAGCCCCCGCTGAGGCGACGGAGGTCCCTGTCGAGGTGACGGAAGAACCCGTCGAAGAACCGGAGGCCACCGAGGCCCCGGAGCCGGTCGAAGAACCGGAGCCCGCAACCATCGACGAGCCCATGCCTGCGGCGGAGAGCGGCGACTGCGGCGAGGGCGTGACCTATACCCTGACGGACGACGGCGTTCTCACCGTCTCCGGCAATGGCGAGATTGAATACAACGCGTTTTCTGACCGGCAGGATATCAAGTCCGTCGTCATCCAGGAGGGCGTGACCTCTATTTGGTACCGTGCGTTTTCCGGCTGCACGTCTCTGACCAGCGTGACGATCCCGGCCAGTGTGGTGGCCATTGACGATAGCTTTTTGGGCTGCGCCAATTTGAAAGAGTTCCATGTCGCGGAAGGGAACAGCAACTATTCCTCAGTGGGGGGAGTGCTGTTCAATGCGGAAAGGACCGAGCTTGTCATGTTCCCCGCTGGGGTCGATGGAACTTATACCGTTCCTGATGACGTTATCACCATAAGGAGCTGGGCATTTTATGACTGCACGTTACTGACCGGCGTAACGATCCCTGAAGGTGTAACCTACATCGGGGAGTATGCGTTTTCTGGCTGCACATCGCTGGCGAGCGTGGCGATTCCGGCCAGCGTGACCGACATCGGAGCCAATGCGTTTTCAGGTACCCCCTGGTTGGAGGCACAGCGGCAAGGTGACTTTATCGTTATCAACGGTATACTGTACAAATATAATGGCGCCGGCGGAGCGGTGACGATCCCGGACGGCGTGACCAGCATCGGGGACGATGCGTTTTTCTACTGTATGTCGCTGACCAGCGTGACGATCCCGGCCAGTGTGACCAGCATTGGAGACGGTGCCTTTTTCGGCTGCGAAAACTTGACAACCGCGACGATCCCGGAAAGCGTGACCCGCATAGGGAACACTGCGTTCATGGCCTGCAAAAGCTTGACCGGCGTGACGATCCCGAAAGGCGTGACCTATATCGGGACCCAGACGTTTGACGGTTGTAAGTCGTTGACGAGCGTGACGATCCCGGACAGCGTGGTCGATATCGGAGACGGCGCATTTTCTTTCTGCACTGGGCTGACCAGCGTGACGATTCCGGAGAGCGTGACCTACCTCGGGATGGGTGCCTTTTCTGACTGCACCTCTCTGACAGAGTTGACGGTCCTGGGAAAAGAGACTCCTGTGGCATTGGAGGATAGCCCGTTTAGTGGCTGTACAGCGCTGACCACAATCAGGGGACATGCATTTTCCGATGCGCATCGTTATGCAATACAAACCGACCGTCAATTCGTGATCCTTGACCCGGAGGAGACGGTCTCCGGCACGAACGGGAGCCTGACCTGGACCCTTGACCTCGCCGGGCATCTCACCGTTACCGGTACGGGCGACATGGAGGACATTTCCATCTGGAATGAGGAATGGGATTGCATAGATTACCCGTGGAAGACGTATGAATCTATGGCACCTGTTGCAGAGGCAATAATCGGCGAGGGGATCACCAGCATTGGGGAACGTGCGTTTGCCGGATGCGGTCAGCTGACGAGCGTGACGATCCTGAATCCCGCATGCGATATTGACGGTTCCGACTCCTATACGCTGGGTGCTCCCGGGTTCACCACAGTTTGTGGCTATACCGGCTCCCCGGCGGAGGCGTATGCCAGCCAGTATGGCTATGAATTCACATCTCTTGGTAGCGCGCCGGAATACATAGTAGGCTCTGGTTCCTGCGGTGGAAATGTTACTTGGACGCTGACATCGACGGGGACCCTCACGATCTCTGGAACGGGAGCGATGGAGGACTACTTCTATGGAGGTGCCCCCTGGTATGAGTCCCGTGAAGAGATCAGAGCGATCATCATTCAGCAGGGCGTGACCAGCATCGGTTCTTTTGCGTTTTATAGCTGCGGTATGTCAAGCGTTACGCTCCCCGAAGGTCTGACCAGCATTGGTGAGAACGCGTTTTGTGGGTGCTCCAACCTGCAGAGCGTGACCATCCCGGCCAGTGTGACCGAAATTTGGGGTGGTGCTTTTAATACATACAATTTGATGGAGCTCAAAGTCGCCGAGGGCAGTAAGAGTTATGCCTCTGTGGATGGCGTACTGTTCAATGCGGACAGAACGGAACTGATTTGCTATCCGTGCGGTAAGACGGACACTTCCTATACCGTTCCCAATACGGTCAAGAGTATCGGCGATCAGGCTTTTATCAACTCCAATTTGAAAACCCTGACGATCCCTGCCAGCGTTATCAGCATTGCAAGTTCTGCGCTTATGACGTACTTGTCTGATATTAGCGTAGCAGAAGAGAATATGAACTATAGCTCTGTAGACGGCGTGCTGTTCAACGCAGATAAAACAGAACTGATTCGTTTTCCGGAGGGAAAAGAAGTATCAACCTATACGATTCCCAGCACTGTCGTTTCTATCGCCGCACTGTCATTTTATGGTTGCAAAATGACGGGCTTGACGATCCCGGACAGCACGACAAGAATTGGGCCCCAAGCATTTGGGTACTGTTATAGCTTGAAGAGCGTGACGGTCCCCTCCAGTGTGACCACAATTGATTATGGCGCGTTCGGAGGTTGCAATGCCCTGACGAGCATAAAAATCTTGAATCCCAAGTGTGTTATTGACCCTACCGATGATGTTGCGCTTGGCACCCCCGGTACCACCGTTATCTCCGGCTATACGGGGTCCACGGCGGAGACGTATGCCGAGCAAAACGGCTATACATTTGATTCTCTTGGCTCTATCCCGACGCCCGAGCCTACGGCTACGCCTGAGCCCGAACCCACGGCTACGCCCGAACCAGAACCCACGGCAACGCCTGAGCCCGAACCCACGGCTACGCCTGAACCCGAACCAACGGCTACGCCGACACCGGAGCCTACAGCAGCTCCTGAGCCCACCGCAACGCCGGTACCTGCGACGCCTACGCCTCAACCCACGCCTACACCCGCACCTGCCAAGCTGGCCACGCCCAAGATCACCAAGATGGAGAATACGGCCGACGGCCTGAAGGTGACTTGGGGCGCGGTGAACGGCGCGGACCGGTATATGGTTTTCTATAAGCTCAAGGGGGCCTCGAAGTGGACCAAGATCGGCACCACCACCGCTACCAGCTATACCCGGAAGAACGCGAACCTGAAAAGCGGCAAGACCTACGTCTTCACCATCCGCTGTGTGAAAAACGACAAAAAGACCTACACCAGCGGCTATGACAAGACCGGCAAGAGCCTGACCTATTACGCCGCGCCCACGGTGAAGATCGCCAAGGCGTCCAACGGCATCAAGGTGACCTGGAACAAGATCAGCGGCGTCTCCCGCTACATGGTCTATTACCGCGAGAACGGAGGAAGCTGGAAGAAGATCGGTACCACCACCGCTACCAGCTACACCCGCAAGGCGGCAAACCTGAAAAACGGGGTGACCTATGAGTTCGCGGTCCGGTGCGTGAAGAACGACAAGAAGACCATGCTGAGCGGCTATAAAGCCAGCAGCAGCCTGAAGTATTATCAGCTCGCCACGCCCACGGTGAAGATCGCCAAGACGTCCGGCGGCATCAAGGTCTCCTGGAACAAGGTCGCGGGAGCCAGCCGGTACATGGTCTATTACCGGGAGAACGGCGGCGGCTGGAAGAAGATCGGCACCACCACCGCCACCAGCTACACCCGCGCGGCCAAGAACCTGAAAAACGGCGTGACCTATGAGTTCACGGTCCGGTGCGTGAAGAATGACAAAAAGACCATGCTGAGCTCGTATAAGGCATCCAACAGCTTGAAGTACAAAAAGTAAGACAAAACGACACATGGGCGCGTCCAAATCCGGGCGCGCCCGATTTTTTTGCGCCAGGCCCTTGACAAATACCCCCGGGAGGTATATGATACAAATACCCCTGGGGGGTATTTTGGGAGAGGCGGTGCTGAGATGGACGACGAGAGGACCTGCTGCTGCGGGGAGAAGCATACGGACCGGACGGAGCGGGAGCGGCAGAAGCTGATCCACCGGCTGAATCGGATCGAGGGACAGATCCGGGGCATTCGGGGCATGATAGAGAAGGATGCCTACTGCACGGACGTACTGGTGCAGACGGCGGCGGTGGGCGCGGCGGTGAACGCCTTTGAGCGGGAGCTGCTTTCAAGCCACATCCACGGCTGCGTGGCCCGGGACATCCGGGCGGGCAAGGACGAGGTCATCGACGAGCTGGTGGCCACGCTCCAAAAGCTGATGAAGTAAGGGGGCATTTGCAGATATGGAACAGTACGCGGTCACGGGCATGAGCTGCGCGGCGTGCTCCGCCCGTGTGGAGAAGGCGGTGAGCAAGGTGCCGGGGGTGTCCAGCTGCTCGGTGAGCCTTTTGACCAACTCCATGGGAGTGGAGGGCACGGCCTCTCCCGCCGAGATCATCAAAGCGGTGGAGGACGCGGGCTACGGCGCCAGCTTAAAGGGCGCCAAATCCGCCCAGGCCCAGAGCGCCGGCGCGGACGAGCTGGAGGATAAGGAGACGCCGAAGATGATCCGGCGGCTCATCGCCAGCGTTGTTTTGCTGCTGCCGCTGATGTACGTGTCCATGGGGCACATGATGTGGGACTGGCCCCTGCCGGGGTTTCTGGCGGGGAACATCGTGTCCATCGGCATCTATGAGATGGGCATGACGGCCCTCATCATGGTCATCAACCACAAATTCTTCGTCTCCGGCTACGGGGCATTGTGGCGGCGGGCCCCCAACATGGACTCCCTGGTGGCCCTGGGGGCCACGGCCTCCTTTGGGTACAGCCTGTGGGCCCTGTTCGCGGCCAGCTCCGCCATGATGGCCAGAGGCCCCCACGAGGCCATGGCCTACATGGACGAGTATTATTTTGAGAGCGCCGCCACGATTTTGACCCTGATCACCGTGGGCAAGACCCTGGAGGCCCGCAGCAAGGGCCGGACCACCGACGCCCTCAAGAGCCTGATGAAGCTGGCCCCCAAGACCGCCAACGTCCTGCGGGACGGGGCGGAGGTGACCGTGCCGGTGGAGCAGGTCCGCTCCGGAGACCTTTTCGTGGTCCGGCCGGGGGAGAACATCCCCGTGGACGGGGTGCTGGAATCCGGCTCCGGCGCGGTGGACGAGTCCGCCATGACCGGGGAGAGCATCCCCGTGGACAAGGCCCCGGGAGATCCCGTGTCGGCGGGGACCCTCAACCAGGCGGGGTTCCTCACCTGCCGGGCCACCCGGGTCGGCGAGGACACCACCCTCTCCCAGATCATCCGCATGGTCAGCGACGCGGCGGCCACCAAGGCCCCTATCGCGAAAGTCGCGGACAAGGTCTCCGGCATATTCGTGCCCACGGTCATTGCCATCGCCGTGGTGACGGTGGCGGTCTGGCTGCTGATCGGCCGGCCGGTGGGCTTTGCGTTGGCCCGGGGCATCTCCGTGCT
>CANPXZ010000133.1 GCA_947587485.1 uncultured Oscillospiraceae bacterium | reverse complement strand
ACCGTCACCTTGTCGGAGACCATGAAGGCGGAGTAAAAGCCCACGCCGAACTGGCCGATCACGTCCACGTCCGCCGCCGCCTCGTCCTCGGAAAGGCTGTCCCGGAAAAGCCGGGTGCCGCTGGAGGCGATGACGCCCAGATTGTTCTCCAGCTCATCCTTCGTCATGCCGATGCCGTTGTCCCGGACCGTCAGGGTCCGCGCGTCCTTGTCGGCCTCCACCCGGATCAGAAAGTCCTCCCGGGCCATGCCCACCGTCTCGTCCGTCAGAGACCGGTAGCACAGCTTGTCGATGGCGTCGGAGGCGTTGGAGACGATCTCCCGCAGGAAGATCTCCCGGTGGGTGTAGATGGAGTTGATCATCAGGTCCAAAAGCCGCTTGGATTCCGCTTTGAACTGTTTCTTTGCCATGGTGTGAAATGCGCTTCCTTTCAAAGAGTTTAGCACTCATATTCTTTGAGTGCTAATTTACCACGATCTGTCCCATATGTCAAGCCCCCGGCGAGGGATTACAAGTGGTTACAGTTTAAAATTTCCTCTTTACAAGCTCTTCATGGGATGGATATAATACTATCTGTAAATTTACATAATATAATAGACATAATAAATTGCGCTGCGGAGGTGGGCCATGAGACGGCTGGGGATACTGCTCATCGTATTGGCGGTGCTGTCGGGCTGCTTTGCGGTCTGCGGCGCCTCCGCGCCTACCGCTGTGCCCGAGACGGTGGTCCTGCCCCAGCCTGCGGAGGGCTGGCAGGACAGCTATCTGGCCTTTATGGAGAACAACTATGACATCTTCTCCGCCCTCTGGCCCGACGGCCTGGGCGGGGTGGGGTTCATAGATCTGGACCTGGACGGGACCCCGGAGATGGTGGCCTTCGACCAGGGGGCCTCGGCGGCCCTGGGGGCGCAGATATTCGATCTGATCAATGGCCAGGTGTACTGCGTGTCCAGCACGCTGGACAGCGCCGCCGGCGCCTTCGACAGCACCTATCTGTCCCCGGTGCATGTGTGCACCAGCTTTTTCGAGTCCTTCCGCCTGAGCCGGACGGCGGCGGGCTGGTGCTTCTGGGTGGACAGCTCCAACAGCACCGAACAGACCGCCTGGGACGAGATCGTCCGCTTCGACAGCGTGGGCGGGGTCCTGACGCCGGTGAGCGTCTGCTACCGGTACCTGGAATTCGACCAGGACAGCGGCCTGGTGGTGGCGGAAAACTACACCGCCGGGGGCAGCCCGGCGGATGCGGCGGGCTACCAGGGGGCGGCCAATGTGTACCAGGAGGCCCTGGACGCCGGCTATGAGGCCAAGGGCATGTTCTGCTGGAACGATATGGATCGGTACAGCGCCGGCCATGACGGGCTGATGACCATGGTGAAGGACGCCCTGACGGCCTACAGCTCCATCATGGATACGGTGACCCTGGCCTCCCCGGCCGCGTAAACGCCTTGAAATAGCGATATCCCGCCCTTCCCGGACTGCGGTCCGGGAAGTTTTTTGATGTCCGGCGAATTTTTGTATCTTTTTTGTAAATAATACTTGTTTTTTGTAATTTTTGTAATATAATATTTTCACGCACCTGTATGCGGCGGGCCCGGCATGTCATTTTTGCGGCGAAACGGGCACAATATGAGGATAAAGGGGGCGGTCGCCATGCCCACCCAGTGGAAGCGGTCACCGGAGGAGCTGCACAAGACCTATATCGCCAACACGGAGGCCTTTTACCGGACGGCCGGCCACGGCCTGGCGGAGCAGATGGATGAGTTCTGCGTCAGCTGCGCGCTGCAGCTGTTCGCCCGGGGGTCCGGCCTGGGCCAGGAGCACGCCGACGCGGTGAACGCCCTGTATTCCAGGGGCAGGCCCAAGCCCAGCTGGCTCTTATGGTCCCTGACCACCGCCGTGGGCGAGAGCGGGCAGTTTTTGCCGCCGCTGTTTTTCTGGAATCTGACGGAGCAGGACGCCCGCCGGGGCACGGACAGCTCCCGGGTGTTCGTGCGGATGCTGACCAACATCCTGCTGTGCCTGGCGGCGGTGGACGACGACGTGACCTACGCCGAGGCGGAATATATCACCGAGTGCGCGGACAAGCTCAACGCCCTGTGCGACGGGGCGGGGGTGAAGAAGGGCAAGCCCGGTCTGCGGGCGGCGGACTTCGTCACCAGCGCGGAGCCGTCCTTTTTGGAGAAGAACCCGCCCCGTACCGCCGCGGCCAACGGCCCGGCCCGGGGGCAGGCGCAGGATAAAGCAGCCGGGGAGACGGCGGCGGAGAAGCCGGACCTGGACGCGCTCATGGCGGAGCTGGACGAGCTGGTGGGCCTGGAGCAGGTCAAGAAGGACGTCAAGAGCATGATGAACCTGGTGAAGGTCCGTCAGCTCCGAAAAGAGGCCGGCCTTCCCGTGCCGCCGTTGAGCCTGCACATGGTATTCATGGGCAACCCCGGCACCGGCAAGACCACCGTGGCCCGGCTCATCAGCGGCCTGTACGCCGCCATCGGGGCCCTTTCCAAGGGCCAGCTGGTGGAGGTGGACCGGTCCGGACTGGTGGCGGGCTATGTGGGTCAGACGGCCATCAAGACCCAGGAGGTCATCGCCTCCGCCCTGGGCGGGGTGCTGTTCATCGACGAGGCCTACTCCCTGGCCAGCGGCGGCGAGAACGACTTTGGCCGGGAGGCCATCGAGACCGTACTGAAGGCCATGGAGGACCACCGGGAGGACCTGGTGGTGATCGCGGCGGGCTATACCGGGCCCATGGAGAAGTTTTTGAACTCCAACCCGGGCCTGGAGAGCCGGTTCAATAAGTATATCTTTTTCGAGGACTATGACGGCGAGGAGCTCAACGCAATCTTCCACGGCCAGTGCAAGAAAAACGGCTACGAGCTGGACGAGGAAGCGGAGGCCTACTCCAAGGAGTTTTTCGACGCCCTTTACGCCGGCCGGGACGAGAACTTCGGCAACGGCCGGGACGTGCGCAACCAGTTCGAGGACATGGTGGTCCGCCAGGCCAACCGGGTGGCGGCCCTGGAAAAGCCCTCCAAGGAGGACCTGGTCCGGTTCACGAAAGCGGACTTTTTGCCGGAAGAGGCAGACAGCTCCAAAGCCTCCCTCTGACGAGGGAGGTGGCTCGCCCGCGAGGGCGAGACGAAGGGAGAGATACACCGGCACCAGAGGTCATTTGTCTCTCCCCCAGTCAGCTTCGCTGACAGCCCCCTCGTCAGAGGGGGCCAAGAAAATGGTCAAGGATATGAACGACTATGGCGGATAAACATCTCGGGGTATATGTCCACATCCCCTTCTGCGCGTCCAAGTGCGGATACTGCGACTTTTACTCCCTGGCGGGCTGCGACAAGCTCATGGGCAGATACCAGGACGCCCTGCTGCGCCATATCGGGGAGTCGGCCAGCACCATGGCCCCCTATTATATCGACACCGTGTACTTCGGCGGCGGCACCCCCAGCTATTACGGGGCCAAGCGGATCGCGGAGCTGTTCAACGCCCTGAAGCGGGCGGGGAAGGTGCTCAAGAGCTCCGAGGTCACGGTGGAGTGCAACCCGGACAGCGTCCGGCCCCGGGAGCTGGACCGGCTGAAGAGCGAGGGCGTCAACCGCATCTCCCTGGGGGTCCAGTCCGCCAGCGACGACCTTTTGAAGATCATCGGCCGGCGGCACAACTTCACCCAGGTGAAAAAGGCGGTGAAGGACATCCGCAAAGCGGGCTTCGACAACCTGAGCGTGGACCTGATCTACGGGCTGCCCAACCAGACCAAGACCGACTGGGCCGATACCCTGGCCAGGGTGCTGGACCTGGAGCCGGACCACGTGAGCTGCTACGGCCTGAAGCTGGAGGAGGGCACCCCCATGTACGAGCAGTACAAGGACAGCCCCGTCATCCCCACCGACGACGACCAGGCGGATATGTACCTCTATACCGTGGAGACCCTGAACCACTACGGCTACGGCCAGTACGAGGTGTCCAACTTCGCCCGGCGGGGCAAGGCCTCCCGGCACAATATGAAATACTGGGATATGGACGATTACCTGGGCTTCGGCCCCGGGGCCCATTCCTGCATCGGCAATACCCGTTACAGCTACGTGAAGGACCTGCGGGCCTACATCTCCGGCGTGGGCGGCGGGGACGCCATCCTGGACGAGTACGAGAAGCTGGACGAGCTGGACCGGGCGTCGGAGTACCTGATGCTGGGCATGCGCCGCAGCAAGGGGATATCCCAGGAGGAATACCACAGGATCTACCGCAGCGATTTCGCGCCCATCGAGGCGCTTTTGCAGGAGTATGAGAAGGACGGCTGGACGAAGCAGTTCAACGGCCGGTGGTGCTTCACCCCCCAGGGATTCCTGCTGTCGAACATCCTCATCGGCTCCCTGTGGGAGGCCCAGGCGGAGTACCGCATCAGCGGCAACCCCTGGATGGAGGACCAGCTGGAAATGGGCGTGAAGGAGCTGACGGGCGCGTCGGAGGGCGCGCTGCACATCTGAGAGAGAAAGAGAAGGAGGGGGAGCTATGACGGAGTTCAACGATCTGACCTATGAGGACTGGACGGACGGATATACGGCGCCGGCGGCCCCCGCGCGCCGGGGCCGGGCCCGCCATGCGCGGCCTGAGCCTGCGCGCAGCGACAGACCCCGGCAGAGCGGCGGGGCCTGGCGCGTCTGGAGGATGGTGCTCATCCCCCTGACGGCGCTGATGCTGGCGGCGGTGGCCTTTTTGGGCGTGAGCTTCGTCTACGCCCGGCGGGTGGCGGAGCTGACCACCATCTATCCCAACGTGACCGTCAACGGCGTAGCCGTGGGGGGCATGACGGTGGCCGAGGCGGCCAAGGCCCTGGGGGACGACCCGGCCCGGTATGACAATGCCGCCGTCACGGTGAACTTCCCCACCGGGGAGAGCGTGACCGTCACGGCCCAGGAGCTGGGCCTGCAGGCGGTGGACGGCACGGCCTTCGCCCGGGTGGCCTACAGCTACGGCCGGGGCGGGACCATGCTGGCCAACCTGCGGACCTATCGGGCCTGCCAGGACAAGAGCGTGGCCCTGGCCGTGGACCGGGCGGACGTGACCATCGACGAGACCGTCATCGCCGCCAAGCTCCAGCCGGTTGCCGACGCGGTGAACGAGAAGCTGGGCACGGTCAAGGCCCAGATCGGCTCCGATCAGATCACCCTGGTGAAAAACGACGGCACCGCCCGGGTGGACGTGGCGGCCCTGACCGGGCAGATCGCGGAGGCCTTCCGGCAGGAAAATTACGCGCCCATCGACTACCAGGTCCCGGAAACTGCCCCGGAGAGCGCGGAAACTTCGCCGGTAGATATAGACGCGGTGCTCCAAAGGCTGTATAATGAGGTGTACAAGGCCCCGGTGGACGCGTCCTACGATCAGGCCGCCGGCGCCGTCACGGAGGGCGTGCCCGGCGTGCGGTTCGACGTGGAGGCGGCCAAGGCCGCCTGGGACCAGGCCGCCAACGGCCAGACCGTGGCCATCCCCTTCATCCGGGAGGAGCCGCAGGTCACCGCCGAGCAGCTGAAAAGCCAGCTTTTCATGGACGTGCTGGCCGAGAAGAGCACCACCCTGGCCGGGTCCACCTACGCCCGGATCAACAACATCACCCTGGCCGCCGCCGCCATGAACGGCACGGTGCTCCAGCCGGGGCAGGAATTCAACTATAACCAGTGCCTGGGCCAGCGGACCGCCGAGAAGGGCTATCAGTCCGCCGGGGCATTCTCCGGGGGCCAGCACGTCATGAGCATCGGCGGCGGCATCTGCCAGGGCAGCTCCACGCTGTACTACTGCGCCCTGAAGGCCAACCTGACCATCACCGACCGCTGGTGCCACCAGTTCGTGGTGAGCTATCTGCCCCGGGGCATGGACGCCACGGTCAGCTGGGGCTGGCCGGACTTCAAGTTCGTCAACTCCCGCCAGTACCCCATCAAGATCGAGGCATACGTCTCCGGCGGCTACCTGACCATCCGCATTTTGGGCACGGACGTGGACGGCAGCTATGTGGAGATCACCAA
>CANPXZ010000132.1 GCA_947587485.1 uncultured Oscillospiraceae bacterium | reverse complement strand
GCCATCTCCGCCATCTCCACCATGAAGGTGGACTGGCCGCTGGCCAGGTCGTCCGACGCGCCGATGCGGGTGAACACCCGGTCCGCCACGCCGATGACCGCGCTCCTGGCCGGGACGAAGCTGCCCATCTGGGCCATGAGCACGATCAGGGCCGTCTGGCGCATGTAGGTGGATTTGCCGGCCATGTTGGGGCCGGTGATGATGGCCACCCTGTCGGTGGTGTCGTTCAAAAACGTGTCGTTGGGCACGAACAGGACGTTTTTCTGGGCCATCTCCACCACCGGGTGGCGGCCCTCCGTGATCTGGATGGTCCGGCCCACGTCCACCTCCGGGCAGACGTAGTGGTTCTTCGCGGCGGCCTCCGCCAGGGCGCACACCGCGTCCAGCTCCGCCACGGACGCCGCCGCAGCCTGGACCCGCTCCACCTGGGCCGCCGCCCGCTCCCGCAGGGCGTTGAAGATCTGATACTCCAGGTCCGCGATCTTGTCCTTGGCCCCCAGGAGGGTGTTCTCCAGGTCCTTCAGTTCCGGGGTGAAGTACCGCTCGTTGCTGACGAGGGTCTGCTTGCGTATGTATTCCTCCGGCAGCGGCGCGTCCCCGGCGGAACGGGGCACGTCGATGTAGTAGCCAAAGACCTTGTTGTAGCCCACCTTGAGCTTTTTGATGCCGGTGCGCTCCCGTTCCCGGGCCTCCAGGGCGCTGACCATGGCCGCGCCGTTGTCCCGCACGTCCCGCAGCCGGTCCACCTCGGCGTCCGCCCCGGGCCGGAGGATGCCCCCCTCCCGGACGGAGAAGGGAGGATCGTCGGCGACGATGGACAGGATATCGTCCCGGAGATCATCCAGGGTGTCCACCGCCGACGCGTCCCGCAGTATGGCGCTCTTCGCGCCGGAGAGCAGCTCCGCCAAACGGGGCAGCTGGCTGAAATAGTTCCCCAGGGCCAGCAGGTCCCGGCCGTTGGCGGTGCCGTACACGCACTTGCCCACAAGCCGCTGGATGTCCCCGATCTCATGGAGCGTCAGCCGCAGCTCCCCGCGCAAAATGGCGTCCGCGTGTATCTCGCTCACCGCCGCGAGCCTTCTGCGGATGGCCACCGGGTCCAAAAGCGGCCGCTCCACCCAGGAGCGCAGCAGCCGCCCGCCCATGGGGGTCCGGGTCCGGTCCAGGACCCAGAGAAGGCTCCCCCGCTTCTCCCCGGTCCGGAGGTTTTCCGTCAGCTCCAGGTTCCGGCGGGTGGTGTAGTCCAGCTCCATGTACCGGCCCTGGCCGAACCGGTCCAGGCGGCGGATGTGGGAGATGTCAAACTTCTGGGTCTCGATGATATAGCTGAGCAGCGCCCCCGCCGCCAGGGTCTCCTCCGGGGAGACCACCTCGCCGAACCGATCATAGACCAGCTCCCGGCAGCTCTCGGCCTGGAACCGGCCCGCCTCCTTCTCCGGCAATGACCCCAGCTTCTGCAAAAACGCGCCGACGGTCCCGTCCGCCTCCGCCCCGGCGGACAGCACCGCCTCCCGGGGCGCGAACCGGCCCAGCTCGTTGACGATGTGGGTCGCCGCCTCGGAGGGGAACGCCTGCACGCAGAACTCCCCCGTGGAGATGTCGCAAAACGCCGCCGCGCCCCGGTCCCCCTCCAGCCAGAGGGCGCACAGGTAATTGCTCTTGCCCTCCTCCAGCATGGAGCTGTCCGTGACGGTGCCGGGGGTGATGACCCGGATGACCCCCCGCTCTACCAGACCGGACGCGGCGGCCGGGTCCTCCAGCTGCTCGCAGATGGCCACCTTGTAGCCCTTGGCGATGAGCCGGGCGATATACGCCTCGCTGGAGTGGTAGGGCACGCCGCACATGGGGGTCTGCTCCTCCTCCGGCTTGCCCCGGTCCCTGGTGGTCAGGGCCAGGTCCAGCTCCTTAGAGGCCAGCTTGGCGTCCTCGTCGAACATCTCATAGAAATCGCCCAGCCGGAAAAACAGCAGGCAGTCCGGGCACTGCTGCTTGATCTCGTAGTATTGCCGCTTCATGGGGGTCATCTCAGCCATGACATGCTACCTCTCTATACAATGTGCGCTCTCCATAGGCCCCCTCTGACGAAGGGGCTGTCGAGCGTCAGCGAGACTGGGGGAGAGAGAAATCACCTCCAGTGCCGGTGTATCTCTCCCTTCGTCGCGACTCACGCCGCGCCACCTCCCTCGTCAGAGGGAGGCTTTTAGCCCTAACGCCGCCACCCCAGCGTCACTCGATGCTTTTCAGCCCGTCGTACAGTTCGTTGAACGACCGTTTCCGGTCGCACCGGCCAAAGGACAGTTCCCGGTCCTCGCCAAATTCCAGGAGAAAGCACTTGGCAAGTTCCTCCACCGTCTGTTCCAGCGCCGTAAAAAACTGCCGATAGGCGAAGTCATAAGCGCCCGTTCCCTCTTCAAAGTGGCTCACGATCAGCGACTCCGTCACCTGGTCCAGCGGATACAGCTTCAGGTGCATGAGTTCGTGGACGATCACTTCCTCCAGGTTTTCCCCCTTCGGATTGGCCGCGTTCAAAAGCAAAATGGCCTTTTTATCGTCGCAGTCGATCTTGAAGTCCCCCGTCTTGGGCCAGGAGGCGCCCTCCACGAGCCGCAGCTGCACGTCCCAGTCTGGCGTGATCCGCAGTTTTTTGCAATATTTTTCAAATATCTCCGTCAGCTTCTGCCGGTCCACCGCGCTTCCCTCACTTCACCGTATTTCTCAGCACGCCGATGCCGCCGATCTCGCACTCCACCACGTCGCCGGGCTTTAAAAACTTCGGCGGGTCAAAGCCCATGCCCACGCCGGAGGGCGTGCCGGTGGCGATAATGGTCCCCGGCTGGAGCGTCATGCCGGCGCTCAGCTCCGCGATGATGTCCGCGATGCCGGTGATGAGAAGGCTCGTATTGGAATTTTGCCGCAGCTCCCCGTTGACCCGGCTTGAGATGGGCAGCGCCGGGGGAAAGGCGATCTCGTCGGCGGTGACGATACAGGGGCCGATGGGGGTGAAGCCGTCCAGGCTCTTGCCGAAATACCACTGCTTGTGGGCCGTCTGGAGCACCCGGGCGGACACGTCGTTGAACACCGTGTAGCCGAAGACGTGCTCCGCCGCCTTTTCCGCCGGCACGTTTTTCGCGGTCCTGCCGATGACCACCGCCAGCTCCGCCTCATAGTCCAGC
The DNA here is from genome assembly GCA_947587485.1 of uncultured Oscillospiraceae bacterium. Lineage (GTDB taxonomy): Bacteria > Bacillota > Clostridia > Oscillospirales > Oscillospiraceae > CAJOIG01. Next base: position 2,872 of record CANPXZ010000132.1, on the reverse strand, counting down.
CGCTGCACCAGGCCCGGATGGCTGTCGATGAACCCCTCCGGGGGCACCGCCTCGTTCACCCGCTTGGAGAAGTAGATGGTCTCAGGCCGCTCCTTGGCCAGGGACTTGTCGTACCGGTCCGCCTCGGCGGCGTGGTCCCGGTAGTTGATGCCGAGACATATCACGTCCTGCCGGGGCCGGGGGATGGGCGAAAGCAGCGTCACCGCCGAAAGCGGGACTTCCTCCCCCGCCGGGACGAGGGCGTCAGCGCCCGCTTCTATGACGGCCAGCATGTCCCCGAAGGGCAGAGGCCGCAGGGCCTTTTCGTCCGCCGTCAGCGCGCCGACCCTCTCCGCGCCGTCCTGCAAATATGTGACCAGCTTCATAATGTCTCCTCCAGTCCAAACCATTCGTAAGCCGCCCGCCGGGCGGTGAAAATCTTATATGGCACGCCGCTGTCCTCCAGCGCCCGCAGCATGCCGGGCCGGGTATTTTGGGCAAAATCCCGTATCCACAGCTTGAATTCCCCGTCCATCCGTTCGGGACAGCCCTCCGTCATATCGGGCCGGGTCCGGCCCGCATACTGTGTGACCCGCCGTTTGGCGCTCTCCAGGCAGGTTTCCGCGTCCAGGTCCAGAAAGACGCAAAAGTCCGCGTATCGCAGCCGCCGGGGAAAGGTGCGGGCATAGTTCCCCTCGATGATCCAGGCGGGCTTTGCAAGCTCCCGCTCCAGCAGGGCGTCAAATCCCTCCCGGGAGCGCTCCACCCAGCCGGGCAGCCACCAGAGCCGGTCCAGATGCACCACCGGCAGGCCGGTCCTCTCCCCCAGCCGTCTGGCCAGGGTGCTCTTGCCGGACCCGCCGCAGCCGGCGATCAGGATGCGTCTATAGGGTATGTCCATTTCACGCGCCCCGCCGCAGGGCGATGGAGGCTTTCACCAGCCGCTGGGCGATGCTGCCCTCCCGGATCAGGGGCAAAGCCTGGTCGAAAGGCACCCACTTGGCGGAATCCACCTCCCGGGACAGGGTCAGCGGCGCTTTTTCCGCCAGGGCGCAGAAGCCCAGCATCAGCATGTCCCCATTTTTGTGGGGCCAGCTTCCCATGTACGTGAGCTCCTTCACATGAAGGCCCAGCTCCTCGCCGATCTCCCGGACCATGGCGTCCTCGGCGGTCTCCCCCGGCTTCATGATGCCGGACACGCACACGTAGGTATTGGCGGAGATGTACCCCTGCCGGAGCAGCGCCACCTCGTCGTCCTCGTTCACCACCGCAGCGATGACGGCCGTGGTGAAGGCCTCCCATATGGGCCTTTCACAGCGCCCGCACCAGGGCACCAGCCCCTCGTCGCCGACCTCCTTTTCCCCCAGCCTTTCCCCGCAGCGGGGGCAGTATGTATAGCGCATAGCTCTCTCCTTCGCGATATCAGTCGAACAGCGTCACCCAATGCTCCGCCCGATGGGCGTCAAAGCACATTTTGATCTGCTCGAAGGTGTTCTTGTTTTCCGAAAGCGGCGGCAGAGCGTCCAATGCGAACCAGCCGCTGGCGGTGGTTTCCGTATTTTCCCGGAAGGCCCCGCCCAGGGCGGTGCACATCACGAACACCTTGCAGACCTTGTGGGCGTAGACGGGCTTATTGTGCCGGTCCCGGTCCTGGACGGCGATGAGAAACTCCGCCCTGGCCTCCAGACCTGCCTCCTCCCGGACCTCCTTCACCGCGTTGTCCCCCACAGACCGGTCCACGTCCACCCAGCCCCCGGGCAGGGACCACCGGCCGTCCAGCTCCCGGACCAGCAGGATCCTGTCCTCCCGGAAGATGGCCGCGCGGGTGTCCAGCTTGGGGGTCTGGTAGCCGGTCTCATTACAAAACAGGTCCCGGACCTTGCCCGCCGGGATATCCGTCTTACAGGCGATCATCTCCGCCGCGATGGCCCGGATGCGCTCATAGCGCTCCAGGTCGAACCGGTCATGTCCGTAGGTCAGCCCCGCCTGGGCCAGGGCCTGCAGCTCCACCGCCCAGGACAGCCACTTTTCGCTTTCCTCCACGTCACAGCACCTCCCCGTACAACGCCCAGGTGGTGCTGCCGGTGATCTTCACGTCGATGAACCTGCCCACCAGCGCCGGGTCCCCGGCCAGATGGACAAGCCTGCCCCCCTTGGTCCGGGAGGACAGGTTATAGGGCGTCTGGCCCGTCTCGCCGTCCACAAGCACCCGGACCGTTTGGCCCACATAGGCGGCGTGCTTCTCCCCGGAGATGCGGTTGGAAAGGTCCAGGAGCTGGTCGAACCAGACCTGCTTCTCCGCCCGGGACACCGGGTCCGGCATAGCCGCCGCCGGAGTGCCGATCCGGGGGGAGTAGATGAAGGTGAACATGGCGTCGTAGCGGACCTGCTCCACCAGGGAGAGGGTGTCCTGAAAATCTTCCTCCGTCTCGCCGGGGAAGCCCACGATGATGTCCGTAGTCAGGACCAGGTCCGGCATGTACTTTCTGGCCGAGGCCACCTTTTCCAGGTATTTGGCCCGGTCATAGTGCCGGTTCATCTCCCGCAATATCCGGTCTGAGCCGGACTGGAGGGGCAGGTGGATGTGGTGGGCGCAGTGCTCGCTTTCAGCCATGACGGAAAACAGCTTGTCCGTGGCGTCCTTGGGGTGGCTGGTCATGAACCGGAGCACATAGTCCCCCGGTATTTTGTCGATCTCCCGCAGCAGGTCGGGGAAGTCCACGGCCTCCTCCAGGCCCTTGCCGTAGCTGTTCACGTTCTGGCCCAGGAGGGTGATGTCCTTATAGCCCGCGTCCACCAATTGCTTCGCCTCGGCCAGGATGTCCGCCGGGCGGCGGCTCCGCTCCCGGCCCCGGACATAGGGCACGATGCAGTAGGAGCAGAAGTTGTCGCA
>CANPXZ010000131.1 GCA_947587485.1 uncultured Oscillospiraceae bacterium | reverse complement strand
TCCCGCCCCAGAAAATGCCTCAAATGGCGCACCCCTGCTGAAGTCCTTAGTGTTGCACTTGCTTGACTTTCTGCCGGTGGGCGCCGCTTGCGGCGCTCGGAGGGGTTGTTACCAGTCTTGGAGTTATATCCCAGACTGGTAACAATCCCTCAGTCAGCGCCTTTGGCGCTGACAGCCCCCTTTGCACAAGGGAGCCTTATAATGTGCGGCGGATGCCGCCATTTACGCCCCGGTGCTGCCGAAGCCGGCCTGGCCGCGCTCGGTGTCATCCAGGGAGTCCACAAGCTCCAGCTCCGGCGTCAGGATGGGCAGGATCACCAGTTGGATCAGCTTCATCCCCGCCTCGATGGTCACGTCCTCGTCGCCCTGGTTGTAGAGCTTGACCACGATGGGGCCGGTGTAGCCCGCGTCGATGACGCCCTCGCCCAGGATGTTCTTCTTCACGTTCAGGCCGCTCTTGCTCTTGAGCATGCCCACATATCCCTCCGGGATGGCCACATGCACGCCCGTGTCCGCCGTGGCGTGGCCACGGGCTGGGATGGTCACGCTCTCCCGGGCATACAGGTCCAGTCCCGCGTCGGACGCGTGGGCCCGTGTGGGCATGATCGCCCCGGGATCAAGGGTCACTTTCATGGAAAAATACCTCCGTCAGGCAGTTTAAATCCCCGGTTTCAGCAGAAACAGATTCCGGTCTGTAGTGAAGTTGCTGACGCTGTACAGGACCAGGATGCTGTCAAAACCGTTTTCCTCCGCGTAATCGGACAGGGAGTCCCGGTAATAGCGCAGGTCCACAAGGTCGATACGTGAGAAATTCTCCAGCAGGAAGGGGGCCAGGCTGTCAGAGTAGGAGTCACGGACGATCAGGATGGAGGGGCCATCATGGCCCGTCTCAATGGACCGGAGGGGACAATTGCCCCCCAGGAACATGGAGTATTTGTCCTTCACGTCCAGAAAGGACTTGTCATACAGCGGCCCCTCGGCAGGCGGGTCCCGGCTCAGGTCCAGGACCTTCACGGACCCGTCGTCCGGCACGAAGGTCTCCATCGTGTCCGGCTGGACCCAGGCGAAGCCGGAGGAGGAGTAGGTGGTGCCGTAAAAGCTCTCGGAGACCGTCTGCCGGTCGTAGGAGGCCAGGGAGGGGGCGGGCAGGTCCAGGGCCTCGCACAGGGCCTCATAGCCGTAAAAGGCCCCCAGGCTCGTCCAGTGGTGGTCGGTGCGATAGAAAATGTACTCGTCCTTGTGAACGCCCAAGGCAGAGGCCACGTCGATGTTGGTGGCCCGGCTGCGGCCATAGGCCCAGTCGATGACCGTCTGCTGGCTGCCCATGGGGGCGTTTTTCGGCAGGAGGGAGGACTGTACCTCGCCCGCGCCGGGGATCAGGCCAAAATAGACCGGGATGTCGGTATAGTCTACCAGAGCGTTCAGATAGTCGACGTTTTTGTCCACGGTCTCCTTTGCGGGGGTATCAAAATCGGTGATGAGGACGCCGCCGTCACAATAATAGACGCCGTTGTTCTCCTTCTTGCCGGAGAGCAGCTCGCACCGGGCCTTCAGGGCCGTCCAGGCGTCCCGGAAGGGGAACTGGTCGGTGGTGTAGCTCTCAAAATCCTCGGTGAAGTCCCCGTCCGCCAGGGCGTCCAGGGAGAAGGAGGGGAGCCGCTGCAAATACCGATTCTCCTGCTGGGAGAATTCCACGTCCGGCAGGATGGGTTGTAACAGGGCGAAGGCCCCGAGGAAGGCCGCGAAGACCAGAATAATGACGATGTTCGTTTTCCTGTTCATGTCCGCACCTCAGAACCGGAAGTAGAGGAAGGGGTTATAGGTGGAGTCCACCAGATAGGCGGTGGAGACGGTCAGCACCAGCAGCACCAGCACCGGCACGGCCACGGCCCGGCATTTTTTCGGCAGGCGGCCGAAGAGCGTCCTGCCGGCGGGGAGGCTTGCAAAGCAGGCGGCCAGCAGCACCGCGCCGAAGCCCGTTAGATAATAGAGGTCCTTGCTTGAGCAGAATCCCGCCTGCCCAAAGCCGTACATGGCCCGGAAAAACACCAGGGTCTGCTCCACGCTGGTCTGCTGGAAGATCACCCAGCCGGACACGGCCACCAAAAGCGTGTAGACGTGCCCCACGGCGTGGTGCTTATCCAGGAATTTCAGCAAAAACATCTTCTCCAGGATCAGGAAGAAGGCGTAGTAGAGCCCCCAAAACAAAAACGTCCAGCTGGCCCCGTGCCACAGGCCCGTCAGGGCCCACACGATCAGAAGGTTCAGCATCTGCCGGGGCAGACCCTTCCGGTTGCCGCCGAGAGGGAAGTACACATAGTCCCGAAACCAGGCCCCCAGACTGATGTGCCACCGCCGCCAGAACTCCGTGACCGTCCGGGAGATGTAGGGATAGTTGAAGTTTTCCAGAAACTCGAAGCCCAGCATCCTGCCCAGGCCGATGGCCATGTCGGAATAGCCGGAGAAGTCGAAGTAAATTTGCAGGGAAAAGGCGATGGCGGCCAGCCACGCGCCCACGAAGGTCAGTTCTCCAGGGGCGGCATTGGCGTAAACGTCCCAGAGCATGCCAACATTGTTGGCAATAAGCACCTTTTTGCCCAGGCCCACGATGAACCGCTGCACGCCCCGGGAGAACTTGTCCACGCTCTCATGGCGCTCGTCCAACTGCTCGGCGATGTCCTTGTACCGGACGATGGGGCCCGCGATGAGCTGGGGGAACAGGGCCACGAAGGTGCCGAACTTGATGAAATTTCTCTGCACATGCCCGTCGCCCCGGTACACGTCGATGGGGTAGCTCATGGTCTGGAAGGTGTAAAAGGAGATGCCGATGGGCAGCGTCAGGCCCAGGGTGGGGATATTCACGCCGGGGATGGCGCTGAGGGTCTCCGCCACCAGGTCGAAGTACTTGAAGAAAAACAGCATCGCCAGGTTCAGGACCGTGTTGACGATCAGCACCAGCTTTGCCCGGGGCCGCCGGTCCGGCAGGTATCTGCCGATGAGAAGGCCGCTGACGTAGTTCAGGCAGATGGAGAAGACCATCAAAAAGATATACACCGGCTCGCCCCAGCCGTAAAACACCAGGTTGACGGCAAACAGCCACACGTTCCGCCACCGGGCCGGGACGACATAATACACTGCCAGCACGATGGGCAGGTAGATGAACATGAACAGGATACTGGAGAATACCATAGGGGGTCATTCCTCCGAATCGTCGTCGGTGGGCTCGAACCGGGCCAGGGGATTGGCGGCGGCGGCCTTTTTCAGCTCGGCGTTTGCGATGTGGGTGTATATCTGGGTGGTGTTCAGGCTCTCGTGGCCCAGAAGCTCCTGGAGCGTGCGCACGTCCACGCCGTTTTGCAGCATCAGCGTAGCGGCGGTATGCCGCAGCTTGTGAGGGGAGATGTGGCTGGCGTCCAGGCCGGCCCGCAGCAGGGTCTTGTGGACCATCACCTGCACGGCGTCCACGCTGATCCGCGTCCGGCGGGAGGACAGGAACACGGCCTTTTTATCCGACGTGACGATGTCCTTTCTGACGGTCAGCCAGTCGTTCAGGGCCTGGACGCAGGCGTCGTTCAGGTACACGACGCGTTCCTTGTTGCCCTTGCCGTGGATCAGCAGGCTGTCCTGCCGGATGTCCGCCAGGTTCAGCCCCACCATCTCCGAGATACGCAGTCCGCAGTTGAGGAACAGGCACAGTATGCAATAATCCCGTTCCTTGTTTTTCCCGTCCACGGCGTTCAGGAGCCGCCGGCTTTCCTCCAGAGTCAGATAGTGGGGGAGGGTCTTTTGCAGCTTGGGCGTGTCCAGGTCCTGGACCGGGTCTGTGGCCAGCTGCTTCGTCTTGACGGTCAGATACCGGTAAAAGCCCTTGAGGCTTGTGATCATCCGGGCCCGGCTGGCGGCGTTCAGCTCCCGGTCCCGGGACAGATACGCCAGAAAGTCATAGACCTCCGATAAGCTCACGGAGCCGTAAAACTCAAGCGTCGTGTTTCGGATGTCCACATCCTCCAGCGCCGTGTCCCGTGGGACCAGGTTTCTTGCAATGTACAGATACCGCGTGAACGTGCGCAGATCCATGAAATACGAATCCACGGTCCGTTTCGATTGGCCCTTGATGGTGTCGTGGTACACGAGAAATTCCCGCAGCACCTGGGGCGCTTCATCCTGATAGCTCATGGCACATCCTCCGAATTATGTTAATAATAGCAGAGGAGGAAACCCTTGTAAAGTGGCAAAATACACAAATAATTCGGCATAATTAATATTATGCCGAATTCAGGGGAGGGCTAGACCGGGATCGCCCCGCCGATATCAAATATTGGGTCTTCCGTGAGGAAAACCGGCTTTTTGCCGTGTTTCGCCAGAAATATCAGGATGCGGTCATTGTCCGGATGTTCGTCCAGCCTTCCGGTGAACGCGACCGCGTTATCACTTATTATAAATGACGCGCCGCCGATGAAACCGTATTCGTAACCGTCCAGCGCAATGTATCCCGGCGTGATGTCCAGCACGTCCATCCCGGCGTTTTTCGCGGCTCTGGAGACGCCTGCGTCCGCCGTGACGATGGAATGGTCGTCCACGACAAACGCGGCGCATTTCGCGTATCCCTGGGATACGGCCACCGGGACGCCGTCCAGCATCTCCGGCACAGACGGGTCCGCCGTCCTGGGGTTGTAGATCGTATACCTGCCCGTCCAACACACGCACAGGCCCACATCGTCGGGATACGCCGGGCCCTGTCTCCCGGAGCGTACGGTTTTGTATCCCCTATTAGTTAAATAGTTAACAATATAAGAGGAATACAAACTTTCCGCCACCACAGCCCGGTCTTTGCAGACGAACGCGCTCAGGTCCGCGTGGCCCGCCAGTCGCGGGTCCAGCGCGGCGTTATCGGGCAGCCAAAACGCGTCTATCCCTTGGGCGGCAAGGCTTTGGGCCAGTCTGGACCGGTATCTCTCCCCTATCAAAAGGGTCACAGCGTCTTTTCCACCGCCTCCCGCAGGGTCTTGACGTGGATCAGCTCCAGGCCCTTGGGCGCTTTCAGCTCGCCCCGGACACGGGAGGGGATCACGCACTGGGTGAAGCCCAGCCGGGCGATCTCGGAAAGGCGCAGGTCCAGCGCCTGCACAGAGCGTATCTCCCCGGTCAGGCCCACCTCCCCCACGGCGGCCAGCTTGTCCGGCAATGGCGTGTCCCGGAAGCTGGAGGCCACGGCCAGGCAGGTTGCCAGATCGGCGGCGGGCTCGTCCAGCGTCAGGCCGCCCACCACGTTCACGTATGCGTCGCAGGAGTTCACGTTCATGCCGCCGCGCTTTTCCAGCACCGCCAGCAGCAGGTACAGCCGGTTATAGTCAAAGCCGTTGGAGGTGCGCCGGGCGGCGGAGAAGCCGGTGGGCGTCACCAGGGCCTGGACCTCCGCCAAAATGGGGCGGCTGCCCTCCATCACGCAGGCTACGCAGGTGCCGGGCACGCCAACGGGCCGGCCCGCCAACATGACCTCCGAGGGGTTCGGCACCTCCCGCAGGCCCTCCCGGCGCATCTCGAACACGCCGATCTCGTTGGTGGAGCCGAAGCGGTTCTTTTCCGCCCGCAAGATGCGGTAGCTGAGAGAGCCGTCGCCCTCAAAGTACAGCACGCAGTCCACCATGTGCTCCAGCACCTTGGGGCCCGCGATGGCGCCCTCCTTATTGACGTGGCCCACCACGAAGGCGGTGAAGCCGGTGGATTTGGCCAGCTGCATGATCTCCATGGCGCACTGCTTCACCTGGCCCACGCTGCCGGGGGCGGTGTTCTGGCTGGGGTCGTACACGGTCTGGATGGAGTCGATGATGACGATGTCCGGGCTCAGGTCCTCAATGGCGGCGATCACGTCGTTGATATCGGTGCCTGCCAGCACATGCATGGCGGCCCGGTCAACGCCCAGCCGCTGGGCCCGCATTTTGAGCTGGTGCTCGCTCTCCTCGCCGGTGACGTAAAGGATCGTCTCGCCGGGCCCGATGGAGCCGCAGGTCTGCAGGAGCAAGGTGGATTTGCCGATGCCCGGCGCGCCGCCGAACAGGACGATGGAGCCCCGGACGGCGCCGCCGCCCAGGACCCGGTCCAGCT
>CANPXZ010000130.1 GCA_947587485.1 uncultured Oscillospiraceae bacterium | reverse complement strand
GAAAAGGTGGATGGCGTATGGGAACAGAAGCTGACGATCCACTATAACTGCGTCGGCGTCATCGACATTCCCGCCGAGCTGTCGCTGCCTTATCCTGAAGTTTCCGTGAATACCCGGAAGGGCGTCACTGTTTGCTATGCTCCAAACGCCTTTGTAGCAAAAGAGGCCGGAGCATGACAACAACATAATGAAAACCATCCTGCCTCGCTTTGACCATGAAAAAGCGAGTGTTCTTACAGCATCTTTCAAATGCTATAAGAACACTCGTAATGGTACGGCTGACGGGATTCGAACCCACGACCTTTGGCTCCGGAGGCCAACACTCTATCCAGCTGAGCTACAGCCGCACATCTTTTGCCGGAAAGCTTTGTTATTATACAGCATCTCGCTTGGAATATCAAGGGGAATATGATATACTTTTTTCGAGGTGATTTGCAATGCAGACTGTAAAGCTTGGAAAAACCGGGCTGACCGTGACGAAACCGGCCTTTGGGGCCCTGCCCATCCAGCGGCGGGACAAGGACGAGGCCGTGCGCATCCTGCGTCGGGCCTATGAGGGCGGCATCCGCTACTTCGACACCGCCAACGCCTATACCGACTCCGAGGAAAAGCTGGGCCTGGCCCTGGCGGACGTGCGAAAGGACGTGGTGATCTCCACCAAGAGCCAGGGACGGGACTATGACACCGTGGCAAAGCACATCCAGCTTTCCCTGGAGCGGCTGAAGACCGACTACATCGACCTGTTCCAGTTCCATCTGGCGGGCAAGTGGGACGACATCGACAACGGCGCTTATGAGGCCGCCCGGGACGCCAAGGTCAAGGGCTACGTCCGCCACATCGGCGTCACATGCCACTCCATCCGCTTCGCGGAGGAGGCGGTGGCCTCCGGCCGGTTCGAGACCCTGCAATACCCCTACAGCTACCTGTCCAGCCCTGAGGAGACGGCGCTGGTCAGGTCCTGCCTGGACGCGGGCATGGGCTTCATCGCCATGAAGGCCCTGGCCGGCGGTCTGCTGGCCAACGCCCGGGCGGTGCACGCCTTCATGCGGGAGCAGGACGGGGTCGTGCCCATCTACGGCGTGCAGACCAGGTCGGAGCTGGAGCAGTGGCTGGCCCTGGCGCGGGAGGACCCGGCCATGACGCCGGAGCTGCAGGCGGTCATCGACAAGGACCGCTCGGAGCTGGGCGGCCAGTTCTGCCGCAGCTGCGGCTACTGCATGCCCTGTCCCCAGGGCATCGAGATCCGCAACTGCGCCCGGATGGACATGCTCATCCGCCGCAGTCCCTGGCGGCCCTATTTCACCCCCGAGTGGCAGGCCAAGATGAACAAGATCAAGGACTGCGTGGAGTGCGGCCGGTGCAAGAGCAAATGCCCCTACCACCTGGACACCCCCAACGTGCTCAAGTACATGCTGAAGGACTACTGGGAGTTCTATGAGGAGCACAAAGCGGAGCTGTAAACGGCTCATCCCCCTGGCCCTGGCCCTGGCGCTGGCTCTGACCGGCTGCGGCGGGAAAAAGGCGGAAAAGCACGAAAAGCAGCTGTTCGCCATGGACACGGTGATGCTCCTGACCGCCTATGGGGACAAGGGCAATGATGCCCTGACTGCGGCAACGGAGGTCATCAATTCCCTGGCCGCGGACCTGGACCCGGAGAAGGAGGGAAGCTCCGTCGCCGCCCTGAACGCCGGGGCGGGCGGAGCCGTGGCCGTGTCGGCGGACTGCCTGGAGGTGCTGGACACGGCCCTGGCCGTGGGCCGGGAGACGGGCGGGGCCCTGGACCCGGCCCTGTACCCGGTCATACAGGCCTGGGGCTTCACCACCGGGGAATATCGGGTGCCGGACCGGGCGGAGCTGGACGCGCTGCTGGCGGCCAAGGACACGGACGGTATCATATTGGACGCCAGTGCCGGCACGGTCACGCTGCCGGCGGGCATGGCCGTTTCGCTGGGCGCGGTGGCCAAGGGATACGCGGCCCGGAAGGCGGCGGAGGCCATGGCTTCCGCCGGGGCGGAGCACGCCATTTTGTCCCTGGGCGGCAACGTGCAGACCTTGGGGGACACCCGGCCCGACGGCAAGAGCTGGCAGGTGGCCGTCACGGACCCGAAGGACACGGGCTCCTACGTGGGCACGCTGTCCGTGGGCCAGACGGCGGTGGTCACCTCCGGGGGCTACCAGCGGTATTTTGACGCGGACGGCGTCCGCTACATCCACATCCTGGACCCGGCCACGGGCCGCCCGGCGGACAACGACCTGCTGTCCGTGACGGTGGTGACGGCGGACGGAGCAAGGGCAGACGCGCTGAGCACGGCGCTGTTCGTGCTGGGCGCGGAGGGGGCGCTGGAGTATTGCGCCGCCCATGAGGACGTGGAGCTGGTGCTGATCACGGAGGACGACCGGGTGATCGTCACGGACGGTCTGGCGGATGGCTTCACGGAGCACGGCGAGGGGTATACCTATGAGTATCCTTGACCTGCCCGCCCCGGAGGCGGCCAGGGCCCTGGTGGGCAAGCTATTGGTCCGCCGCCTGCCGGACGGGACAGAATTGCGGGTCCGCATCACGGAGACGGAGGCCTACTACGGCGAGAGCGACACCGCCTGTCACGCCTGCCATGGCCGCACCAAACGGACCGAGGTGCTGTACCATCCCGCCGGGACCATTTACGTGTATCTTTGCTACGGCATCCACTGGATGCTGAATCTGGTGACGGGCCCGGCGGAGGACCCCCAAGCGGTGCTGATCCGGGGCGTGAAGGGTGCCTCCGGCCCTGGCCGGGTGACGAAGCTGCTGGCCATCGACAAGAGCCTGAACGACACGTGCCTGGGCGGGGCCCTGGCCCTGGAGGACGACGGCTATGTGCCGGAGCGGGTGACCGCCTCGCCCCGGGTGGGCATCGGCTACGCCTCCGCCGAGGACCAGGCCCGCCTCTGGCGCTTCACGGCGGGGCAATAATATATTTTATTTGCCGCGCCGCAAGGCGCACACCTCTATGAAAGGCCCCCTCTGACGAGGGGGCTGTCAGCGCTTTTGCGCTGACTGGGGGAGAGAAAAACTATAGTCTGGCGTATCTCTCCCTTCGTCTCGCCCTGGCGGGCGAGCCACCTCCCTCGTCAGAGGGAGGCTTTCGAAATGGTACCGCCCGACGGACAAGACGTCCGCCGGGCGTTTTTGCGCATTATTCTCTCTCAAAATACCCCTTGCACCGAACAGCCACGGCGATGGCGCAGACGGCGCAAACCCCGGCGCACAGGATAAACGCCCCGTCCAGGGACAGGTCCGCCGTCCGGCCGATGATCAGGCTGCCGCCGGCGGACACGGCCTCGTCCAGCACCGCGTAGATGCTCAGCTGGGTAGCCCGGTCGGCGCTGGTCACCTGCCGGTTCCATACCTGGCTTGCCAGGGGGTTCATGAGGGCGGAGCTTCCCTCCAAAAACAGGACGCACGCGGCGGAGAGCACCGCCGAGCGTGTGAAGACCAGCGTGAGGCAGGCAAGGCCCGCCAGGGCCAGCGCCCACAGAACCGTCCGGGCCCGGCCCAGCTTGTCGGTGACGGGCTGGGAAAAGGCGCTGGACATGGAGACCACCGACACCAGGATGTACACAAGGCCCATGGCCCGGCTTCCCATGCCGCAGCGAAGATACTGGTTTTGGTTGAGCCACGTACACACGGAGCTGAGGACCTGGCCGTACATGGCCCAGCACACGATCAGAAGCAGGAACCGCCGGTCCCGCAGCGTGCTTTTCAGAAGCCGGAAAAAGGCCCGCACCGGCGCCCGGCGCTCCCGTTCCGGGGGCCGGACCTCCCGAAGGCCCAGGGTCAGCGCCGCCGCCAGGGCGTAGGCGATGAACGTGGCCAGGGCGGACAGGGCGTAATCATCCGCCATGAACAGGGAGAAGGCCCCGGCGGAGACCAGCAGCCCCGCCGTGGAGAAGGCATTGGACCGGCCAAAGACCTTTTGGCTGTCCTCGTCGCCGCAGCTTAAGTACAGGATGCTCTCGTCCACGCCGGACAGGGCGGCGATGGCGGCGCTGATGAGAAACCGCTCCCAGAAGAAGTCCCAAAAGCCGGCGGCCCGCCAGAACACCAGCTTGGACAGGGCAAATATGCCGCAGCCGGCGATCATGGTCTTTTTGTAGCCGATCCGGTCGGCCACGATGCCCCAGGGCAGCTCCATGGCCAGCTGGATGATGAAGGAAACGCTCTCCAGCAGGGCGATCTGCCCCAGGCTCATGCCCCGGGCCTGCCGGTACAGGGAGGCCACCGGGGCGTAAAACACCATGCCTTGCAAAAAGGCGACGGCGTACAGGATATGAATATTCCGTTTTTTCATGATATGTGCTCCTCGCAGTCAACAAAATGATCTGGCCCAAATGGGCGCAAAAATCCCACGGAAACAAGACAAGCCGCAGCTTGCCTTTTATCCGTGGGTCATTTTGTTGTCTACGACAGCAACTTCATATCATTTACCTCTGGCGGCATTATACGCTTGGGTGTATCCTATTGTCAAGAGGATTTGAACCTTTCGGCCCCGGAGAGCGTCTATAGGGGCAAAGGAGGTGAGGATATGGACCCGTTCGAGACGCTGCTTGCCCGGCACCGGGACGCGGTGGAGCGGTTCGTGCGCTTTCGCCTGCCCGCCGGGGAGGCGGAGGACGTGCTGCAAGAGGTTTACATAACGGCATATGAGCGGTTCGGCCAGGTCCGGGACGAGGCCGGCTTCAAGCCCTGGCTTCTTGCCATCGCCCGCAGCCGCTGCGCCGACTGGTACCGGCAGCGGGCCAGGCGGCGGGAGGTGTCCCTGGACGCGCTGCAGGAGACGGTTCTGACCCAGAGCCGGATGGGCCCGGTGGAGGCCGTGGCCGTCCGGGACGCGGTGGAGCGGCTGGAGCCGACGGACCGGCAGGTGCTGGTCATGGCCTATTGGGAGCAGCTGCCCCAGCGGGACATCGCCCGGCGGCTGGGGGTGCCCCTGGGCACGGTGAAGAGCCGTCTGCACAACGCCAGGGAGCGGTTCCGGGCCGCCTATCCTTACCCCGATACGAAAGGAGACGATCGGATGAAAAAGACGAAGCTGCCGGAGATATTGCCGGCGTACACCATCGAGCCGGACCCCCGGCCGCCCTTCCGGGTGTGCTGGGAGGAGCTGGACGGCTGGCTGTGCGTGCCCAAACCGGGGGAGAGGATCAGCTGGGGCATTTACGAGCAGCCCGGCGGCCGCCGGACCGAGTGGACGGACATGGCCGTGGCGGGCCAGGCGGAGATACACGGTCTGCCGGGCGTGGAGATCGCCGCCGTCCAGCACGACGCGGAGGACTATTACCGCACCGGCAGCGTCAACGAGCTGGAGCGCCGGTTCGTGGCCCAGCTGGCGGACGGGTACGTCCGGTATCTGGCCGAGAGCCACATGGAAAACGGGGTCCGAAAGCTGTTCACCTTCCTGGACGGGCCATGCTTTCTGGACAACTGGGGCTACGGCCCGGACAACCGGGGCCGGCCCACGGCCATGGTCCCCCGTGGCATCCTCCGCCGGGAGAGGGACACGGTCACCGGGGCGCAGAAGCCCGACTGCCCGGACGTGGTGGGCCGGTACGCGGTCACCATCGGCGGGAAGCGATACGATACCGTGTGCGTCATGGACGCCTGCTGCTTCAACGACGCGGTGGTGAGCGAGGACTATCTGGACGAGAACGGCCGCACCGTCCTGTGGCGGCGGTTCAACCGGGACGACTGGGCCCTGGACCACTTCGGCGGCCGGCCCTGGAGCGAGCAGCTGCCGGACAACCAGCGCCTCACGGTCAACGGCCGGACCTACGTCCACTGGTACGACTGCATCACGGACTACATCCTGTAAAAAAGCTGCCGCGGGTCATCCCGCGGCAGTTCCATTTATTCCCCCAGGCTCCCGATCAAAGCCTCGGCGCATTTGAGCCCGTCCACAGCGGCGCTCATGATGCCGCCGGCCCAGCCCGCGCCCTCCCCGCATGGGAACAGTCCCGCCAGGGCGGGGGATTGGAGCGCGTCGGTCCGCAGCATCCGCACCGGACTGGAGGACCGGGTCTCCGGGCCGGTCAGCACCGCGTCCGACCCGGCGAAGCCCCGGAGCTTCCGGTCGAAGAGGGGCAGCGTCCCCTCCAGGGTGCTCGTGATGATAGGTGAAAGAATATTATGTAAATCAACTACTGTCACTCCCGGCTCGTAGGAGGGCGTTACCCGGCAAAAGCGGGACGCGCCGCC